>JBJTWK010000122.1:0-33250 GCA_046081705.1 Actinomycetes bacterium | reverse complement strand
CGCGGTCGTCGCCATGCTCGACGGCCGTCTGGCCGCGTTCGCCGCCACCCACGACACCACCGAGGCCGAGGCGCGCGAGCGACTCGAACGGTGGTCGGGACTCGGTCCACGCATCTCCACCGTCGTCGCGGCGCGGCGGGGCACCAGACCTGCGTGGCGACGGCCGCGCAACCTCGGACTCATCGCTGGTGCGGTCATCGCGGTGGCCGTCGCCGCGGCGTTCACGATCGTCCTGCTCACCGGTACCGACGACGACCCCGCGCCGAAGGCCGACGGCGGCCACTCCCACGTCATGGACGAGTACATCGGCCCGGTCGGCGAGATCGGCACCGATGACGCACTGCGCGTCGCGGTCCTGCGCCGGGGTCGGGTCGACGTCGGCCTCGGGTCCGACGCGACCGCGACGAGCGTGCTGAACGGCTCCGGGCTCTCCATCGCTGCGGAGCGCTGCGTGCGCGTGAACCTCCCCGGCCGGTCGGTGAGCCTCCTGGCGACCGGCACATGGCAGGCGCAGCCGGCCGTCGTCTACGTGGCCGAGGTCACCGGCGCCCGTGTCGCATTCGTGAGCGACCTGGCGGGTTGCACCATCCTCTACTCGCTCCGCCTCTGACCCGGCCGGGCGCGCCGCGGACGACGACGGGTACGCTCCGGCGCTGCGATCCCACGAGCCCGAGGAGTGCCTGCGTCATGGCCGAGTGGAGTGACACCGCCGTCGAGACCATCGAGAAGGTCGTCGTCGGCATCCGCGAGAAGGCGGTGGTGCCCGCCGAGCGCGCGTCGCGCATGATCGTCTTCGGTCTCTTCGTGACCATCCTCGCCCTCACCGCGTTCACGTTGCTGCTCGTCGGCCTGCACCGGGTGCTCAGCATCCCGCTCCCGGTCTGGGCCGTGTGGATGGTCGAGGGGATCCTGCTCGCGATCCTCGGGTACGTCGTGTGGCGGCAGCGCTCACGCTTCGCGCAGGGGGACGCCGATGCCTGAGGTCCGCGACGTCCTCATCGTCGGGTCCGGTCCCGCCGGGCTCACTGCGGCGATCTACACCGCGCGCGCCAACCTCCGACCGATCGTCATCGAGGGGTTCTCCTCCGGCGGCCAGCTCATGCTCACGACCGAGGTCGAGAACTTCCCCGGCTTCCCCGACGGGATCATGGGTCCCGAACTCATGACGAACATGCGCGCGCAGGCCGAGCGTTTCGGCGCCGAGTTCATCACGGCGAACGCCGATCGCGTCGACGCCACCTCGTCGCCCTTCGGCGCCTGGGTCGGCAACGACGAGTACCGCGGCCGCGCGATGATCATCTCGACCGGCGCCACCGCCCGCATGCTCGGCCTCGAGGGCGAGGCCGGCCTCGTCGGACGCGGGGTGTCCACCTGCGCGACCTGTGACGGCTTCTTCTTCCGCGAGCACGAGATCGTGGTCGTCGGCGGAGGTGACTCCGCACTCGAGGAGGCCAGTTTCCTCACGAAGTTCGCGAGCAAGGTCACCCTCGTGCACCGTCGCGACGAGTTCCGAGCCTCGAAGATCATGCAGGACCGCGCGTTCGCGAACCCGAAGATCGAGGTCGCATGGAACAGCGTCGTCGACTCCCTCATCGGCCGCGAGAAGCTCGAGGGCGTAGTGCTGCGGGACACGGTCACCGGCGAGACCCGGCGACTCGACGCCACGGGGCTGTTCATCGCGATCGGCCACGACCCGACGACCGAGTTGTTCCGCGGGCACCTGACCCTCGACGGCGACGGCTACATCGTCACCGCGCCCGACTCCACGCTGACGAGCGTCGACGGCGTGTTCGCTGCGGGTGACGTGCAGGACCACGTGTACCGCCAGGCGATCACCGCTGCGGGATCGGGCTGCATGGCCGCCATCGAGGCCGAACGCTGGCTGGCCGCCCACGAGTGACTGCTGTAACCGGCAAAATCCGTTAGCCGGTTACAGCACGGGAATACGGGACCCGGTCGCGGCGGTTGCGCTCCGGTACGATCCCCCATCCACCCGTGCGTCGGATCGACCGGCGCCACCCCACGCGAAAGGCCCCGACGTGTCCGACAACACCGTCACCATGACCGACGCCACCTTCGA
Organism: Actinomycetes bacterium; assembly: GCA_046081705.1. Classification (GTDB taxonomy): domain Bacteria; phylum Actinomycetota; class Acidimicrobiia; order IMCC26256; family IMCC26256; genus IMCC26256. Next base: position 31,170 of record JBJTWK010000122.1, on the reverse strand, counting down.
CGAGACCGTCGGCGCGGCGTCCACCCCGATCCTCGTCGACTTCTGGGCCGAGTGGTGCGGGCCGTGCAAGATGATCGCCCCGGTCCTCGACGAGATCGCGGCCGAGCAGGCCGGCCGCATCACCATCGGCAAGCTCAACATCGACGACAACCCCGACGCCGCCCGGCGGTACGACGTCATGAGCATCCCGACCCTGCTCGTCTTCAAGGACGGCACCCCGGTGAAGCGGATCGTCGGCGCGAAGGGCAAGGCCCAGCTCCTCCAGGACCTCGCCGAGTTCATCGGGTGACACCCAGCGTCCTCCGGGTCGGCGATCGGGGCGAACCGGTCCGCGATCTCCAGACCCGGCTCGCGGCGCTCGGACTGCCGAGCGGCGATCAGCCCGGCGAGTTCGGGGAGTCGACCGCGGCCGCGGTGCGGCGGTTCCAGGAGTCGCGCCGTATCCGGGTCGACGGGATCGTCGGCCGGCAGACCTGGAGCGCGCTCGTCGAGACCGGGTACGCCCTCGGCGACCGGTTGCTCTCGGAGCGTCGACCGATGCTCCGGGGCGACGACGTCCTCGACCTGCAGCGTCGCCTGAACGCCCTCGGCTTCGATGCAGGTCGGGAGGACGGCATCTTCGGACCGGACACCGGTCGGGGTCTGCGCGACTTCCAGCGCAACGCCGGCATCTCGAAGGACGGCATCGTCGGACCCTCGACCGTCGCCGCGCTCCACCGACTCGGCGTGCAGGCGGGGGAGTCGGTGGCGGCCGTTCGCGAGCGTGAGGCACTGCGCACGGAGTCGCGGCGGTTCGTCGGCCGGCGGGTCTTCATCGCCACCCCGCCCGAACTGGCCCGGCTCGGCGCGGTCGTCGAACGTCACCTCGCCGCCATGGGGGCCGGCGTCGTGTCACGGTTCGACGGTGCGGAGGACTCGGCGCTCGCCGACGAGGCGAACCGGTTCGAGGCCGCCCTCTTCCTCGCCCTCCGGCCGGGCGACCGGCCCGGGGCGCGGGTCTGCTACTTCGAGTCGCAGCGCTACCGCTCCGAGGCCGGGTACCGCATGGCCGCTGCCGTGTCGGCCGAGCTCGAGCCGGTGATCGGGCCGCTCGACCCGGTCAACACCGGGGGCCGGATGCGGGCGGTGCTGCGCGAGACCCGCATGGCCGCCGTCGTCATCGAACCAGTCGCCGAGCACGACGCCGACGCGACAGCCCGCCTCGTGCGCCATATCGAGGAGGTCGGGCAGGCCGTGGCCCGCGGGGTGCGCCGCGGCGTGGAGGCACCGCTCCCCGACACCACCGCCGACCACCCGACGGTGGTCATCCCGCCCGAGACCTGAACCCCGGTCGGAACCGCCGAAGGGCGGGCTCACGACGCCGGAGGGTGGGATCAGGACCGCCGAAGGGCGGGCTCACGACGCCGAAGGGCGGGATCAATCCGTCATGGCGCGGTAGATGCGCTCGAGGTCCTCGAGGTCGGAGAACTCCACCACGATCCGGCCCCGCTTCCCGGACATCGTCACCTTGACCCGGGTGTCGAGGTGGTCGCCGAGGAGGTTCTCCAGTTCGAGGAGGGCGGCCGGGCGGTTCGTCGACGCGCCACCCCCGGGCCCCGGGGCCGGGCGGCCGGTGGGGCCGGCCTCGCCGCTGCGCTCGCGCACGGCCTCCTCGACCGCCCGCACCGACAGACCCTCGGTCGCGGCGCGCTTGGCCAACTGCTCCTGGAACCCGCGATCCGGGCTCGCGAGCAGTGCCCGGGCGTGGCCCATGTCGAGGGTCCGGTCACGGACCATGACCTGCACCGCCGGCGGCAACTGGAGCAGGCGGAGCGTGTTCGACACCGAGGCTCGGCTCCGACCCACCCGGGTCGCCACCTGCTCATGGGTCATCGAGAAGTCCTCGATCAGCTGCTGGTAGGCGGCTGCCTCCTCCATCGGGTTGAGATCCGACCGGTGGACGTTCTCGACGAGCGCCTGCTCGAGCGCCGCCGTGTCGTCGGTCTCCCGGATCAGGGCCGGAATCGTCTGGAGGCCGACTCGCCGGGACGCCCGCCAGCGGCGCTCGCCCGCGATCAACTCGAAGGTGCCGTCGCCCTTGGGGCGCACCAGCACCGGCTGGAGCACCCCGACCGCCCGGATCGACTCGGCGAGCGAGGTGAGTTCCTCCTCGTCGAAGTGCGCCCGGGGCTGATACTGGTTCGGCGAGATCGCCGAGACCGGAACCTGCTCCAATCCCCCGCCCGACGCGGTCGGGGTCTCCCCCGGACCGGTGGGGATGAGGGCACCGAGCCCCTTACCCAGCCCGCCGCGACGTGCCATGGCTCACCTCCTTGGCGAGTTCCCGGTAGGCGACCGCGCCCCGGGAGAGAGAGTCGAACACGGTGATCGGGGTCCCGAAGGAGGGGGCCTCCGACAGCCTGACCGTCCGGGGGATCACCGTCTGGTACACGGTCGGCCCGAAGTGGCTGCGGACCTCCTGCTGGACCTGATCCGAGAGCTTGGTCCGGCCGTCGTACATCGTGAGCACGATGCCGCGGACCTCGAGACCCGGGTTGAGGTTGTTCTGGACCAGGCTGACGTTCCGGACGAGTTGGCTGAGACCCTCGAGGGCGTAGTACTCGCACTGGATCGGCACGATCACGTCGTTCGAGGCCGCCAGGGCATTGATGGTCAGGAGGCCCAGCGACGGCGGACAGTCGATGATGATCCAGTCGAAGTCGTCCTTGACCCCGTCGATGGCTCGCTTGAGCTTGAGCTCCCTCGAGAACGCCGGGACCAGTTCGATCTCGGCGCCGGCGAGGTCGATCGTCGCAGGGGCCACGAAGAGGTTCTTGATGCTCGTGGCCTCGATGCAGTCCTCGAGGGGCAGGTCGCTCATGAGGACGTCGTAGATCGAGGCCTCGAGGTTCCGTGCGTTGATGCCCAGACCCGTCGTGGCGTTGCCCTGCGGGTCGAGGTCGATCACCAGGACCCGGCTGCCCATCTCGGCCAGCGAGGCGCCGAGGCTCACCGAGGTCGTGGTCTTGCCGACCCCGCCCTTCTGGTTGGCGATCGAGACCACCCGGGGCAGAGCGAACCGCTCGGGGTGGGACTCGGGGGTCGGGGCATCCGGCGGGCTCGTGGCCTCCGATGCCTCCTGCTGCTCTTCGCTCACGGTTGCTCCGTCGGGTCCGGAATCCTCGGCTGCGGCCTCGGGCTCCTCCTGCTGGGTTTGGTTCTGGGCCTCGGCGGCCTCCGCCACCGGCCGCACCTCGGATTCGATGTTCGATCCACCGGTCGCTCCCTCGGCGGACGGGACGCCCTCGTCCGCCGGGGGCTTCGGGGTCACACTCCCCGAGCCGGCGACAGCCGGGGTTCCCTCCTCCGATGGTGCTGTCGGGGCGCTCTCCACGGCGCTCCGGCGGAGGAAGGAGCCGAGGAGGCGCCCTCCTCGGCCCTTGCCATCACGATCGGCCACGCTTGATCCTTCCGGGGGAAGTCGACGCGCCTACGGGGCGCGCGGCGGCGCCATACTCCCCGAGGCACTCGACGCGGTCAAGGGTTTCCGCCGCGATTCACGATGATCGGCCACAGTTCCACGTGGAACATCGGCGGAACCACTCGAATCGGATACCGGGAGGTTCCACGTGGAACCTCCGGACCGCATCGATCACCAGAGCGGGCGCTTCTCCGGGACCCCGATGCGGCGGGGGTACCGATCCGGGCACGCACCGACCACGCTCGCGACCATGAACCCGGCGGTATCGGCTCGGATCACCTGGGCCGGACCGAGTCCGAGTTCGGCGAGCCCGGCGTCGGGCCATCGATCGGACCGGGCCTCCGGCGGCTCGCTCACGGACAGGATCCCCCCGGCCCGCAGGAAGGGGGCTGCGGCCTCGGCGGTCGCAGGCGGCGGTCCGAACCCTCGAGCGACCACGAGGTCGAAGGCCCCACGGAACCGAGCATCCCGGCCCGCCTCCTCGCTGCGGCCCAGGTGGACCCGAACCCGGTCGGCGAGGCCGAGGATCCCGACCGAACGCCCGAGGCTCTCCGTCCGCCGGACCTTGGCGTCGAGGAGCAGGGCCTCGGACCCGGGGAAGACCGTTGCCAGCACGAGGCCGGGCAGCCCACCCCCGGAACCGAGGTCGATGAAGTGCTCCGGTTCGGGGAGTACGCCAGCCCAGGTCAGAGCGTGGTCGAGGTGCTCCTCGACCGGGCCCGGACCGAGAGCGCCCTCCCCCTTGACGGTCTCGAGGACCGAGAGGAGGAGGGCGCGCTGGGAGTCGGTGAGCCGGGTCATGGCCGGCGTGCGATCAGGACGGCCGGATGACGACGTAACGCCGCGGGTCCTCGCCCTCGGAGAGGGTCGAGATCCCATCGACCTCGATGAGGGCGTCGTGGATGACCTTGCGGTCGGCCGAGTTCATCGGGTCCAGCGCCTGCTCCTTGCCGGAATCGATCGCGTGCCGGGCGACCTTGGCGGCGAAGTCGGCGAGCGCCTGACGACGAGCCGCCCGGTACCCCGAGACGTCGACGTGGAGGCGGGCGGTCCCGGTGCCGCAGTGCCGGTGGAGCACCGCACGGCTCAACTCCTCGATCGCCTGCATGGTCGCCCCCTGCGGGCCGATGAGGAGCCCGAGCCCCTCGCCCTCGATCGAGACGGTGATGTCGTCCTCCTCGATCTCGCTCGTCGCCGTGCCCTGGTACCCGAAGGCCTCGACGAGGCCGACCAGGAACTCCTCGGCCACACGGGCCTGCTCCGCCACCGGAACGCTCGACTTCTCCACCACGTGCTCCCCTGATCCGCCGGACGAGCGTCCGGACCCACCACGACGCCGGTTGCGGCCCCGTGTTCCGCCCGAGCCCTCGGCCCGAGCCTCGCCTTCGTCCGTCGACGCGGTCGCCACCGCACCCTCGACCTCCGGTGCCTCGGCGGCCTTCGGCTTCTGCCGACCGCCGCCCTTGCCCTCCTGACGGCCCCCGCCCCTCTGGCCGGAGCGCGGACCGGTGCGGTCCCCACCCTCTCCCCGTTCGCCCTTCCGGCGGCGGCGACGGTCGTTCGGCTTCTCCCGGGAGATGGGCTTCACCCGGGCCCGGATCCGCGCCGGACTCCCGCCGAACCGACCGAGGAGACCGGACTTGGGCTCCTGGATCACCTCGTACTCGAGGTCGCTCTCATCGACGCCCAGCACCGTGAGGGCGGCGTCGACCGCTTCGTCCACCGTTCGACCGGTGGTCTCGACCCACTCCATCTACTTCCTCTTCCGCTTCTTGCGCGAGCGGTTCGGGTCGGAGGCCTTCGGGGCCGTCGAGCCGTTCGCTGCGCTCTGATCCTTCCCGCTGCCGGCTGCCGGCCCGGGTTCGAGCCTCGCCGCATCGGTCGCCTCTCGGCTCTTCGCATCGATGTGGCGGGCCTTGGCCTTCTTCCCCACCGGTTCACCCGTCGGGGTACCGATCCGGCGGTACACGACCTCCTGCTGACCGATCTGCCAGAGGTTGCTCACGAAGAAGTAGAGGACCACACCGGCCGGAATGTTGATCGAGATGAAGGCGAAGAACAGCGGCATGATCCGGCCGACCATCTGCATCTGCGCGTTGACCTGGGTCTGGAACCGCATGGTCTGCTTCTGCTGGGCGTAGGCCGATACGACGACGAGGGCCACGAGGCCCCAGTAGGGGAGGGCGCCGATGAACGAGTCGTGCCCCTTCCCAGCCGACAACGCCAGGTCGAACATGCCGTTCGGGAAGAAGGGCAACTTGTAGGAGCTCGGCTTGGCGAAGCAGGCCGCACCCTGGGCGTTGCAGATCGCGTCGTACATCGAGGCGAACGGGCCCGTCTGGGGGATGTGGGCCGGGATCTTGTTGAGCAGTTGGTAGAGCCCGATGAAGATCGGCATCTGCAGGATGAGCGGGAGGCAGCCCCCGAAGGGGTTGATCTCGTTCTCCTTGTAGAACTTCATCATCTCTTCGTTGAGCTTCTGGCGGTCGTCCTTGTACTTCGCCTGGAGCCGCTTGATCTCGGGCTGAGCCCGCTGCATCGACAGCATCGACCGGGCCTGCTTGGCCGTGAGTGGCCACACCAGGAGGCGCAGCACCACCGTGAGGAGGATGATGGCGATACCGATCGAGGGGATGAACCGGTAGAAGAACGCGAGGACGAACCCGAGGATGTCCAGGTACGAGTTGAAGAGGTCGCCGAGGACGTTGGCAAGCATGGGCACGAGAATCACTCCGTCGGGTCGTCGCGCAGGGGGACCGGGTCGTAGCCACCGGGGTGGAAGGGGTGGCATCGGGCGATGCGGCGGGCTCCCATCCAGGAGCCTCGGATCACGCCGTACTCCTCGATCGCCTCGAGGGTGTACTGCGAGCAGGAGGGTGCGAATCGGCACCGGGGCATCGAACCGACCATCAACCTCTGGTAGAGGCGGATCGCTCCGGTCGCCATCCGCCTCGGTGCCGGACGGAACGCGCGGGCTTCGGTCTGCATCATCATGCATCACCTCGCAAGGAGATGAAGGTCTGACGCAGCGCCGTCTCCAACTCGGCCGTGCTCATGCGAACCGCCTCGGGACGAGCGGCGATGAGGTAGGCCGAACCCGGCACGAGCTCGGATTCGAGGCCGGCCACCACCGCTCGGAGACGGCGGCGGAGCCGGTTGCGGACCGGGGCGGTACCGACGCGACGGCCCAGGGCGTAGGCGACCCGGGGCGGAGCGTCGGGCGGGCCGTCGACCCGACGGACCGAGAGGGCACCGGCGCGGCGCGGCGGAGCGCCTGCGAACGCGACGAAGGTCGCATGGTCGCGGATGCGCCAGATCAGGCCGAGAGGCGGGCGCGACCCCGCGAGCGGCGATTCTTGAGCACCGCACGGCCCCCACGGGTGCGCATGCGGAGGCGGAATCCGTGCTTCTTCTTCCGCTTCCGGTTGTTGGGCTGGAAGGTCCGCTTCACGCTGGCCTCGCTCGATCAGATGGTGGGCCCACGGGCGACTCGCGGAGGATGGCGGGTCGTGACGCCGGGGCGGGGCGAAGTCGCATCCTAGGGCGCGCGCGGCCCGGACGGCAACGTGGGTCCCGGGACCTCGACGGGCCGGCCCCGGGCCGGTCATCCACAGGGCGGCCCGGGGTGCCCTAGCAGATCATGGGGCTGGGGACAACCCCAGAGAGCCAGGCCTGGAGCGGTCCTGCGCCCCCGATGCACCGTTGGCGCGTTCCGGAACCTGCTGCTACCTTCGCCATCCCCCGCCGGGAGCAACGGCCTCGTCCCGGGGGGCTTCCCCGGTCGGACCCCGGTCCGCCAGCGGCCGACGAACAGGTGCGGGGCAGCGCTGGTCGCTGGCTCCTCCACACGTGTGGACGGGCTTGTGGACAAGGTCGAGGTCGGGATGACACAGGCGGACGAGCTCTGGGAGATCGGCGCGGCCGCCGTGCGCGCCGAACTGAAGGACGCCACCTGGAACGCCTGGTTCCGAGAGGTCCGGGCCGTCGGGTTCGACGGCGACACGCTCACCCTGTCGGTCCCCAGTTCGGTCACCCGGGAGAAGCTGCGCTCGAACTACACCGGCCTGCTGACCTCCCTGCTCGAGGAGGCGACCGGCGAGGAGATCGACGTCGAACTCGTCGTCGCGTCGGCCGAAAGGGTCGACACCACGGTGGTGCTCGACGACGTGCTGTCGATCGACTTCGACACCCGGGCGTCGGCACCGGCCGGAGAAGCAGCGACCCCGGCGCCGGTGACCTCGGACCCGTCGCAGTGGGCGTCGCTCAACCCGCGGTACACGTTCGACCAGTTCGTCATCGGGGCCTCGAACCGCTTCGCGCACGCCGCCGCGCTCTCGGTCGCCGAGAACCCAGCCCGGTCCTACAACCCGCTCTTCATCTACGGCCCGGCCGGGCTCGGGAAGACCCACCTCCTCCACGCGATCGGCAACTACGTCCGGGACGTCCACCAGTTGCAGCGCGTGCGGTACGTGTCGACCGAGACCCTCATGAACGAGTTCGTCGACTCGATCCGGACCAACACCTCGAACGCCTTCCGGCGGCGCTACCGCGAGGTCGACGTGCTCCTCGTCGACGACATCCAGTTCCTCGAGCGCAGCCAGCAGCTCCAGGAGGAGTTCTTCCACACCTTCAACTCGTTGCACGCCGCCGGCAACCAGATCGTGATCTCCTCGGACCGTCCGCCGAAGCAGATCCCGCGCCTCGAGGATCGACTGCGCACCCGGCTCGAGTGGGGACTCATCACCGACGTCTCGCCGCCCGAGTTCGAGACCCGGCTCGCGATCCTGCGCATGAAGGCCGAGTCCGAGAACCTCGACGGCATCCCGCCGGGCGTCCTCGACTTCATCGCCTCGAACATCTCGGACAACGTGCGCGAGCTCGAGGGCGCCCTCATCCGGGTCGCGGCCTACTCGAGCCTCAACCGGGCCCCGCTCACCGAGGAGATCGCCCGGCAGGTCCTCAACGACATCCTCCCGCCGACCCAGCCCCGGATCATCACCCCGGAACTGATCCTCGACGAGACGGCCAAGATGTTCGGCTTCACGGTCGAGGACCTCTGCGGCAAGAGCCGGCGGCGACCGCTCGTCATCGCCCGCCAGATCGGGATGTACGTCTTCCGCGAGATGACCGACTACTCCTACCCCCGGATCGCCGAGGAGTTCGGGGGCCGGGACCACACGACGGTCATCCACGCCGTCGAGAAGGTGAAGTCGCTCATGACCGAGCGCCACATCGTGTTCGACCAGGTCAACGAGCTCATGGGGAGGATCCGGCTCGGAACCAGTGCATAACCCTGTGGATGGCTGGGGATAACCCGGTCCGCGCGGTGGGAAACCGCACGGGGCAGTATCCGAGGTCCCCTCGACCGGTGGACGGCTGTGGACGACCGAGCCGGGGTCGAAATCGCCCCTGACCTGCGGTGATACCCACTTCTCCACAATCCACAGGCCCTACTACCACTACAACCATCATCAAGACACTTCGGTGTTCGGAGGACCATCGCCGTGAAGTTCCGTTGCGAACGAGACACCCTGGCCGAGTCGATCGGCATCACCCAGCGGGCCGTCGCGGCCCGGAGCGGGGCCATGCCGGTCCTCTCGGGCATCAAGGTCACGGCCGCCGATGACACCATCGAGCTGATCGGTTCCGACCTCGATCTCACGATCCGGGTCCGGATCCCGGCGCAGGTCGACGTGCCCGGCACCGCCGTCGTGCCCGCCAAGCTCTTCGACGGCCTCACGAGCCGGCTCAAGCCGGGCAGCGTGACCTTCGAGGTGGCGGGCGACGACGCCCGCATCTCGGGTGGCCCGGCCCAGGTGAGCGTGCGGCTGCTGCCGGCCGAGGAGTTCCCCCGGGTCGGCGACCCGGAGGGCACCGAGGTGAGCGTCGAGGCCGGCCCGTTCGCCGAGGCGCTGCGCCAGGTGATCCCAGCCGCCTCCAAGGACGACGCCCGCCCGATCCTCACGGGTGTGCTCCTGGCGGCCACCGCCACCGGACTGCGCCTCGTGGCTACCGACTCCTACCGCCTCGCCGTGCGCGACCTGCCGGGTGTCGGACTCCTCGGTGAGGGGCAGAAGGTGCTCGTCTCCGCGAAGGGTCTCAACGAGGTGCAGCGGGTGTTCGGTGCGGGCCAGATCACCGTGACGCTCGGCGAGCGTGAGGTCGGGTTCGCGTCCGAGGACCGCTCGGTGGTCACCCGACTCATCGACGGCGACTTCCCCAACTACGAGCAGCTCATCCCGAACGGCTACCCGAACCGACTCACCGTGGCCCGTGAGGCGCTCGAGGAGGCCGCGCGCCTCATGCAGATCGTGGGCGAGGGCCGCGACTCCACCCCGGTCCGACTCACGATGAGCGCCGAGGGACTCGAGCTGAGCGCGACTGCGCAGGAGCGGGCGGACGCCAAGGAGTCGATCGAGGCGAAGTTCGAGGGCACCGACATGAGCGTCGCCTTCAACCCGCAGTTCCTCCTCGACGGCCTCACCGCGATCGGCGGCGACGAGGCGCTCCTCGAGACGGTGGATCCGCTCAAGCCGGCCACCCTGCGATCGACGGGCGATCAGCACGGCGACTTCCTCTACCTGCTCATGCCCGTGCGCATCTCCTAGGCGACGCCAACCGCGTTGCTCCTGGTCCGCCTCTGGCTCACCGATTTCCGCTGCTACGAGGGGCTCGAACTCGAGCTCTCGCCGGGCTGCACGGTGATCACCGGCGCGAACGGCGAGGGTAAGACGAGCCTCCTCGAGGCGGTCGAGTGGATCGCGACCGGCCGCAGCTTCCGGGGCGTGCCCGACGCGGCGCTCACCCGCGCCGGCACCGATGCGGCGATCGTGCGCGCCGAGGTCGAGCGCGCCGGGGGGCAGATCCGGGTCGAGGCCGAGATCCGCGCGACGGGACGGAACCGCATCCTCGTCAACGGCCAACCACTCGCGCGTCGTCGTGACCTCGTCGACGGGCTGCGCGCGACGGTGTTCTCCCCGGACGATCTCGAGCTCATCAAGGGTGGGCCCGCGATGCGACGCGTGTTCCTCGACGACCTCCTCGCCGCGAGCGCGCCGCGCTACGAGGCGGTGCGCACCGACTACGACCGGGTGCTCCGGCAGCGGAACGCGCTCCTCAAGGGCGGTGTGCGCGACGCGGAGGCCCGCACCACGCTCGAGGTGTTCGACGCGCAGCTGGCCCGGGTCGGTGCCGATCTCATCCGGGCCCGGCTGCGCCTCACCGACCGGCTCCTGCCCGCGGTGGCGCGGGCCTACGCCGACCTCGCACGGGAGGAGCCCGCGGTCGGGGGCGCCTACGTGGTCGAGTGGACGGCCGAGCCCCTCACCGACGATCGCGACGCACTCGAGTCGATCCTGCTGACGGCCCTCGGTGCGCACCAGCGTCGCGAGGTGGAGCGCGGAGTGACCCTCGTCGGTCCCCATCGGGACGAGTGGCGCCTCGAACTCCACGGCCTCGAGGCCCGCACGACCGCGTCCCAGGGGGAGCAGCGCAGCCTCGCCCTCGCCCTGCGGCTCGGCGGACACCGGCTCGTCGCCGAGGTGCTGGGCGAGGAGCCCCTCCTGCTCCTCGACGACGTGTTCAGCGAACTCGACCCGGCCCGCTCGGCTGCCCTGCTCGAGCACCTCCCGGCGGGCCAGACCCTGCTCACCACGGCGGGGCTCCTGCCCGACGGCGTCCGGGCCGACCGGTGGCTCCGGGTCACCGGGGGCCACGTGGCGGAGGGGCGCTGATGGCCCGGGACCGCGACCCGCGTCCACTCGAGGACGTCGTGGCTGCGGTGGGCCGCGACCTCGGGGCCGACGACCCGCGGGGCATCGCCGGCATCGCCACCGAGTGGGAGACCATCCTCGGGCCGGATCTCGCGCCCCACGTCCGGTTCGTCTCGTTGCGCGACGGCGTGCTCGTGCTCGGCGCGACCGATCCGGCCTGGGCGTCGCGGGCCCGGTTCGAGGGTCCGAGGGTGGCCACCGAGGTCGACGCGCGACAGGGTGCCGGGACGGTCCGCGAGGTGCGGGTCCGGGTGCTGCGCGACGACCCGCGCGCGCCCTGAACCACCCCTCGGTGTCCGACCCGCGCGCCATGATCCCGGAGCCGTCCACGGGGCCCGCCGGACGGCCCGGGGACCGGCGAGAAATCGGCCGGAAACCCCGGTCCGCAGGGCCCTCCTCTGGTAGGCTCACGTGAGCCGGAAAACCGCCTCTGACCTGCGCTTTCGCGCATTTCCGGGGGTGGTCGAGGGCCCGGTGGCGACCCCGATCCGCTGGCCCTCCGCCGACCATCCGAACCCCACCCGAACCGACCCGTTCGACCCCTCCCGAGAGGTGCCCACTCAGTGGCCTACGGAGCCAAGGACATCACGGTGCTCAAGGGCCTCGAGCCCGTCCGCGAGCGCCCCGGCATGTACATCGGATCGACCGGCCCGACCGGTCTCCACCACCTCGTCTACGAGGTGGTCGACAACGCGGTCGACGAGGCCATGGCGGGCTACGCGACCCGCATCGACGTCACGCTGCTCGCCGACGGCGGCTGTCGGGTCGTCGACAACGGCCGGGGTATCCCGGTCGACCCCCACCCCGAGGACAAGAAGAAGTCGGCGGCCGAGATCGTGCTCACCGTCCTTCACGCCGGGGGCAAGTTCGGCGGCGAGGGCTACAAGATCTCCGGCGGTCTGCACGGCGTGGGCGTGTCCGTCGTGAACGCGCTCTCGACGAGACTCGATCTCGAGATCCAGCGCGACGGCGGCAAGTACCAGATGTCGTTCCAGAACGGCGGCAGCCCGATGGCGCCGCTCAAGAAGGTCGGCGAGTCGAAGCGGACCGGGACCTCGGTCACCTTCTGGCCGGACCCCACGATCTTCACCGAGACCGTCGACTTCAGCGCCCGGGTCCTCATCGAGCGGCTGCGCGAGATGGCGTTCCTCAACAAGGGACTCGAGATCCGGTTCCGGGACGAGCGCGAGGAGCCGGCACTCGCCGAGGACTTCAAGTTCAACGGCGGCATCACCGACTTCGTGCGGCACCTCAACGCCACGAAGGAACCGATCTTCAAGCGCGTCGTCGCGTTCGAGGAGCTCGCCGACGGCTCCGAGATCGACATCGCGATGCAGTGGAACACCGGCTACCACGAGGGCATCCACTCGTTCGCCAACAACATCGCCACCACCGAGGGCGGCATGCACGAGGAGGGCTTCAAGAAGGCCCTCACGAACGCGGTGAACAAGTACTCCCGCGGCAAGGGCCTGCTCAAGGAGAAGGATCCCAACCTCCAGGGTGAGGACATCCGCGAGGGGCTCACGGCGATCATCTCCGTGAAGTTGTCGACCCCGCAGTTCGAAGGGCAGACCAAGACCAAGCTCGGCAACACCGAGATGCGGTCCCTCGTCGAGAAGGCGACCAACGAGAAGCTCGGCGACTGGCTCGAGGAGCACCCCTCGGAGGCGAAGGCCATCGTCATGAAGGCGACGCAGGCGTCGCGCGCCCGGCTCGCCGCGCGTCAGGCCCGCGACCTCACGCGACGACGCTCGCTGCTCGAGTCCGCGTCGATGCCGGGCAAGTTGGCCGACTGCTCGTCGAAGGACCCCAAGCAGTGCGAGATCTTCATCGTCGAGGGTGACAGCGCCGGCGGTTCCGCCAAGCGCGCCCGCAACCCGGAGTTCCAGGCGATCCTCCCGATCCGGGGCAAGATCCTCAACGTCGAGCGCTCGCGCATCGACAAGATGCTGAAGAACGAGGAGATCCAGGCGCTCATCACCGCCTGCGGCACCGGTATCCAGGAAGAGTTCGACGCCGGCAAGCTCCGGTACCACAAGATCGTGCTCATGTCGGACGCCGACGTCGACGGCTCCCACATCCGCACGTTGCTCCTCACGTTCTTCTACCGGCAACTGCCGGACATCGTGCGGAACGGCCACGTCTACATCGCCCAGCCGCCGCTCTTCCGTGCCGACCTCGGCAAGGAGCGCACCTACCTCAAGGACGAGACGGCGCTGCGGCGGTTCGAGACGGAGCACGAGGGCCGTCGTTTCGAGGTCAGCCGGTTCAAAGGTCTCGGCGAGATGGACTGGCAGGAACTCGGCGAGACGACGATGAACCCGATGACCCGGACCCTGTTGCAGGTCTCCATCGAGGAGGCCGCCCTCGCGGATCAGGCGTTCTCGACCCTGATGGGCGACGACGTCGAGGCGCGCAAGGGCTTCATCCAGAAGAACGCGAAGGACGTCCGCTTCCTCGACATCTGAGGATCACGACCACGACGCGCGCCCGGTCGGCGCGGGGAGGAACACCATGCCGGACGACGGCATCCAGCAGACGCTCGGCAACGTCGAGCCCATCGCGATCCAGGAGGAGATGGAGCGATCCTTCCTCGACTACGCGATGTCGGTCATCACCTCACGCGCCCTCCCGGACGCCCGCGACGGGTTGAAGCCGGTGCAGCGCCGCATCCTCTACGGCATGTACGACGCGGGCCTGCGCCCCGACCGCCAGCACAAGAAGTGTGCGAACACCGTCGGTCAGGTCATGGCCTACTACCACCCGCACGGCGACCAGGCGATCTACGACGCGCTCGCCCGCATGGCCCAGGACTTCTCGCTGCGCTACCCGCTCGTCGACGGCCACGGGAACTTCGGGTCCCCCGATCCGATGGACCGACCGGCAGCGGCCCGCTACACCGAGGCGAAGCTCGCCCCGCTGGCCATGCAGCTCCTCGGCGAGATCGACGAGGACACCGTCGACATGATCGCCACCTACGACGGCGGCACGGTCGAGCCCTCGGTGCTGCCGGCACGGTTCCCGAACCTGCTCGTCAACGGCGGCGGCGGGATCGCCGTCGGCATGGCCACCAACATCCCTCCGCACAACCTCGGCGAGGTGATCGACGCCGCGCTCCACGTGGTCGACAACCCGGAAGCCACCGCCGACGACCTCATGGCGTTCGTGAAGGGTCCGGACTTCCCGACCGGGGCGACCATCCTCGGTACGAGCGGCATCCGTGACGCCTACCGCACCGGCCGCGGCTCGATCCGCATGCGCGCCGTGGCCGAGATCGACGAGGGCAAGCGGGGCGACCAGCGCATCGTCGTCACCGAGGTGCCGTACCAGACCTCGGTCGAGGTGATCGGTTCGAAGATCGCCGATCTCGTGAACGACCGCAAGATCGAGGGCATCCGCGACGTCCGGAACGAGTCGAGTGGTGACACCACCCGTCTCGTCATCGAACTCAAGCGTGACGCCAACGCCCAGGTGGTGCTCAACCAGCTCTGGAAGCACACGCCGATGCAGACGAACTTCGCGGCGAACATGCTCGCCCTCGTCGACGGCGTGCCGCGCATCCTCACACTCGACGCCGCGATCAAGGTCTACGTCACCCATCAGATCGAGGTCATCACCCGTCGCACGCAGTTCCGGCTGCGCAAGGCGCAGGACCGCGCCCACATCGTCGAGGGTCTCGTCAAGGCGTTCGACATGCTCGACGCCATCATCGCCCTCATCCGGGCGAGCGAGGACACCGAGTCGTCCCGGGCCGGCCTCATGGCCGCGCCGTTCGAGTTCACCGAGGTGCAGGCGAACCACATCCTCGAGATGCCGCTGCGTCGCCTCGCCCGACTCGAGCAGCAGAAGCTGCGCGACGAGCTCGAGGAGCTGCAGCGCACGATCGCCGACCTCCAGGCGATCCTCGACTCCGACGAGCGCAAGCGCGAGGTGATCCGCACCGAACTCGGCGAGGTGCGCGCGAAGTTCGCGGACGAGCGGCGCACGCTCATCACCATGGACACCGGCGACCTCTCGGACCTCGACCTCATCGAGGACGAGGAGGTCATCGTCGTCCTCACGAGCAAGGGCTACATCAAGACCGTGGCCGCCGACACCTTCCGGCGGCAGGGTCGGGGCGGCCGTGGGGTCCGCGGCCAGGCGTTGAAGGACGGCGACTACGTCGAGCACCTCCTCACCACCACGGCGCACTCCTACCTGCTGTTCTTCTCGAACCGCGGCAAGGTGTACCGGTTGCGCGCCCATGAGATCCCGATGAAGGAGCGCACGGCGCGAGGCACCGCGGTCGTGAACCTCATCGCGCTCGGCCCGGAGGAGAAGGTGCAGGCCGTCATCGACACCCGCACCTACGAGGACGGCACGTACCTGTTCTTCGCCACGAAGCGGGGCCAGGTCAAGAAGACGAAGATGAGCGAGTACGACTCCTCGCTGCGCACCGGTCTCATCGCCATCAACCTCAAGGACGACGACGAACTCGTCCGGGTGGTGCAGACCGACGGGAAGAGCGACATCTTCATGGTGTCGCGCAACGGCATGACGATCCGCTTCAGCGAGGAGGACGTCCGGGCCATGGGTCGGGCGGCCGCCGGGGTGCGGGGCATGAAGCTCAAGAACGCCGACGACGCAGTGGTGTCCTGCGACGTCGCCCGCGACGACGCCGTCATGCTCTTCGTGTCCTCCTCCGGGCACGGCAAGCGCACGAAGCTCGACCGCTTCAACCGGCAGGGCCGGGGCGGTCAGGGGGTGCGGGGCATGAGGATCACGGCCTCGCGGGGCGGGGTCGTGGCCGCCTTCACCGTGCTGCCCGACGACGAGATCCTCGTGTTCTCGTCCACCGGCAACGCGGTCCGCATCGCGACCAAGGACATCTCCTCCCAGGGCCGCGACGCCACCGGCGTGAAGGTCTCCTCGGTGGGTGAGGGTGAGACCGTGGTGGCGGTCGCACCGGTCCTCGACGGGTCCGACGGCGACGAGGAGTGAGCGGACCGATGGCACCTCGTGGTTCGGAGGCTCGGGCGGCCGGCGACGCGCTGCCGGCGGCGCGCCCGGGCGCGGAGCCCGAGCGACGTCGTTACGAGGTCCGTCGGCTCGACATCTGGTCGGTGGTGCGCATCACGTTGCTGTTCAACGTGGCCCTGCTCGTCATCCTCGTGATCGCCGCGGTCGTGATCTGGATCGTCGCCGCAGCGCTCGGCGCGATCTCCGGGCTCGAGGAGTTCCTCGGCAGCCTGCTGTCGGCGAAGAACTTCCGGTTCGCGTCCGTCCAGATCCTCGAGGGTTTCGTCCTCGTCGGGCTCGTCATGGTCGCGATCACCACGATCATGGCGACCGTGGCGGCGCTCATCTACAACCTGTTCGCCGAGTGGACGGGGGGCATCGAGATGGTGCTCGTCGAGGAGGACCACCTCTGAGAGGGTTCGGCTGGCCGGGCCCTGCGGCCCGGCTGCTAACCTGCGGCCTCCCTGTGCGGGGCTATAGCTCAGTCGGTTAGAGCGCACCCCTGATAAGGGTGAGGTCGCTGGTTCGATTCCAGCTAGCCCCACCGGCCCGCTCCGTCGGGCCCCGACGAGGCGACCGATCCGGTCGCCTCGATCCGTGTCCGGCCCCCCGGTCATCGGATCGCGCGTCGGTACACTCGCCGCATGCATACCGGCCGGGCCATCCGACGCAGCCTCCTCGTCGTCGCGATCGCTGGGCTCGCCGGCGGGCTCGTGCGGTTGCGGGGCAAGGGCGGCGTGCCGCCCACTGTCGGCGGCTGGCGCCAACTGTCCGGTCCCGAGTTCCGGTGACCTCGGTCCTCCTCGTCGGCGTCGGTGCGGTCGGGGACCGGGCCGGTCGGCAACTCGCGCAGACCCCGGGCATCGACCGGATCCTCATCGCCGACCGCCGTCGCGAACGGGCCGAGGGCCTGCGCCGACACATCGGGGCCCGGGCCAGCGTCGTCGAGTGGCGCCCGCGAGACCGAGTCCCGGGGCCGGTCGACGTCGTGGCCTGTGCGCTCCCACCCGGTGACGACGTGCCGTTGGTGCTCGCCGCGCTCGACGCCGGCACCCCGGTGGCGACCTCGGGCGACGAGCACGACGGGATCGCCACGCTGCTCCGCCTCGACGGTGAGGCCCGGGCCCGGGGGGTGACCGTGCTGGCGGGTTGTGGACTCGCCCCGGGACTGTCGGATGTCCTCGCCGCGCACGCGGCCACCCTGCTCGACGCTGTCGATGAGATCCACGTCGCGCGGGCCGGGATCGCGGGCGCCAAGAGCGAGGCCTCGATGCGTCGCGTCCACAACGACCGCGCGATCGAGGTGCGTCACGGCGAGATGGTCGAGGTCCGTCGACGCACGACGCACGAACTCGTGTACTTCCCCGAGCCGGTCGGCGCCCAGGAGTGCGAGATGGTCGGGGTGGGCGTCGACCTCCTCGCCGACGCGTTCCCGGGGGTCGATCGGATCACGGTGCGAGCGGTCGAGCCACCGCCGCGGACCCGGGGGCTGTTCTCCCGGGAGGATCCGGGTGGCCGGTGGGGTGCGACGAAGGTCGAGGTGTGGGGTCGGGTCGGCACGACGCGGGTCCCCGTCGTCTACGGCGCGGCCGGCCGGACGGCGACCGTCGGCGGCACCGTCCTCGCGGTGGCGACCGCGGCGCTCGCCGGTGCGCTGCCGATGCTCGGTGGGCAGCATCCGGGCGTGCACGGACTCGCGTCGGTGGTCGCACCGACCGCGTTCCTCGCCGAACTCGCGGGTCGCGGTGTCACTGCGGCGCGTTTCGAGGGCGTGCCCGTCGCCTAGGCCGGGTCGGTGACGCTGCGCACCGTGCGCTCGAGTTCGGCGAGCGGCACGCCGAGCGCGCGGGCCCGACCGAGGACGTGGCACAGGAGCGGCGCGTTCGTGCGTTCGCCCGTGGAGTGCGCGGCGATGCCGGCGAGGTCCAGGAGGACGTCCGCATCGCCGGCGACGAGGCCGACGCTCGTCGGGTCGAGCCCGTGCGCCTCGGCGATCCGGATCGTGATGTCGTCGAGCCAGGTCATGCTGAGCATCTCACCACGAGCGTCGCCCCGGGCGCCAGCGGATCGTCCCGACCCGGTCGGTAACGTGGCGGGGTGAACCGCACCCCGATGATGCTCGATCCCGTTCGGTTGGAGCACCCGTTCCCGACCGACCGGTTGCGGTCGAGCGGCGTGGCGCGACCCGAGGTGCGGGACGACCTCGCCCACATCCCGAACCTCCGGAACGCGTGCAGCGTCGTATCGGTGTGGGCCGCCTTCGCCCTGCTCGTGGCGCTCCCGGTCGTGACGGACCGGTGGCCGCTCTGGATCCTGTCGTTCGTGCTCATGACGCCCGTGTTCGCGCGGTTTGCGATCCTGATGCACGAGGCGGCGCACCGCACGCTGTTCACCGACCGGCGGACCAATGACCTCGTCGGTACCTGGCTCATCGCCTACCCGGTGTTCGTGCCCATGGGCCTCTACCGGCACTCGCACCTCGCGCACCACCGCCGCGAGTTCGGACCCGACGAACCCGACATCGCCTTCTACTCGGGTTACCCGTGCGAGCCGCGGGATCTCCGCCGGCGCCTCACCCGCGACGCGCTCGGTATCTCCGGGTACAAGAACCTGAAGCCCCTCGTGCGCGGGGCGCTGCGGGGACCGCGGCGCCGACTCGCGTGGTCGATCATCGGGGCCCAGGCCGTCATCTGGTCGGTGACCTGGACGATCACCGGCCGCTGGTTCGTGTACCCGTTGCTGTGGCTCGCCCCGTGGATGACGGGGTGGCGGGTGGCGAACCGGCTCCGATCGATCGGCGAGCACGGTGGGCTCGGTGCGAGCGACGACCGGCGACTCACGACCCACAACGTCCGGCAGTCGGCGATGGCGCGGTTCTGGTTCGCGCCGTACAACACGGGGTACCACCTCGCCCACCACGTGGACATGCAGGTGCCGTGGCGCAGCCTGCCCCGCTACCACGCGGAGCTCGAGCGGGCGGGCTACATCACCCCGTCGATGACCTACCCGTCGTACCGCGCGCTGTGGCGGGCGCTGTGCTCGCGCGGCGAACCGATCCCGGGACGCGCCTCGTCCTGATCGTTCGACGGGTCAGGGCAGGGTCACGAATCCGCTGAGGAACGTGCGCGCCGACGCGGAATCCGTCCGCTGGTAGCCGCCCATGCCGATGCAGAACTGCGACGCTCCGAACGAGGTGACGCCGACGAGCCGGCCGTCGAGCAGCAGCGCGCCGCCGGAGTCGCCGAAGCAGGACCCACCGGTCCCTCGGGCGTCCGCGCCGTTCTCGGCCACCTTGATCGTCTCACCCTTCACCATCTGCAGCGGTGCGGTCGCGTACCGACGCACGCGGTCCGAGACCGCGGTCGGCTTCTGCGGTCCGCTGTCCGGCTTCGCGTAGTACACGCCGTACCCGACGGTCGTGAACAG
Organism: Actinomycetes bacterium; assembly: GCA_046081705.1. Lineage (GTDB taxonomy): Bacteria > Actinomycetota > Acidimicrobiia > IMCC26256 > IMCC26256 > IMCC26256. Next base: position 11,514 of record JBJTWK010000122.1, on the reverse strand, counting down.
CGTTTGGCCGGCCGCGCCGTTGCCCGTCCGGAGCCGGTCGGCGGTACCGGCCGGCGCCAGCGGCGTGACGGGGATGCCGGACCACACCGTGTCGGCCGAGCGATCGAGGACGACGACCCCGATGTCGTTGAGCTCGTCGTACTTGTAGCTGCCGTCGTAGTCCGGGTGTGTGAACGCGGTCCCCGAGATGAAACGCGCCGGATCCCCGGGGTTCGTGGGCGAGTTCGGGGCGCGTTGGCCGACGGGGTCGAACGTGACGAACACGCCGGTCGCACCGATCGTGCAGTGCGCAGCGGTGACGACCACGGTCGGGGCGACGAGCGTGCCGGAGCATCGGTACGGGGTCCCGTCGCGGAGGAACGTGACCATGCCGACACCGGGATGGAGCGTGCCGTCCACCTCGCCGTCGACGATGGCGGCCACCGGGGCGATGGCGAGGCTGAGCGTGGCCGCCGCGGTGACGACGCTGGTGGCGAGGATCCTGCGCATCGGTGCTCCCTGGACTCTGCGGTGCGGGGAACGGTACCGGTGGGGCGCTGCGGCGTCCACGGAGCGGCCGGCGCCGTCGCGTGGGTCCTTCGACCTAGGCGACGCGGCAGCCGAGCAGGGTGGAGGGATCGGCGAGCGCGCTGATGCCGTACACGCAGACGGTGTGGAGTCCGGGGGTGACCGGGACCCGGGCCCAGAAGCCGTGCGGCGCGCCGTAGCCGGGGAACGCCGCATCGATGTCGGGTCGGGGCGCCACGGCGCCGGTCGTGTGCACGTACCTGCCGTCCACGTACACGTCGAGGAGGATCGGATCCGCGGTGTCCGGGTCGAGGGTCCAGCCCGCCACGGCGATCCAACCCGGTTCCCGCCCCACCGCCTCGAAGTTCCCGATCGGACGTCCGCTCGTGGTGAAGCAGCGCATGAGGTCGTTGCGTCCCTTGCCCACGGAGATCGCGTAGTTGCACACGGAGTGTGTGCCCGGCGGCACGGTGGCGGTGATGTCGAACCCGTGGGCCGAGCCGCGCTCCGGGTACGCGGCCCCGACGTCGGGGCGTTCGAGGTCGGCCACGCTGCGGGTCCCGTCCGCGTTGACGTAGGTGTGGATGTCGATCGGCTCGCGGGTCTCCGGATCCAGCGCCCAGCCCGCCATGCGCACGGCACCGGGCGTGCGGCGCACGAGCTCCACGCTCGACCACGGAACGCCCACCGGCACCGTGGCGCGCAGCCACGCCCGGACCGCCGGGAGGATGGCGTACCCGGCGTTGCCGGGGCAGGCGGTCGGATCGCCCGAGATCGCTCCGGCGTCCCGGTGCCCGATCACGGGGTCGAGGATCACGTCGTTGCGGGTCACCGCCTCGTTCGGATCCATCACGTGGATCGCCATCTTCCACTGCAGCAGACGGATGAGCGACGACACTGTGCCGGCCGGGGGGCGCGCGGTCGTGTAGGTGCCGATCATCGCGACGCCGATGGTCCCGGTGTTGAACTGGGTCGCGTGTGCGCCGATGACGCCACGATCCGTACCGCCGAACCGGCCCTCGAAGATCTGGCCGTACCGGTCGATGAGGAAGTTGTACCCGTGGTCGCAGTACCCGCGGCCCTGCACGTAGTACGTGTAGATCGACCGCACCGTCGCGTACGACTGCGCCGGGGAATCCGAGTTCGAGGTGTCGGTGTGGTGCACGACGACGAGACGGGGCGTCACGTAGTTCGGCCCATTGGGACACGCCGTGAGCCGGAGGTTCTCGTCGGCACCCCACTGCGCGCGCGTGATGATCGGCGGTGCGCTCGGCACCGCAGCATCGGCGGGCGAGGTGCCCCCGACGACGGTCACGAGGCCCGCTCCACCGACCGCGATCACGCCGAGGGCGCCGAGGATGCGGCGCCGGGGGATCGCGAGCGCGCCGGCGACGAGCACCGCGACCGCGCTCCCGCCGACGAGCCCCTGACGCACCGGCACCTCGCGCACCGGGACCGTCGGGGCCACGGCCACGACGCGGACGTCGGACACCGAACCGTCAGCGACCCGTACGCGCACCTCGTCGGCCCCGCGCACCGAGATGGGGTGCGATGCCGTCCGTCCACCGACCCGGGCCTCGGCGGCCCGGGCCTCGGGCGAACCGGGGTCGGCGCCACCATCGGGCGCACCGACCGCCGCCGTGCGGCGCCAGTTCCCGCCGGCCAGTCGGGTCTCGACGATGAGCTCGGCGTCCCGGTCCCCGCGCCACTGGAGGCCGAGGATGTTGGTGGCCGCCGAGATGCTGGGGGAGTCGGTGCGGTCGCCGGGCTCGAGCACCGCGCCGCGGGGCGACGCGTCGACCGTGGTCACCGCGGTGCCGGGCGGTCCCTCGGCGCCGGCGAACGAGCACCAGGCGACCGTCGCGAGCAGACCCGCGCCGAGGGCGGCGGCGATTCGGCGGCGGGGGCGGGGAAGACGGGTCACCGGGGAGGTCATCGGCGTTGCGGGCACGAGCGCTGAACCCGCGCAGTACCGAATGGGTCGGAAGGACCGGAAGATGGTACCCCGCGGGGTCGACGGATCGGGCGCGCCCGGACGTCGTGGGTCCGCGCGACCCGGACGCGCAGGCTGGACCTCAGCGCTGCCAGAGACCGACCGGCATCATGTCTGGTCGGTAGTGACCGGGGAGGCGTTCGCCCGCCATCGACTGCTCGAGTCGCTTCGTCATGCCGGGCGTCAACTGCTCGTCCCGGATCATCTCCATGAACACCGCGGTCGCATTCCCGACGTCGAACCAGTCGCGCTGCCACGACCACTGGAAGTTCCCGGCGTACACGAACCACGACCCGCCGATGCCCTGCACCTCGTAGTTCGTGCCGTCGGCCCGGGTCGCGAGCGCGGTCTGCTTCCAGAAACCGACGATCTCGCCCTTCACGTCATCGATGAGCACGTGCTGGTACGGGTAGACCCAGCCGCCGAGACCGCTCATCTCGAGCCCGAGCGCGAGGTCGCGGATCTCGTCCCGACCCACCGCCATGAACTCGTCCTTCGGACCGACGTTCCAGCCGTAGGTCGCAGCCGGTGTGTAGAACTCGGCCATGGGCCGCCAGTCGAGCTGCTCCTCGCAGGTCGCGTTCGCGGCGAGCCAGCGCTCGACCATCTCCTCCATCTCGGCGCGCGGGTACCCCATGTCAGTCCTCCTCGATGATGCGGATCGCCCGGGTCGGGCAGTACTTGGCGGCGGCAGTCACCTGCGGCCGCTGGGATTCGTCGGGCTGCTCGATGAGCACCGTGACGGTCTCGGACCGTTTCGGCACGTTGAACACCGTGGGCGCCTCGCTCTCGCAGACGCCGTGCACCTGGCACAGGTCGCGGTCGATCTCGATGCGCATCACGAGCGCTCCGTCCGTCGCCGGTACCGGACCCGCACCGGCTGCTGGAGCTGGATGACCATCTTCGACATGTCCGGCCGGTAGGAGTCCGCCGGCTGGGCGAGTTCGAGCTCCCAGTCGCGCAGCAGCACGGCGAAGATCGCCTTGAGCTGCATCATGGCGAACGCGGCGCCCACGCACCGGTGACGTCCCGCACCGAACGGGATCCAGTTCCACGGATTCGCGAGGTCCTCGGCCCGCGGCTCCACGTACCGGTCGATCTCGAACCGGTCGGGGTCGGCGAACGATGTCGCGATGCGGTTCGAGACCCACGGCGATGCGCCCACCATCTGACCCTCGCGCACGTCGATCCCCTCGATCGAGAACGGCTCCTTGGCGACGCGCAGCAGGAGGATGAGCGGCGGGTGGAGCCGCAGGGTCTCCTTGAGGGCGGCCTCGGTGATGGGCATCTCGCGCAGCACCTGGTACGAGACCTCCTCGCCCTGCGCGGCGAAGGCGTCGATCTCGGCGGCGACCCGCTCGAAGGTCCCGGCGTTGCGGAGCAGTTCGATCACCATCCACGAGGCGGTGGTCGAGGTCGTGTGGTGACCGGCGAACATCATCGAGATGAAGACGCCCGTCACCATGGCGGGCGGGAACCGCAGCCCACCGTCCTCGTCCCGGATGGACATGAGGACGTCGAGGAGATCGGCGTCCTCGTCCTCGGCCCGCGGGTTCGCCTCCCGCTCGGCCATGATCCCGGCGACGAGGTCGACGAGGGCCTCACGCGACCGGTCCCGGATGTGGAACGACTCGATGTCCGCGTAGGGATCGACGAACGCGAGCGCGTCGGTGCCTCGCTCGAGGTCGTGGTAGAGGTCGGCGAACCGTCGGTCCAGTTGGTCGCGGAAGCGCTTGCCGATGAGGCAGGCCGACGACGTGTAGATGGTGAGTTCGGCGAACCAGTCGAGGAGGTCGACCTCGCCCTCGTCATCCCAGCGCGCGACCATCGCCTCGACCTCCGCGGCGATCGTGGCCGCGTGGCCGCGCATGTACTTGTCGCGCAGGGCCTGGTTGTGGAGCATCTCGCGTCGACGCTCCGGGGACGCGTCGAACACGACGCCCTCTCCGAACACGGGCTTCATGAACGGGTAGGCCTCGGCCTGGTCGAGCAGCTCCTCGGGCGCTCGGAAGAAGAACTCGTTCGCCTCGGCGCCGGTGAGGAGCACGACCTCGCGGTCGGCGAGGTCGAAGCGGCCGACGTCGCCGCACTCGGCCCGCACCCGCTCGAGCAGGCCGATGGGATCGGTGCGCAGCTCGTCGAGGTGACCGCCCGCACCCTCGCCGCCGGAGACCCGCATCGCCTCGTTGGTCGTCACGTCAGTCGTCCTCCCGCACGGGGGCCTCGGGGTGGATCTCGAGCGAGGTGATCTGGGCACCCCGGGGCATCGCCACCACGGCGGCCACGGCCCGGGCGACCGCGCTCGGTCGCATGTAGGAGTCGTGGCGCACGAGGCCCCAGCGCGCCCACTCGGCGAGTGCCGCCTCGGTCCGGGTCATGTCCCAGTCCCAGCCCATCTCGGTGAGCGTCGGGCCCGGTCGCACGATGCTGACCCGCACACCGGATCCCTCGAGTTCCATCTGCAGTGCGCGCACGTAGCCCTCGAGCCCCCACTTCGAGGTCACGTAGGCGGCCATGGACGGTCGCGGGTTCGTGACGACGTCCGAGGTCACGACCACGACGTCGCCGCGGCGGCGTTCGACCATCGGCGGCAGCAACGCCGAGATGAGTCGGTGCGCACCGCCGACGTTCACGTCGAGGACCGCCTCGAGTTCCTCGGGTGGGGTCTCGAGGATCGCGCCGACCTGGTTGCGCGCCGCGTTCGCCACGACGACCTCGACCTCCCCGACCGCCGCGAGCGCCGCGTCGACGAAGCGGGTCACGGAGTCGGGATCGGCGAGGTCGAGGTGGAACGCGTGGGCCTCACCGCCGTCGGCCCGGATCGACTCGGCGATGCCCTGGAGTTCGCCGAGGCGTCGGGCGCCGATGACCACGGGATGGCCCTCGGCCGCGAGCGCTTCGGCGGTCGCCTGCCCGATGCCGGACGACGCGCCGGTGACGACGACGGGGCGGCGTTCCGGGTGGACGGGGAACTTCGAGGTCATCGGGTCACCACCGTGGTCGGGAGCCGTGCGAAGCCGCGCACGTTCGCGGAGTGGACGCGGACCGAGTTCGCCACGTCGATCTCGTAGGCGGACACCCGCCGGAGCACCTCGTCGAGCACGGCGCGGGTCTCGAGGCGGGCGAGCAGCGCGCCGAGGCAGAAGTGGCGACCGCTGCCGAACGCCAGGGTGTCCGAGGTGACGCGGTCGAGGTCGTACCGCTCGGGCCGCTCGAAGACGGCCTCGTCGCGGTTCGCCGAGCCGATGAGCAGGAACACCCGCTCGCCGACGCCGAGTTCGGTGCCATGCAGTTCGATCGGCGCCCTGACCGTGCGCAGGACCATCTGCGTCGAGCCGTCGTAGCGGAGGGTCTCCTCGACCCAGTCGTGGATGCGCGCCGGATCGGCGAAGACCTTCGTGCGCTCGTCCGGGTTCACCGACGCCCAGTACCAGGCGTTGCCGAGCAGCTTCGTCGTCGTCTCGTTGCCGGCGACGACCAGGAGGAACAGGAACGCCGCGATCTCGTCGTCGGTCAGCCGATCGCCGTCCTCGTCGGCGGCGAGGAGCGCCGACGTCAGGTCGTCGCGGGGTCGGGCGGCCCGCTCCCGCATGAGCTCGTCGTAGTAGGTGAAGAGTGCGATCGCCGCCTCGAAGCCCGCCGGGGTGACGTCGAACGTGCCCTCCTCGCGGTGCACGAGCAGATCGGCGAGCCGACGCAGCTCGGCCCGATCCTCGGTCGGCACGCCGACGAGTTCGGAGATGACGTCCATCGGCACCTTGCCGGCCAGGTCGTCGATGAAGTCGAAGGCCCCGCCGTCGAGCGCGGGTTCGAGGTACTCCAGCGTGATCGCCCGGATCCGCGGCTCGAGCGCGGCGATGGCGCGGGGGGTGAAGGTCCGGCTCACGATCGAGCGCATGCGGGTGTGGGTCGGCGGGTCCGTGGCGAGCAACGACATCGTCCGATGCGCGTGCGGGCCGTAGGCCGACGGGTCGAGCGAGACCCCGTTCGCGTTGGAGAACACGTCGAGGTTGCGGAAGGCTGCGACGACGTCGGCGTGGCGGGACAGCGCCCAGAAGTCGAACTCGTCGTTGCGGTGGAGCGGGGCCTCGGCCCGCATCCGCGCGTAGGTCGGGTAGGGGTCCTCGTGGATCCGGTAGTCGTACGGGCTGAACTCGATCGCCGTCATCACGCCGCCTCGCCGGCGCCGGTCATGAGGCGGGTGGCCTCGGCGACGAAGCCCGGCACCTCCGGATACGGCATGTGGCCCATGCCGGCCATGAGGAGCGACCCGAAGTAGGTCGTGACGACGACCCGGACGAGCCGGTCGTCGAGTGGTCGCTCGGCCGCGGCGGCGATGCGGCGCGCGACCTCGAGGCCGATGCGGTCCCGGAGACGCTTCACGTCGGGGTGCGACGAGAGGAGGGCCTGGGTGCAGGCGGCGACGACCTCGGGGTCGCCGGTGGTGATCGCACCGAGGCCGTCGACGACCCGCTCGAGGCGGCCGGCGAGCGGGGTGCTCGGGTCGACGACCGGCTCGGGGACGTCGAGCACGCGCCGGAGCAGCAGTTCGCCGAGCGCGTGGTCCTTCGAGGAGAAGTAGGTGTAGGCGGTGGCGGGCGCGACGCCGGCCCGCCTGGCGATGCCGCGCATCGACAGCGCGTCGTAGCCACAGGTCGCGACCTCGAGCGCGGCCGCGGCGACCAGGTGGTCGACGGCCTCGGCCTGCCGGTCGGTGAGGTGGCGCCGGGGCGCGGTCTGGACCACGGATCAGGCCTCGGCCGCCGGCGGGATGTGCGGGGTGCCGTCCCGCATCGGCGGGTACTCGAACGTGGCGCAGGTGGTGCCGCGCACGATGCGGGTGATGTCGGCCTCGGGCAGGGTCTCGTTGTCGTCGTCGATCGTGACCTTCCAGCGGCAGTGGGGGGAGGAGTCCGATGACGGGCGCGGGGGCCGGTGCACGTGCGAGATGTGGGCCTTCGGGTTCACGGCCTGGGCGGTGACGTCAAAGGTGCCGTCCTCGATGTGGTGGCACATGTTCGTGACCATCTGGTCGCCGAACGGCTCGGCGTCCATGAGCGCACCGCAGTACGCGAGTTCGAAGTAGCCGGTGCGCTCGTCCTCGACCTCGTAGTGGACGTCCATGTAGTGGTGCGGGAACCCGGGGTCGAGTTGCAGGACCTTGAAGATCGCGGCGACGTCGTCGCCCTCGACGTTCATGATGCGGCGCAGGCGTTCGCCGTAGACGGGGCTCGCACCGCGCCACTCCTCGATCGCGAGTTCCCGGACCGCGTCGGCGCCGTACTTCATGCCGATCGCGGCGCACATCGAGCGGTCGAGCATGTGCACGATCTGGGCGAACTCCCGGACCAGGCGGACGAGCGCGGGCTTGGAGAGGTCCTCGTACCGGAAGTCGGGGTCGAAGTCGCCGGAGTAGTCGTCCCGCTCGGCGGGTCCGGTGGTCGGGTGGTCACGGGGGTCGGCCATGCGGGCTCCCGGGGTCGGTCGACGGACGGCGGAGGTGCGGCCCGGCGTGCGGGGCGGATTCTGGACTACGGTCCAGACACCTGTCCAGCACTCGCTACCCGAACGTTGGAGGGAAACCGTCGCCATGGCGACGGCGATCCTCCAAAGTTCGGGGTACGAGCCGGGCCAGGTGCCCGGTCGGGCCAGGTGCCCGGTCGGGCCGGGTGGCGGGTGCCCGGACGTGGGAGATCGGATCGAGGGGGACGCATGACGGCGGTCGGGGTGATCGGCCTGGGTGACATCGGCGGTGGCGCGGCGACGAGCATCGCCGCCGCCGGCCTCACCCTCTGGGTCTGCGATGTGCGCGAGGAGGCCACGGCCCGCTTCGCGGAGGTCGGCTCGGTGGCCGCGACGCCGGCGGCCCTCGCCGCGGCGTGCGACGTCGTGCTCGTCGCCGTGGTGGACGACGCCCAGGTGCGCACGGTCGTCACCGGGCCCGAGGGCGTGCTCGCCGGCGCGCGGGAGGGTTCGGTCGTCGTGGTCGCGAGCACCATCTCGCCCGGGACCATCGCCGAGGTCGGGGCCTCGGCCCGGGCCCGCGGCGTCGGGCTCATCGACTGCGGGGTGAGCGGGGGTCCGAGTGCCGCCGCCACCGGCGATCTCATCTGCATGGTCGGCGGCGACGAGGCCGACATCGAGCGGGCCCGACCGGCGCTCGACGCCATCGGCTCCCTCGTGGTCCCGATGGGTCCGCTCGGCGCCGGCCTCATCGCCAAGCTCGCCCGCAACGTCATCCAGTACGGCTCGTGGCTCGCGGCGTACGAGGGTCAGCGCATCTGTGAGTCCGCCGGCATCGAACTCTCGAAGTTGGCCGAGGTCGTGCGGGCGAGCGACGCGAGGATCGGCGGCCCGTCGACCCTCATGTTCCGGGCCACGGTCGCACCCTTCGGGCCCGACGACCACGAGGGTCTCGTCGCCCACATGCGCAGTGCCGCTGCGCTCGCGCACAAGGATCTGCAGGCCGCGCAGGGGACGGCGGCCGAACTCGGCCTCGATCTCCCGGGTGCCGCGCTGACCGATGCGTACGTCGATGCGATCTTCGGCGTGGGAGGGACGGGGTCGTGAGCTGGTCCATGGGCGAGGAGCGGGTCCTCATCGACGGCGCGATGCGCCCGGCGCGAGCAGGGCGTGTCTTCGAGACGATGAACCCGGCGACCGAGGAGGTGCTGGGCGTCGCGGCCGACTGCGACCTCGCCGATCTCGACGATGCGATCGGTGCGGCGCGCCGTGCCTTCGGCGAGACCGCCTGGTCGACCGACGTGGCGTTCCGGGCCCGGTGCCTGCGTCAGCTGCGCGAGGCGTTCGTCACGCACGCCGACGAGATCCGGGCGATGACGGTGGCCGAGACCGGCTCACCGCTCATGCTCACCTACTCGGCCCAACTCGACGACCCGGTGAACGGCCTGGGTTGGGTCGCCGATCTCGCCGAGTCCTACGAGTGGGAGCGCGACCTCGGCCGGGCCGAACCCCTCGGCATGCCGGCCCACCGGTGGATCCGGCGTGAGGCCACCGGGGTCGTCGGGGCGATCACCCCGTGGAACGTGCCGCACCAGATCAACCTCGCCAAGGTCGGGCCCGCACTCGCGGCGGGCAACACCGTCGTGCTCAAGCCCGCGCCGGACACGCCGTGGTGCGCCACCGTCCTCGGGCGCCTCGTCGCCGAGGAGACCGACATCCCGGCCGGGGTGCTCAACGTCGTGACGAGCTCCGACCACGCGGTCGGTGCGGCGATCGCGACCGACCCCCGGGTCGACCAGGTGTCCTTCACCGGATCCACGAACGTCGGTCGGTCGGTCATGCGTGGCGCGGCCGACACGCTCAAGAAGGTCTTCCTCGAACTCGGCGGCAAGTCTGCGTTCGTGGTCCTCGACGACGCCGACCTCAAGGCCGCGACCGGGGTCGCAGCGTTCACGGTGTGCACCCACGCCGGTCAGGGTTGCGCCATCACGACCCGGCTCGTGGTGCCCCGCGCCACGTACGACGACGCGATCGAGATGACCGCCCGGACGCTCGAGAAGCTGCCGGCGTCGGATCCGACGGATCCGGGCACGGTGTGCGGCCCACTCGTGAGCGCACGCCAGCGCGAGCGCGTGGAGGGCTACATCCGACTCGCGATCGAGGAGGGCGGCAGGATCGTCACCGGCGGCAACCGCCCGCCCGAGCGCGACCGGGGGTTCTTCGTCGAGCCCACCCTCATCGCCGGGGTCGGTGGCGACGCCCGCGTGGCGCAGGAGGAGATCTTCGGCCCGGTGCTCGTGATCCTCCCGCACAACGGCGACGACGACGCCGTCCGGATCGCGAACGACTCGGTCTACGGGCTCTCGGGCTCGGTGTGGTCCGGGGACCGAGACCGGGCCGTGGCGGTCGCGAACCGCATGCGCACCGGCACGGTCGGGGTGAACGGCGGCATCTGGTTCAGCCCCGACGTACCGTTCGGCGGGTACAGGCAGTCCGGCGTCGGGAGGGAGATGGGCGTGCTCGGGTTCGAGGAGTACCTGGAGACCAAGTCGATCGCGGAGCCGGCATGAGCGCGCCGATCGACGACGGGCGCACGTCGCGCGAGCGCGGCATGGCCAAGATGCAGGAGGTCTACGGGTTCTCCTACGACCCGGCCGACGTCGAGGGGCCGTTCGTCGACGTGACGGTCGACCACCTCTTCGGCGACATCTGGACCCGCGAGGGACTCGACGTGCGCGAGCGCCGCATGCTGACCATCGGCGCGCTCGCGGCGTTCGGGCTCGGCAACCTCCTCGAGATCCAGTTCACGTCCGCGCTCGCCAACCGCGAGTTCACCGAGGATCAGGTGCGCGAGATCGTGCTGCACCTCACCCACTACGTCGGCTGGCCGTTGGCCACCAGCATGAACGCCGCGGCCGAGAAAGTCATCGCCCAGCGGCGGGAGGCCGAGCAGTGAGCGAGCAGCATCCCGTCGGCGTCGAGTTCGACTTCACCGACACCGTCTCGATCGTGACCGGCTCGGGCGGCGGGATCGGCCAGGCCTACGCCGAGGCCATCGCCGCCGCGGGCGGGGCCGTCGTGGTGGCCGACATCGACGTGGATCGCGCCGAGGGCGTGGCCGCCGGCATCCGCGCGAAGGGTGCCCAGGCGCTCGCCGTGCGGGTCGACGTCTCCGACCCCGCGTCCGCGCAGGCGATGGCCGACGCGACGATCGCCGAGTTCGGCGGTATCGACCACCTCGTGAACAACGCCGCCATCTTCGGCGGGATGCAGCTCGACGCGCTCGTGAGCGTCGACTGGGACTACCTCACCCGCTTCATGGCCGTGAACCAGATGGGCGCGCTCGCCTGCACGCGGGCCTGCTTCCGGTCCATGCGCAAGCGCGGGGGTGGCGCGATCGTCAACCAGTCGTCGACCGCCGCCTACCTGTACGCCGGCTTCTACGGCCTCGCGAAGGCGGGGGTGAACTCGCTCACCCAGCAGCTCGCGCACGAACTCGGTGGGCAGAACATCCGCGTGAACGCGATCGCCCCGGGCCCGACCGCCACCGA
>JBJTWK010000121.1:0-24123 GCA_046081705.1 Actinomycetes bacterium | reverse complement strand
GAGCCCGAGTAGAGGTTGCGATCGGCCTCGGCCGCCCGCTCCCGGACCGCCGCGACCTCGTCGTCGAGCCGCTTGGCGTTGCGCGCCACCTCGTCGCGCCGACCCCGGACCTCGGCGAGGCCGGGCGCAAGGGCCGTGAGTGCGGCCTCGGCCGCCACAAGGGCGTCCCGAGCCGGCAGGGTCGCGCGACGGTGGCGGAGCCGGTCGAGCGCGAGGTCGTGCTCCTGGACGTTGAGGAGGAGCTCGAGATCCGTCACGGCGGTGAGCCTAACGAAGCGGATCGGTCCGATCCGCAGGCGTCAGCGCGGACCGGTGGTGCGCGGCAGCGTCGTGGTGGTCGACGGCGGCGGTGCGACGGTCGTCGTCGTGACCTCGGGCGCGCTCGTCGACGTGGTCGGCACGAGATCGCCGCTGGGACCGCTCGGTCCGCTGGGACCGCTGGGACCCGTCGGCCCGCTCGCACCCGTCACCCCGGTGAACGAGGACCACGGGACCCCGCGGCCCCGATCGGTGATGGGGGCCGGCTCCGGCCACTTCGACTCGTCGGGCGGCATGAACCGGCGGACCGGTTGGCCGCGCAGCGCGGCGGTCATGAACTGCTTCCAGATGAGCGCCGGGTAGGTGCCCCCGAACACCTCACCGAAGCGCCCCACGTTCTTCATCGGGGTGTAGGCCGCGGGGTCGCCCATCCACACCGCGGCGACGAGTTGCGGGGTGTACCCCACGAACCACGCGTTCGTCTTGTCGTCGGTGGTCCCCGTCTTGCCCGCCGCCGGCCGACCGATGGCCGCCCGGGTGCCCGTGCCCTTCTCGATGACGCCGGTCAGGATGTCGGTCTCGGTGCGCGCCACCTCGACGTCGAGGACCCGGCGGCCCCGGGGCGCGGTGTCGAAGATCACCGCGCCGTCGCGGTCGAGCACCTTCGTCACGAACACGGGATCGTGCCGGACCCCCTCGGCGGCGAGGGTGCTGTACACGGTGGCCATCTCGAGCGGACTCGCGCCGACGGTGCCGAGGGTGATCGACGGGTAGGCCGGCACCTCGCGATCGATGCCCATCCGTCGCGCCATCTCGGCGACGCGGGCCGGGCCCAATGCGGCGATGAGCCGGGCGTACGCACAGTTGACCGACCCCTCGGTCGCCGTGCGCAACGTGTAATCGCCCCCGCTGCCCTCGGCGTTCCGGGTGGTCCACGGCGCGTAGCCGTCGATGCGCACGGTGCAGGGCGAACCGCCGCTGATCGTGTCGCGCGCCGAGAAGCCGTCCTCGAGCGCCGCCGCGAGGGTGATCACCTTGTAGGTCGACCCGGGTTGCCGTGCCCCCTGGGTGGCGAGGTTGAACTGGGAGCGTTCGAAGCCGGGACCGGCCACGAGGGCCTTGACCTCCCCGGTCGTCGGCACCATCACGGCCATCGCCGCGGTGAACTGCGAACTCGGCAGGGTGTCGGACACGGCAGCCTGGGCCTCGTCCTGGAGCCGCTGGTCGTAGGCGGTCGTGACCTTGAGGCCGCCCCGGAACACGAGGTTGTACCGCTCCCGCTTCGTGGGCGCGAGGCGCGGGTCGTCCAGGAGGCGCCGCTGCACCTCGTCGACGTAGTAGTTCTTCGGCCGCAGGTCGGCCGCCGGCTTCTGCGTCGGGAGCGGCACCGCGTTCGCATACTGCTCCTCGGCGGTCGAGATGAGGCCGCGCTCCCGCATGCTGCGCAGCACCTCGGCCCGGCGCTGCGTGGCGCCCTCCGGTCGGGTGAACGGGTTGTCCCCCTCCGGGTTACGGATGAGGCCCGCGAGGAGCGCCGACTGCGCCACGTCGAGCCGGGACGGCTGGGTCTGGAAGAACCGTTCCGCCGCCGAGCGCACACCGTACGAGCCCTGCCCGAAGTACACGGTGTTGAGGTACTCCTCGAGGATCCGGTTCTTCGGCCACTCGGCGTCGAGGCGGAGCGCGAGTGCAGCCTCCCGGACCTTGCGGGCGAGCGTCCGCTGCGGGGAGGAGAACAGGCGGTTCTTCACGAGTTGCTGGGTGATCGTCGATCCGCCCTGGGAGACCTCGCCGGCATCGACGTTGCGGAAGAACGCACGCGCCACCGCCTGCACGTCGACCCCGGCGTTCTCGTAGAAGTTCCGATCCTCGGTGTTGAGGACGGCGGCGATGAGCGCCGGCGACACGTCGGACAGGCGCACCGACGCGCGGTCCTGCAGACCGAGTTCACCGATGACGCGGCCGCGGTTGTCGTAGATCACCGTCCGCTCGCTCAGCGCGGCGAGGTCGTCACCGACCACACCCTCGTACACCGCGCCGCTCGCCAGGACCCCGACCGCGGGCGGCAGTGCGAGGAGGCAGACCGCGAGAGCCGTACCGCCGGCGAGGAGCGCCGTGACGATGCGAGGGAGTGATCGGGACATGGGACCGGCAGTCTCCCACCCGACGGGCCCGGTCGCCGGTCACCGGGCGGGCCCGCCGGGCCGACCGGTACGATCACGGACCCCGACGGGGTGAGGCCCGTCGAAGTCCGAGCGGAGCAGAACGACCATGGCGCGAGCACGCATCGAAGCGCAGCAGCACCGCCCGGGTCGCGCCGCGTCCGGTTCACCCCGGGTGCGCCGGTGAGCGTCGTCGGGCCGCGCGCCCACGCCGAGGCGGCGGAGAAGCGGGACGCCGAGAACCCGATGGGCACGACCGCGCGCGTCGTCCGCGCCCTGACCCCGCGTCGGGTGATCGATGCGAGCCGTCCGGTCCGGGCCCGCATCCGCCACTCGACGGCCGCTGCGGCATGGTGGACCGCACGCAAGCGAGCGAAGTGGACGGTCCGCTCGCCCCGGACCTTCAACGAGAAGGTCGAGTACAAGCTCGCGTGGGACCGTGACCCGATCCTGCGGGTGTTCGCCGACAAGATCGCAGCGCGGGAGCACGTCGCCCAGGAGATCGGGCCCGAGGTCCTCGCCGCGCAGTACGCCGTGGTCGACGATCCGCGGGACCTCGACCTCGCCGGCCTCCCCTCCCGGTACGTGGTGAAGCCCTCGCACGCCAGCGGCGCGGTGATCATCGTGCACGATGCGGCCGACCCCGCCCTCCGACTCCCCGTGCTCCCCGAGGACCGCGGGTGGGCGGGCGCGATCGAGTGGGTGCGCCCCGAACACCTCGACCGGGCGCGGTTCGACGCGATGTGCGACCTCTGGCTGCGCCACGACTACTGGCGGGCCCTCGGGTCCACCGAGTGGGCCTACCGCGGCATCCCGCGGCGCCTCGTGGTCGAGGAGTTCCTCGAGAGCCGCGGCAACATCGCCCAGGACTTCAAGTTCATCGTCGTGCACGGACGGGTCACCTGGTTCCGCGTGAACACCCAGGTCGACGGCGTCGAGACGACCACCAACTTCGACCGGGACGGCTCCGTGCTGCCCTTCGTGTACTCGAACCCCTCCACCGAGCCGCCGGCGACCCTGCCGGACTCGATCGACGAGATGATCCGCATCGCCGAGACCCTCGGGTCACGGGTGGACCTCGTGCGCGTCGATCTCTACGACGCCGACGGGCGCATCGTGTTCGGTGAGCTCACGAACTACCCGAGCGCAGGTCGGGCCTCGTTCGATCCGCCCGAGTACGACCGGATCATGGGCGCACCGTGGCAGCCGCCGCGCCGGTACCGGGTCGGTGCGCCGTGACGATCGTCGGGCCGTTCGCCCGCGGCGAGGCCGACGACGGGTCGGGCGAGACCCCGATGAGCCCGTTGGCCCGCGCCACCCGACGCCTCACCCCGCAGCGACTCCTCGATGCGAGCCGTCCACTGCGGGCCCGGGTGCGCACGTCGCGCCCGGCCGCCGCGCTCTGGACCGCCCGTCACCGCGCGAAGTAGGCGCGCCGACCACCCCGCACCTTCAACGAGAAGGTCGAGTACAAGCTGGGTGGGATCGACGCCCGCTCCTCGCGGAGTACGCCGACAAGATCGCGGCCCGTGACGTCGTGGCCCGCACGGTCGGGCCGCAGTACCTGTCGGAACTGCTCGCCGTCGCCTCCGATCCCCGCGACCTCGACCTCGCCGCGCTGCCGACGCGCTACGTGGTGAAGCCGTCGCACGGCAGCGGTGCGGTCATCGTCGTGCACGATCAGGCCGACCCCGACCTGCGTCTGCCGGAGCTCCCGGACGACCGCGGTTGGACCGGGAAGATCGCGTGGATCCGCCCGGAGCACCTCGACCGGGCCCGGTTCGACGCGATGTGCGACCTGTGGCTCCGGCACGACTACTGGCGAGCCCTGGGATCGACCGAGTGGGCGTACAAGGACGTGCCGCACCGCCTCATGGTCGAGGAGTTCCTCGAGGGCGACGGCCACTCGGCGCGGGATCTGAAGTTCCACGTCGCGCACGGTCGCGTCTCGTGGTTCCACGTCAACCTCATCCGCGAGCCGACGACCTACATCACCTGCTTCGACCGGCGCGGGGAGGTGATCCCCGTTCGGTACGTGTGCGACCCGGCACCCGAGCCGATCGCGCTACCCGACAACCTCGACGAGATGATCCGCATCGCCGAGGCCCTCGGCACCGACACGGACATCGTGCGGGTCGATCTCTACGACGCCGGCGGTCGCATCGTGTTCGGGGAACTCACCAACTACCCGGCGGGCGGCCGAGCGTGTTTCGATCCGCCGGAGTACGACGAGATCCTCGGGGCCGATTGGCACCCGCCCCGGCATTACTGATCAGACCCAGATCGCATCGCCCGCATCGTCGACCTCGGCGTCGGGCAGTCGCCGGGCGACGCCTCGCCGGATGCGATCGGCCGTCCAGGCCGCCACCGCGGCGTCCACGACGTCATCGACCGCGGCCCGCCCGAGGTCGCGGCCCTCGAACGGTGCGAGATCGATCCCGGCGGCCGCGAGCGCATTGCGACGCTCCCCGATCCCCGCCCAGGTCTTCTTCGCGTGGCGGGCCGGACCATCGAGCAGCACGGCGAACGAGGTCTCCGGATGGACCTCGCGGACGTCGAGGGCGCTCCCCTGACGCCACGCATCGACCTCCCGGATCTTGGCGGTGAGCGCGTACGCCTGCGCACTCACCCCGCGTCCCGTGAGCCGCCTCGACACCTCGTTCGCCGTGGCGTGGTCCGGGGCGTCGACCGCCGCTCGGACCGGGGTCGGGAAGATCGACGAGGCCCGGCCGGGCCCGAGCAGGGCGCGCGCTGCGACCTCCGAACGTCGGGGCGGGGCGGTCGGGAACCACATCGGGATGTCGATCGCGGTGACCGTGCCCGCCGGGCCGAGCACGTCGAGCCCGGCGATCGTCGGGACGTGGTGCACGTCGACCTCGCCATGGGCGAGCACGACCGCCACCCATCCGTCCGGGCACCCGTCGACCCCGATCACCGCCACGTCGCCCACGATGCCACAGCCGCCCGACGGGCGCCGGGCCCGCTCAGGCGGGATCGACCGGCAGGAACCCGGTGCACATGATGCGCAACCAACTGATCCGGCCGTCGGAGGTCTCGTAGTAGGCCTGCTGCTCGATCGTGGAGTCGCCATCCGGACCGACGACCCTGAACCGGTACCGCACCCGCTCCATCGGCCCGAGGTCGTCGGAGTCGACGGCGATCGTCTCGACGATCTCGCGCTCGGCTCGGAACCAGATGCCGAGCAGCGTCTCGTCGACGAGCTCACGAGCGTCCCCGCACTCCCAGAACTCGCCGGGCGTCAGCGCCTTGAAATCGACCTCCGGCGCAAGGAGCGAGGTGAGGGCAGCGGCGTCCTTGGCGGCGAGCGCCCGTGCGAATCGCTCGCCGGCGCGTTCGGTCATGTCGTCACTCCTCGTCCGTCGCGGTGCGCTCGTCGGGACGGCGCTCAGTAACTGAACGTGGTCGCACCGTCGCCGATCCACTCCCACATCGGTACGGTGCCGCCGAGCCGCGCGTTCGAGACCAGCGATGACGCATCGAGCTTCTTGGCATCGAAGCAGATCGGGCACACGAGGAGCTCCCCGCCGGCCGCCTCCAGGCGGGCGAGCAGGTCCGGGATCGGCGGACACCCCTCGCAGGCGACGCCCGTGGCGAACCCGTCGAGCGCGAGGCGGACGGCCTCCTTGGTGAGGAACATCAGGGTGGGCCGACCGCTCTCAGCCGCCCCGACGGCGACGAGCAGCGCGACGGTCACCTTCTCGGCATCCTCGAGGCCGGTGGTGAGGCTGACGACGGCTCGTTGCACGGGACGAGCGTAGCAACGGTGCGGCGGACTCGCCCGGGACCGTCGGACCCGAGGTCCACGGCGCGGACGGTGGCTCGCGACGATGTCGCGGCCCGCCGTGGCCCGGCGCAGCCCGGCGCGCCATGAGTCGGGGCGGTCAGAATCACGGCATGCCCACCGATGAGGCCGCCGGATGCCCGGTCCGACTCGACCCGCTCGCGTACCTCACCGACCCCGACGCCGAGGTCCGGCGACTCGCCGCAGCGCACTGGTGGGCGCACGGCATCGACCACCGGGGCATCGACCTGCCGATCGTCCTCGGCTTCGAGCCCACCCGGGACGCGCTCGGCGATCGTCGGCTGTCCCCGGGGTCGTTCACCGACGACATGGCGGACGCGGGGTTGTCCGCAGCGACGATCGCCCAGATCGCGCCGCTCTTCAGCCGCCACGGCGAGGACCACCGGACGATGCGCCTCATCCTGCTGAGCGCGTTCACGGCGAGGAACGTGGAACGCCTGCGCCCCGACGCGCGCCGGATCGCCGAACGGCTCGCCGCGGCGATCCCCACCGGGGAGACGGTCGACTTCGTCGAGGCCTTCGCCGCCCCCCTTCCTCCCGAGGTGTTCGCCCTACTGTTCGGGCTCCCGACCGAGGACGCCGGACGCGTCGCGGCGTGGGCCACCGACATCGCCCTCGCCTTCGCCGTGCAGATGGACCCGGATCAGGTCGCAGCGGTCGAGACGGCGGCGGCCGAGATGCGCGCCTACGGGCTCGAGCGGATCACGGCGAGCCGCGACGGGTCGGGCGACGACCTCGTGACGCGGCTGCTCGACGCGACCGTCGACGGCGAGCGTCTGGCCGAGGACGACGTGGTCGCGATGATCACCGGCTTCCTCTTCGCCGGGTCCGAGACGACCCGACGCCAACTCACACGGGCCCTCGAGGTGCTCGCCGACCACCCCGCCGACTGGGACCGACTCGCCGCGGATCCGACGCTGCTGACCACCGCGGTCGACGAGATCCTCCGGTTCGCCGGCATCGTGCCGGGGCTCACCCGGCGCGCCGAGGAGCCCTTCGCCCGGGACGAACTCAGGGTCCGGGAGGGCGGTCGGGTCCTCCTGTCGTTCGTCGCGGCGAACCGCGACCCCGATCGCTTCGAGGACGCCGACCGGTTCGTCGTGGACCGCCCCGATGCGCACTCCCACCTCACGTTCGGCTGGGGCCCGCACCTGTGCGTCGGCGCCGGCCTGGCCCGGCTCGAGCTCGCCGAGGCCCTGCGGGCGCTGACGGCGCGCTTCGAACCGCCGCAGATCGTCGGGACCGGTCCGAGCACCGGGCTGAACGCGCCCGACTGGCTCCGCGTCCGATTCACCGCACGCGCATGAGACCGCTGCGGTACTCCATCAACGTGATGCTCCACGGCTGCTGCGACCACACCGTGGGGATCGCCGACGAGGAACTCCACTGACGGTGAAACGAGGTGGTGCTTGCTTGGGCCCGGGGAGGACGAGTCCCATGTCAGACAACTTTGCCTCGACACGCATGGCTGACCCTTCGCGAAACCTCGGGTGAGGTTGGCCTGTGTTTCATGGTGCCATGGTTCGCAAGGGATCGCGGCAACGGCGACTGGGAGCGGCGCGCTGCCTTGGCGAGATCGTCAGGAGCCCTCTTCCCAGACCACCTGGACCACCGGCATCGGCGTGGCGATGCCTTTGAGGTCAAGATCGCGGCTCTCGCCGACCGAAACCGGCTGGATAGAGCGACCCACCAGTTCGGCACTGGCCAGGATCTCGCCGGCGCTGGCCGACGCCGAGATGCGGGCGGCACGGGTGACGGCCGAACCGAAGTAATCGTCGTCCCTGGCGGTGGCCTCACCCTCGTGGAGGCCGATCCGGATGGTTGGAGCGAACCCATGCTCCTCCCGGTGGCGGGCCAGGGCTCGCTGCACGGCGATGGCGCAGTTGATGCCGTCGTCGGGCTTGTCGAACGCGACGAAGAACCCGTCGCCGCCGTGCTTGACCTCCTCACCCCGCCAGCGGGCGAACTCGGCCCGCAGGATGCGGTCGTGCCAACGCAGCAGCTGCTCCCACACCTGGTCGCCCATCGCCTCGGCCAGGCGGGTCGAGTCGACGATGTCGGAGAACAGGAACGTCCTGACCTGTCGGGTCACGGACTCGGGGCGAGCGGACGCGATGTCAAGGTCCACCACCGCGCCGATCTCCTGGGCGGACCGCTCCGCGGCGAGGATCTCGAGACGGGCGCCGGCTTCGTCGCCGTCGTCGACCAGGGCTCGGGCGAGCTGCACGCGTGCCTCAGCGGCTTCGTAGGGGGCGTCGACCTCGCACCACATCCGAACCCCCTGCTCCAGGGACCCAAGGGCCGTCTCGGTGTCGCCGCGATGGAGGGCAAGCTCGCCGCGGGCGACGGCTGCCGCAGCCCGGGGCCCAGGGGTTCCGAGACGGTTGGCGAGCTCCTCCAGCTCCACCACACCGACCTCGGCCGCCTGGTCGTCTCCCGACGCGAGGCAAGCTCGGACATAGACGGGCAACACGAATACTCGTCGTTCCCGCGCGAGTACGCCCCGCTCCGAAAGTGCACGCGCCATGCTGCGCATCGCCGCCTTCGGGTTCCCCTGAGCGAGCAGCAGGCGGCCCCGCCCGGGTTGCCCCTCATCTCCGAAGGCGACAGCCTGCGCGAGCGCGTCCTCGGCTCCGGCCAGGTCCCCGCGCCGCACCCGTATGTCCACCAGCTCGCTGTATCCCCACGCGGCGCTGATCCGGTTGACCCGGCGAAGCTCCTCGCAGGCTTTGAGCACCCGGTCCTCGGCCTGGGCGAGTGCACCGTGGAGGCGATCGATCTCGCTCTGGTGGAATCGGCACAGACCCGTGTAGCCGGCGATGGATTCTCGCTCGCAGTACCGCGTGGACTGCGCGGTCCACTCGGTAGCCCGACCCCAGTCGCACAAGGATCGGCACACCGAGATGACCGCGCAGTACACGTAGCCGACGAACACCGGCTCCACCCCCGGCCGCGTGGCCAGCGCGACGGCCTCGTCGACCAGAGGGAGCACATCTTCCCGGCGGCCCTCGACCACAGCAATGTGGGCCAGACCCTGAACCGCCATGGCCTCGAGTCCGGGGCTCCCGACCCGTCGCGCGATCGCCTGCGCCTCGACCAGGGAGGACCTCGCCCCCTCGCTGTCACCCTCGCCCATCTGCGCGAACGACTGCATCCACATCATCTGCGCGTGCTCGGGCGATTCCGGTTGCCCCTCGAGCAGCGCGGTGGCACGCAGGAAGCTCGTGATCCCAACCGACTCATCAAGCATCATCACGTGGTGGCGGGCCTGTTCGAGCGCCATGCGTGCCGCGCTGATTCGGGCCCCAGCGGCGACGTAGGTGACCTCGGCCCGTTCGAGAGCATCGAGAAAGGCGATCTCGTCGCCCAGCCACCGGCACGACCAGGCCAATCGCTCCATGTCCTCGGCCGACAGCGCCTCCTCGGCATGGACCGCCTCAAAGCCCTGGCGCGCCCCGGTCCAGTCATTTCGCGCGTAGGCCGACCGGGCACTGAGGAGGAGATCCGGTGTGAGAGCCACGTTCGGGAGTCTGCCATGTGCCCCACGCCATCCCACTGGTCCGAGCTCCGAGAGGGTCGCCGGCGTACCCCGTCAGCATGGACAGCTGGGACTGCATCACCATTTCGTGACAGCTCGCTGGGCCAGACCATTTCCTCGAACCCCACCCGACCGGGTGCCAAATGGGGTTCTCCACAGAGAAAGGTCTGAATGCCGTCACAGAAAACCTGGAGCTGACCCGCATTCCTCGGCACACGGTTCCGGGGTCAACGCCGCCTACCGAGCAGCCTGACTCACAACAACCCGTGTCCAAGATTGCGGGTCAGGTCTACTTGGCGCGGTCGACCGACCCTGCGCCGGAGATCACCGCGGTCGGGCCACCCTCCTACCTGCAGCCACCGCAAGCGCGATCGAGCCGAGCATCAGCAGAATCATCGCCATCCACCCGCCAGCATCCAGACTCACATCTTCATTGGCAGCGCCCGACGCGCCCACAGCCGCAGCGAAGAAGCCAAGAAACACAACTGCCAGACCGGCAATGATGCCTGCTGCAACGTCGGATCGAGTGGCTGGCATTCGGTCTGACGCTGGAGTACCACCGTCCGTCGGTGGCGGCGGCCTGTCCGCGAATGGGAGCCGATCACCCTCGTCTGACCCCGGTTTCTCGACCCATCAGCGCCACTCAACACCCGCACCTCCTACGCGTACGAACAACGCCCTCTCGCCGTAGAAACCGGAATCCATGGGTACCAGGGCACAAGTACTCTGAGGATCTCAGGCGTGCGGATCAGTGACCATCAGCACTGCTCGCGCGATAGACACGCGGTAGATGTCCGAGCGGCGGTTCCGGATCGCTCCAAAGACCGCCCCTGGCCTGTGGTGGGCGCTGAGGGACTCGAACCCCCGACCACTGCGTTGTAAGCGCAGCGCTCTGACCAACTGAGCTAAGCGCCCGGGGTGGCACACCGTAGACGCCGCCGACCCGGCGACGCCCACGGCCTCAGCAGGCTGCGGCTCGGCGCGCCCGGTGGGTCGTGAACCGCCGGACGAACTCCTCCTGCTGCGCGTCCGTCCAACCCGCGGCGCGACCCCCGGGTCGGGCGAGGCTCCGCTCGCCGTGCGCGAGGACCGTCGCCGGCACCGGGTCCGTGAAGCCGAGCGCCCGGAGCCCCTCGAGTCGCACGTGGAACGGGACGAGGGCGGCCTCGGCCATCGACGGCACATCCCCCGCGAGCCACTCGCGATCCCCGAGCACCTCCGCGATCCCGACGCACGCGGTCGCGAGCGCGGCCGACGCCGCGGCGATCCGATCCGGATCGGTGCCGTAGTAGACGCCCACCATCGGGCCGAACACCGTGCGATCGACCTGGCGCGCCAGATCCGAGTGCTCCGGCGACCACGGGCCCCGTGCCCGGTACAGACGGTCGAGGATCGGGAGCGAGTCGGCGAGGTACCGCCCACCCTCCCGGATCATCGGGATCTCGTGGCGCGGGCTGTGGTCGAGGAACTCCTGCGGGACGACGTAGCCCTTCGGGCGGGCGGCCGTCGGCGGCACGTCGACGACCTCGTGGGCGAGCCCGAGTTCGGCGAGCGCGAACTCGACCCGCACCGAGTACGGGCAGAGCCAGTGGCCGAAGAGTGCGATCGGCTCGACGAGCGGTTCGGCCGCTGCGAGGTCGGTCACCCGAACAGGGCCTCGCAGCCGGTGCCACCGAGCACGCCGTCGACCCAACGGCGGTCGGCGTCGGAGAGGGCGGCGCGGGCCTCGCGGATCCACCGGATCGTCTTGCCCTGGTACGGGAACGCACCTTGGCGGTACTCACGGCCGAGGATCTCGCAGACCACCTCGGGCTCCTCGGCCGCGAGCGCGGCCTCGTTGGCCAGCATGAACGGCGTGTAGGTCGCGCCGATCTCAGCGAGCAGGGGCGCGAGCGTGGTCGATGGGACCGCCGAACGGTCGGGCCATCCGGCGTCACCGTCGACCGGCCACCACGAGAGGTCGTCCATCCGGTTCACCCACGAGTAGACCCGCGGCCCGTGCTCGAAGCAGAGCGCGGTCGAGGTCGGCTCGATGATGACGAGTTGGCTCAACTGTCCGTACAGACCGAAGTCCCCACTCCCGGGCCGGTCCCCGAGCACGAAGTCCTGCGCCTCGATGAGCCGGTTCAGGATCCCGAGGAGTCGGACGTAGGAGGACTCGATCACCGGCGCGTTCGCGTCGGTGCTGCCCACGAGGGCGCGTCGACCGACCTGCCGATCGACGACCCAGTCGCCCCACTGAGCGAGCCGGTCGTCGTCCTCGTGGAGCATCGGCCACACCGGCAGGAGACGACGGGCCCGCTCCACCGCCTCGGGCGGCGCCCACCGGTAGTGGTACATCACCTTGGTCACCCACTCGTCGGCGTAGTCCTCGATGAGCAGGTGCAGGAAGGCGAGCGCCGGGTCGGGCGGGACGAGGGACCGGTCCCGGAACATGGCCTCGAGGCGGGCGATCTGCGGGGTGGAGTCGACCATCACCTCGGTCACGGTCCCGGTCGCGTCGGGGAACCCGAGCACCGGGATGATCGCCACCGGCGGCTTCGGGAGCGCGAACTGCCCCGGCGTGTTCTGGAGCACCCACGTGAACGGGATGTGCCGGTACCGGAGCACCGCCCGCATCTTGAGCGAGTACGGCGAACCGTAGGTGCCGACGAGGGCGAGCGGTGCGGTCATGGGCGGATCCCGGGTCGACGGACGACGAGCGCCGACATTGTGGCACTCGAAGTGCCGATACGCCCGCGGCCGGGACCGCAGCTGGACCGCGGGCGGGCCGGGGCTCGGCGGCGAGGCACCGGGGGGTGTGCCCCGCCTGCGCTTCCGTCGCCCCGACCCGCCATCACCGCGGCGGGTGGGTGGTGCTGGTGGCCTCAGGCCGTGCGCGCCTCGAGCACGTCCTGGGGCCGGATCTCCGGGGAGAGGAACTGGGCCGGCGCGACCTTCGGCGGCCGACCGCGGTTCCGCTTCTGGGCGAGGACCTTGCCGTTGGCGAACAGCTCCCCACCCCAGACGCCCCACGGTTCGCGACGCCGCATCGCCGCCGCGAGGCAGGGCTCTCGGACCGGACAGTCCTGGCAGAACTGGCGGGCCCGGGCGATGTCGTCGAGCTGCTCCGAGAAGAACAGCTGCACGGCCTCCGGGCTCCCCGAGGCGCACTTCGCCTCAGCGCGCCAGGCCTCCGGCTCGAGGATCTGGGGGTTCGTGAGTGCCTGCATGGTGTCGCTCCTGGTTCGTGGGTTCGGGTGGTGCGAGGGGACCGGGACCAACGCGAGAAGGCCGCCGGGGATTCCCCGACGGCCTTGGGAGTTCGGTGTGGTCACTCGCCGGTCAGGCGGGCACCGAGGGCCGTCGGGGTGGGGTCGGCTTCGAGCCGAAGTTCGCCGGAATGGCGTAGGACTTCGACCACGCGCCGGCCGCGTGCGTCGCACCGGCGAGGGTCGCCGTGCAGGCGCGTGCGGTCACGGCGTGGGCCGTGCGCTCGACGTGCTGCAGGGCGTTCATCTCGCGGGCTTCCCTCTGACGGTGGTGCGGGGGCGCCGGGAACTCCGGACGCCGGACGACAGGAAATCAGAGTACCGGACCCCCGTGCAAGCGAATTACCGCCCGGGTCGCCGCGCCCCGGGTCCCCGGCGGGGTTCCCGCCCGGGCCCCGCCCCGATCAGCGGGCCGAACGGGCCTCGCCGATGGTCGCCCGCAGCGGCCCGTGGACCTGCGCCGCTGCGGCCACGATGTCGCCCGATGCCAGCCAGGCCGCCGGGTCACCGAACCAGTCGGTGACGGTGCCCCCGGCCTCCCGCACGACGAGCGCGCCGGCGGCGACGTCCCAGGACCCGAGGCCGAGTTCGAAGTACCCGTCGAACACCCCGGCCGCGGTCCAGCACAGGTCGAGGCTCGCCGCGCCGCACCGCCGGAGATCCTCGGCCGCCGCGTGCACCCGACCGAACGCGGCGAGGTAGGTCTCCGAGAGGTCCTTGCGCCGGAACGGGAACCCGGTGGCGATGATCCCGCGGTCGAAGGACCGATCGCTCACGGCGAGCGGTACGCCGTTGCGGGTCGCCCCGGCACCGAGCGCGGCCGAGTAGGTCTGGTGGAGCATCGGCGCGTGGACCACGCCCGCCACCGGGCTGCCCTCGGCGACGAGGCCGACCGAGCAACCGACCGCCGGGTGGCCGTGCACGAAGTTCGCCGTGCCGTCGAGCGGGTCCACGAGCCAGTGGAGCGCCGCATCGCGGTCGCCGCCCTCCTCCTCGCCGTGCACCGGGATCCCGGGGGCGAGGTCGGCAAGCACGCGGCGCACGGTCCGCTCGCTCTCCATGTCGGCGTCGGTGACCCAGTCGCCGCGGGACTTCTCCCGGACGTTCGGCGGCGTCTCGAACGACTCGAGGATCACTTCACCCCCGGCACGCGCTGCGGCCTCGGCCGCCGCACGCAGCGCGGGGAGGTCGAGACCGCTCACGACGCCGCCCGCAGCAGCGTGGCGTGGAGTGCTGCGGTCCCGGCCGCGAGCACCTGTCGGCGCGCCGTGCCGTCGGCGGTGTCGAGGGCGCGTCCGCCGGCGTCGGCGACCACCGCTCCGGCCTCGGTGCACATGAGCACCCCACCGAGGTAGTCCCAGGGCGCGTGCCAGGACGACACGTCGAGGAAGCCGTCGATCGCGCCCGCCGCGACGTCGCAGAGCGCGAGCGCCGCGCTCCCGAGGACCCGGAACTGCTTCCATGGGAGGATGAGTCCGGGCAGTCCGGAGAGCGCCACCACCGCGTCCTCGACCCGCTCCGTCGACGACGCCCGCATCCGCATGCCGTCGCGGAACGCTCCCTCCCCGCGGACCGCCCGGTGGGCGACGCCGGTGGCCTGGTTCACCACGAGCGCCGCGAGCGGCCCGCCGGCGTCCATGGCGCACAACGATGTGGCCCAGTACGGGAGGTCGCGTGCGGCGTTGCTCGAGCCGTCGACCGGATCCACGACGACCACGATCGGGGACGAGCGGTCGCCGCTCACCCCGGACTCCTCGCTCACCACCGCGACGGGGAGGTCGTGGAGGACGCCGAGCGCGGCGGCGTCGGCGAGCAGGTCGATCGCGTACTGCCCGGGCCGATCGGTGCGGGCCCGGCGGTCCGATCCGTGGACCCCGACGAGCGCCGAGCCCACCGCCGCGGCCGCGGCGTCGAAAGCGTCGAGGAGGGCGTGCGGGTCCATGCGGTGCAGTCTCGCAGACGGGGCCCGGGGCCCGGGCACGCGTCAGTCGGGCAGGACCTCGACGACCTCGGTGTAGGCCGGCATCCCGGACTCGGCGTCCCCGTCGTCGGCCGCGACGAGCACGTTGCCCTCGGGGAAGAACACCTGCACGTTGCCCCGGCGGATCGCGGCGATCCGGACCCGTGCTGCGAGTTCACCGTGCCGGGACCGGACCCGTACGGCCGCGCCGTCGGCGAGGTCGAGTGCCGCCACGTCGTCGGCCGCCATGAGCACGTCGTGGCGCGCCGCCCCGGTGAGCGGGTCGACCTCGCGGAACACCATCGAGTTGAACTGCTTGCCCCGACGGGTCGAGAGCAGGAACGCGCCGGCCGGGGCCTCGAGTCGGCCCGGTTCGAAGACGGTGAAGTGGGCCCGGCCGTCCGGGGTCGGGAACCCTCCGTCGGCACCGATGTTCGCGCCACCCCACTGCACCGAGTCCCCGAGACGCTCGAGCGTCTCGATGCCCGCGTAGGCGGGCACGATGCGAGCGATCTCATCACGGATCGCCTGCGCGTCGGCGAGGCCGATGCGATCCGTGAGCGTCGGGTCGACGGCGCAGGCGAGATCGCGGAAGATCGCCCACTCCGCGCGCGCCTCGCCGATGCGGGGTCCGGGCACCTCGGGCGAGAGGACGATGCGCCGCTCGGTCGTCGTCTCGGTGCCACCACCGGGCTGTTCGTACCGGGTGCAGACCGGGAGCAGCAGCACCGCCTCCCCCGGCTCCACGAGCATCTGGGAGGTGACGACGATGTCCTGGTGGATGCGCAACGGGACGCGGGCGAGTGCGTGACGCCCGAGTTCCGGGTCCGGGAGCACGTCGAGGAAGTTGCCGCCGCTCGAGTGGAGGACGTCGACCTGACCGCGTTGCGCACCGAGGACCATCGCCTCGGCCCGCAGGCCGGGCGTCGACGAGATGGGGAATCCGTACGCATCGCCGAGCGCCGCGGCACCCTCCGGCGTGATCGCCGCCCCGCCCGGGAGCGTCGTGGAGTACGCGCCCATCTCCGCCCCGCCCTGCACCCCCGAGTGACCCCGGATCGGCATGATCCCGGCCCCCGGGCGGCCGACGTTGCCCCGGGCGAGTGCGAGGTCGACGATCGCCCGCACGTTGTCGACGCCGTGGCGGTGCTGGGTGATCCCCATGGACCAGACGAGGACGGCCGCGTCGGCCGCGGCGTAGATGCCCGCGAACCGGGCCATCTCCTCCCGGGTCGTCCCCGACCATCGCTCGAGGTCCTCGGTCGCAAGGCCCTCGAGCGACCGCAGGAGCGCGTCGAACCCGTGGGTCCGCTCGCGGATGAAGGCCCGATCGAGCGCGCCCCGGGCGAGCAGCTCCTTGAGCACGCCGGCGATGAACGCGGCGTCGCCGCCGGTGTCGACCTGGAAGAACTCGTCCGCGATCCGGGTGCCGAAGGCGGCGCTCTCGAGGTTGCTCGGCACCCAGTACCGATCGAGGCCCGGCTCGCGGTAGGGATTGATGACCACGACCTTCGCGCCGCGACGACGCGCCAGGTACAGGTACTTCATGAACACCGGTTGCGCGTTCGCGACGTTGGAACCGAACAGCACGATGAGGTCGCTGCCGATGACGTCGGTGTAGGAGCACGTCGTCGCGCCGACCCCGATCGCCGCCTTGAGCGCAACGGTCGAGGGTGCGTGGCACACCCGGGCGGCGTTGTCGACGTTGTTGGTGCCGAGTGACCGGATGAACTTCTGCGCCGCGTAGTACACCTCGTTCGTGATGCCCCGGGCGGTGAGGTAGAGCGCGGTCCGTGACGGCGCCTCCCGGATGCGGTCCGCGGCGAGGGTGATCGCCTCGTCCCACGAGATGCGGGTGAACCCGGGCTCCCCGCGGCGGCGCAGCATCGGGTACGGGAGCCGGCCGAGGCGCCGCAGCGCCGCGCCGTCGAGGTCGGCGAGCGTCGAGACGTCGGCGAGCACCTTCGGGTCGAGAGCCCGCGCCGTGTTGAGTTCGAGGAGTTCGAGGCGGGTCGTGCAGAGGTGCACCCCCTCGAGCGTCCAGTCGTGGAAGCCCGCCACCCCGAGGGCACAGCCGTCGCACACACCCTTGCGCAGGATCCGCCATGCGTAGGGCAGATTGCGGCGATGGCGCCAGACGATGCGCGCCATGTCGCCGAAGTGGTGCGGCTTCTGGGCACCGAGGCCGTTCGGCGCCGGACTCACCCAGAGGCTCGGGCGCAGGCCGCGGGGCGATCGGATGCGGGCGGATCCCGGCCAGGCCACTCAGGCCACCTCGGCGATCCGCTCGATGCCGGCATACACGGTGGCCCGGCCCTCCCGGACGAAGCCGACGAGGGTCTGCCCCGTGCGACGGGCGACGTCGACGGCGAGGCTCGTCGGCGCCGAGACCGCCACCACGATCGGGATGCCTGCGACCGCCGCCTTCTGCATCACCTCGAAGGACACCCGCCCGCTCACCGCGAGGATCGGGGCACCCTCCGGATCCAGCGCCGGGTCGAGGATGCGCTCGCCGACGACCTTGTCGATCGCGTTGTGGCGACCGACGTCCTCGCGGGCGACCACCACCGAGCCGTCCGCTCGGCAGAGCGCGGCGGCGTGGAGCGAACCGGTCTGGTCGAACACCGCCTGCACCTCGCGGAGGCGGTCCGGGAGCGCGGTGAGCACGTCCACCGCGATCACGGGACCGTCCGGCACGGGTGCCGCCGTCACGCTGAGGTCGTCGAGCGCCGTCTTCCCGCACAGCCCGCAGGACGCGGAGGCCACGAAGGTGCGTTCGTGCGCCGGCGGCACGAACGGGGCCCGCGTCGTCACGGTGACGATGTTGTACTGCTGCTCGACCCGGCCCGAGGTGCAGTACGCGACGCCCGCGACGCCGCCGGCCCGGTCGAGCAGGCCCTCGGAGGCGAGGAACCCGGTGGCGAGGGCGAAGTCGTGCCCGGGGGTCCGCATCGTGACCGCGACCGCGGCCGGTTCCTGCCCGGGGCCGTGCGCCCGGATCTCCATCGGTTCCTCGGTCGCGAGACGGTCCGGCACCGTCCGGCGAGTGCCGTCCGCGAGCACCGTGACCTGCGCGGGCTGCACCGCGCGCCGCACCGTCACCACCGCAGGGTGCCGCGGGCGACCGCGGGTGCGCGCAGGGTGGGGTCCATCACCGGACCGCGTCGGAGCCCGTGGCGCGGGTCGACCGGAAGCGTGCGAGGTCCTCGGGCGTGTCGAGGTCGTGGAAGGTGTCGGCCGTGACCATGCGGGACCACGCGTCCTCGAGCAGCACCTCGTGCTCGCTCGCGTCGAGGAGCGCGCGCAGGGATCGGGCGCCCGTGGCGAGCAACTCGGGTGCCACGCGTCGGGCCTCCACGCCGTACCGGGCGCACAGCGTCTGCAGCCGTCCCTCCGACTCCGGGACGACCCCGCCGGTGCCGGGGTGCTCGGCGAGCACCCGCAGCAGCGTCGGATCGAGGTCCGGGAGGTCGCAGGCGACCATGAGGATCGGGATCCCGGCCGGCAGGTGCGCACTGCCGGCGACGAACGCCGCGAGCGGACCCTCGCCCGGCGGATCCTCCCGCACGACGGGGAGTTCCGTGTAGCCCGGGCCGACCTCGATGACGGGGTCGCACACCGAGGTGAGCACCCGCGCCGTGCGGACCGCCAGCGTCTCGCCGTCGACCTCGATGGCGGCCTTCGGCGTGCCCATCCGACGGCTCGCGCCGCCGGTCAGGAGCAGAGCGGGGATCGTCACGGCGTTGAGGCTAGACGGCGCCGCACGCCGGGCCCGTCAGTGCGGGGCGTCCTCGGCCCGCAGGGTGTAGCCCGTGACCTCCCAGCGGCCCATCCGCCGCCCCATGCGCACCTCGTGGTGGACGATCGAGCCGTCGTGGAGCACGAGGCTGGTGATCGCCGCGGCGACGTCGCCGGCCTCGGCGAGATCGGCGACCGCCACGGTGGCCACGAGGTCCGCCGGCTGGTCGGCCGACTCGTACGCCGCCCGCTTCGCCCGCACGTAGGCCCGACGGTCGAGCCCGTCGCGCAGCTCCTGGGCCGACAGCGCCCACACGGTCCCGAAGTCGAGACGGTCCCACGCGTGCTCGTACGCGAGCGCGAGGTCCGAGGTGGACGGACCGGGCTCGAGGGCCGCGATCAGGATCACCGCCGCGATGAGCAGACCGATGATGACGAGGACGACGACGGTCGTCACGCGCCCGCCGCCCGGGCCGCGGCGTCGATCGCCGACGCGAGGTCGAGGTCGAGGCGGGTCAGACCGCCGGCGTCGTGGGTCGTGAGCGCCACGTGCACGGTGCGCCACCGGACGTCGAGGTCCGGGTGGTGGTCCGCGGCCTCGGCCGCGAACCCGATGCGCGTCACGAGGGCGATGGCGTCGGCGAACGACGGCAGCTCGATCGAGCGCCGGATGGCGTCGCCGTCCCGCCGCCACTCGGGCAGCGCCGCGAGTCCGGTGGCGAGGTCGGCGTCGTCGAGGCGGGTCGGTCGGGCCACAGGGGCATCCTCCCCCGCGCCGCCGGCAGCCGCCAACCGGCTCACTCGCCGAGGGTCGACTGCGGTTCCGGGTCGCCGCCGGCGACCCCGAGGTGGAGCCGGGCGAGGAACCAGTGCGCGATCGGGCCGCTCGCGAACGCTATGAGCACCGTGCCCGCTCCCACCTCCCCGCCGAGCACCCACCCGACCCCGAGCGCGGTGAGCTCCATGATCGTGCGCACGAGCCAGAGGGGGTGACCGCGTCGGGCGAACGCGGTCATGAGCCCGTCACGCGGCCCGGGCCCCAGGCCTGCGCCGATGTAGAGCCCCGCACCGAGCCCGATGAGGACGGTCCCGCCGAGCAGCATCGGCACACGGGTCGCCAGCGCGTCCACCTCGGGGATCCGATCGAGCGCCACGTCGATCACGAGGCCCACCGTCAGCACGTTGACGACGGTCCCGACCCCGAAGGGCTGGTGCAGCGGGAACCAGGCGAGGAGGATGAGCAGTCCGAGTCCGATCACCACCACGCCGAAGTCGAGCCCGGTCACCTCGGCGAGCCCCTGGTGCATGACGTCGTACGGGGCGAGGCCGAGTTCCGCGCGCACCGTGAGGGCGACGCCGACCCCGAGCACGAGGATCCCGAGCGCGAGGCGCGGCAGACGCCGCCGCAACTCAGCAAGGCTCGGGCGGCCGAGGACCTCGAGGCCGCCGTCGACGCCCGCGCGACCGGCGCTCACGCGCCGGTCATCCGAACCAGCCGACGACGTCGACGACGACGTGCGTGCTCCCCGTGTTGTTGTAGATGGACACCCCACCGAGGGTGCCGACCGGCACGATGACGAGGTTCGGGACGGTCTCCCCCGTGGCGAGGTTCACGCTCGACGCGAGCGGTCGCGCGATCCCGGAGGGCCACACGGTGAGGAAGGTCGGCGCCGTCGCTCCGGTCGCGGTCACGTTGAGTGCGACCGCCGTTGCCCAGGTCGGGACCCCGGCGCCGCCGGTGGCCCGGACGACCCGGGCCTCGCCCTGGCGCACGGGCGCCGCGGCGTCGCGGGTGTCGAGGATCCGCACGGGCGCCTGTGCGACGAAGGCGTCGCCCACCCCGGCCCCGTACCACCCGACGACGTCGGCGACCACGGCCGTCCGCCCGGCGAGGTTGTAGATCGACACCGTGCCGTCGGGAGCGAGCGGCGCGACGACGAGGTTCGGCCGGGTCGCACCCGCGGGCCAGTTCAGGCTCGACGCGGTCGGCCGGGCGACGTCGCTCGGCCACACGGTGAGGAAGGACGGCGCCGTGGTATCGGTGACCGTGACGTTGAGCACGGCGGCGGTCGCGCCGGTCGCCGGGACACCACCGCGGCCGGCGACGGTGACCACACGGGTCGTATCGGCGCCCAGGGGCGCGACGACGGAACCGGTGCCGTCGCGCGTGTCGAGGATGCGGGCCGGCGTGACCGGGTGGAACTCGCTCCCGGTCGCCCGGACCGCGCCACCGTCGTCGTACCAGCCGACCACGTCGACGATGACGTGGGTCGCCCCGGTGGCGTTCACCATGCTCACCGCGCCGAGGACGCCGAGCCCCGAGATGACGAGGTTGGCGCGGGTGTCACCGGCCGGCCAGTTGAGGTTCGACGCCAGCGGTCGCGCGACCCCGGCCGGCCACACGGTGAGCACCGACGGCGCCGTGCCGTCGGTGACGGTGACGTTCATGGCGACGGCGTCGACCCCGGTCGTCGGCACCCCGGCCCGGCCGAGCAGCCCGAGCGAGCGGATCTCGCCCTGCTCGAGGGCGCCCCCCGTCGAGCGAGTGTCGAGCACCCGGGCCGGGGTGACCGGGTGGTAGCCGCCGTACGGCAACCACGTGATGCCGAGCGCCACCGTGCCGGTCGCCGTCCCCTTGCCCGCGACCGCGATGCGGTACCGGGTGCCCTCGACCGCGGTGATGGAGACCGCACTCGAGGTGCCGCCGCCACCGTTGTCGTCCGCGGCGACCGCCGTGAGGCCGCGCACGGACGTCCCGGTGTAGACCGCGAGCACGGTGTCGATCGACGACCCGGTGGTGGCGAGGCTCAGCGCCCCGGCGCTCGGCGCGTCGAAGGTCCACCAGAGCGAACCGCTCGAGGTGACGCCGGCGTGGACCGGCTCGCCGGACTCCCGTGTCGCGCCGACCGTGCTCGCCCGGGCCGGCGAGATCGTCCCCGGGTTGAGGGGGAGCCCGCGGGCGAACGCATCGTTGCCGATCGCGGCCCAGACGTCGATGCGGGGCTTGCCCCGCGCGTCCCCTGCGGGCACCGTGCCGGTCGTGGCCAGGCGGGCCGCGGTCTCGTCGAGCGTCGCCGTCGGGTACGCCGCCCGTAGCGTGGCGAACGCGCCGACCACGTGGGGCGTCGCCATCGACGAACCCGACTCGTACGCGTACCCGCCGGGGACCGAGGACAGGATGCCCTCCCCCGGCGCCCAGTAGGACATGAGGTCGTTCCGGTTCGAGAACGACGAGACGGTGTCCGTGTCGCCGACGGACCCGACCCCGTAGACGCCGGTCATGCAAGCGGGGAACGAGATCCCCGTGGTGCTCCCGTCGTTCCCAGTCGCTGCGACCGTCGCGATACCGGCCGACCGCAGACGATCGGTCACCGCGCGGTACCCGATCCCGACCCCATCGGCGTCGCAGGTGGCCCGGTCGCCGTAGAGCGAGAACCCGAGGCTGAGGTTCGCCGCCGCGATCGTGAAGGTGGCCCGCTGCGCGTAGACCCAGTCGAGGCCCGCCATCTGGTCGCTCGTCCACGAGATCGCCGAGTTGCCCAACCGCGAGAAGACCTGCACGGCCAGGATCGTCGCCTCCGGTGCGACACCGAGACGCACGCCGTCGTTCCCCGCCGCGATGCCGGCGACGTGGGTGCCGTGGCCGCACGCGTTGACCGAGTAGGTGCAGGGCGCGGCGGAACCGCTGCCGAACATCGTCGTCTGGCCGTTCGGACAGTTGCCGTTGCGCGAGAAGCAGGCCTCCCCGACGACCCGACCGGCGAGCATCGGGTGCGTCGCATCCACCCCCGTGTCGAGGATCGCGACCGTCGCGCCACGCCCGGTCCCCCCGGCGTCCTGTGCCGCCGCCGCACCGATCTGGGTCAGGTTCGTCGATGCTGCGACCCGTGCGGCGCGGTCCGCTTCGACCCCGATCACACCCGGCGCCGCGCGCAATTCCTCCACGCCGGCGCGATCGAGGTCCGCGGCGACTGCGTCGACGGTGCGGTACTGCCGGGTGACCTCGGACCCGGTCCCCGCGAGCGCCGCAGCGACGTCGTCGGCGTCCGCCTGGGGTGCGAACCGGACGATGACGGGCACGGTGCCGTCCGGGTCACGTTCGATCCGCGTCGCAATGCGGTCGAGCGCGGCGTCGACGCCCGGGAGCGGGTCCGCGGCTGCGAGCGCAGGCAGCGGCGCCGCGAGCAGCGCGCCGAGGACCGCGACGGCCACCGCACCTCGCACTCCTGCCACGCGCCGAGCGCGTCGGACTGTTCGCACCGCTCCGGATCCTTCCTTGACCCCGTCGTGACCCACGACCGTACGCCGCCGCGGCGTCATCGGGTCACCGTGGCCGGCGTCCGCACCGACCACCGGGCTATCGGCGGATCCGTCGCCGGCCTTGACCGGCCGGTCAGCGGTGCGCGGTGGGGCCGGAAGGCCATGCAACCACCGCCGATCGGTTGGTACGGGCGCGTCAGCGCAGGTCAGCGCCTCGTGGGAGGCGACGGCTCACCCGGGCGGGGCCGCCGGGCGCGACGAAATCGCGGAATCGCGGCGCGAATCGCGCCGGCAGCCGACCGTCGGCGAACTCGAGGCGGGGTTGCCCCGCCTGACGCCGACTTGCTACAGCGGGAGGAGGCGCAACGACGACACCCGCCGTTGGGACCGACCCGGAACCGCAGGTCACGCGCCCATCGCGGTGCACCGCCTCAGGCTTCGCGACTGCGGGCCGCAACGAAGTCGATGAATCGCGGTCGCGATTTGTCGTCGACGGCGGCGCGGCGTTCACCAGCGGGCGGGTTCGGAAGTCGCGGACGCGGCGCCTAGGTGGTCCCGAGGTCGACTGTGGGGAGGGTGTCGCCCATCTCCCCTGGCCCGTCCCCACGGTCGTTGGTGGCACCCAAGCCGAGCTGCCCGGAGTCGTTCCGGCCCCAGCACTTGACGGTGCCGTTGTCGAGCAACGCACACGTGTGGTCCCCGACGGCGGTGAGTTGGGTGGCGGTGCGGCCGGTCCCCAACGCGACCACAGGGAGGGCGTCGCCCATCTCCCCCGGCCCGTCCCCACGGTCGTTGGTGTCACCCAAGCCGAGCTCCCCGTCGTAGTTCAGGCCCCAGCACTTGACGGTGCCGTTGTCGAGCACCGCACACATGGACGTGGAGCCGGCGGCGAGTTGCGTGGCGGTGCGGCCGGTCCCCAACGCGACCGCAGGGAGGGTGTCGCCCATCTGCCCCGGCACGTACCCACGGGGTTGGTTGTCACCCAAGCCGAGCTGCCCGCCGGAGTTCGCGCCCCAGCATTTGACGGTGCCGTTGTCGAGCAACGCACACGTGTGGTGAGCCGGCGGCGAGTTGCGTGGCGGTGCGGCCGGTCCCCAACGCGACCGCAGGGAGGGTGTCGCCCATCTGCCCCG
>JBJTWK010000120.1:0-14655 GCA_046081705.1 Actinomycetes bacterium | reverse complement strand
TCCGAGGAGAACCAGGCCGGGTGGGAGCACCACGACACCGAGGTCGTCGACCCGGCCACCGGTCGCATGGACACCCTCCCGTACTTCCGCCGCACGATCGAGGCGGCGGGGCTCGAGGACGCCGTCGTCGCGGTCATCGGCGACTCGCCCACGGTGGGCGCGAACTGGGCCACCCCGGTGGGGTTCCTCTTCATCGACGGGGGTCACGCGGAGGACGTCGCGATGGCCGACTACGACGGGTGGGCGCACCGGGTGCTCCCCGGGGGCGCGCTCGCGATCCACGACTGCTTCGAGGATCCGGCCGAGGGCGGCCAAGCCCCCTTCCACGTGTGGGAGCGCGCGGTGCGCGAGGGGTTCGAGCCGGTCTCCACCACCGGCAGTCTCCGGGTGCTCCGGCGACCCTGAACCGCCCGGTGGAGGAACGCTCGCCCCGCACGTGGTTCGACCACGCCAAACTCGGCGTGTTCGTCCACTGGGGGCTCTACTCGGTTCCGGCCTGGGCGCCGCGCACGCCGGACATCCAGCGGCTCCTCCACGATGACGGACCTCGGGCGATGCTGCGCGACATCCCGTACGCCGAGTGGTACCGGAACACGATGGCGATCGAGGGTTCGCCGACGTGGGAACACCACCGCCGCACGCACGGCGCGGACTTCACCTACGACGACTTCATCCCGGGGTTCGACGACGCGTCGGGCGGGGCCGACGTCGATGCGATCGCGGCGCTCGCGGCCGACGCAGGCGCGGGGTACGTCGTGCTGACCTCGAAGCACGCCGACGGCTTCTCGCTCTGGCCGAGTGACGTCGACCACCCGCGGCGTGGTGCATACCGATCGCGCCGCGACCTCGTCGGGGCGATGACCGACGCAGTGCGGGCCCGCGGGATGCGGATGGGCCTCTACTACTGTGGCGGCTACGACTGGGCGTTCACCGAGCGCACCATGCGGCGCGGCGCCGACATGCTGCTGGCGATCCCGACCGCGCCGGAGTACGAGCGGTTCGCCGCCGCGCAGGTGCGTGAACTCATCGAGCGGTGCGCACCGTCGGTGCTGTGGGGTGACGTCGCCTGGCCCGTCGGCGACCACCTCGACGCGCTCATCGCCGACTATCGCGCGGCGGTGCCAGATGGTGTCGTGAACGACCGATGGGCGGTCACCCCCGGCCTCGAGGGACGCGCCCGGCGTGCGCTCCTCGGCGCGGGCGGGCGTGCCGTCGAGGCGCTGTGGTCGCGTCTGCCCGACGAACGCCGTCGGCTCACGTTCCCGCCGTCGCCCACCCGTGACTTCCGCACGCCCGAGTACGAGGTGCCCGACGACGTGCAGGCGGAGAAGTGGGAACTCGCTCGGGGCGTCGGCCACTCGTTCGGGCTGAACCGCAACGAGGATCCGGCGACGATCCTCGACGCCGATGCACTCGTGCGACTGCTGTGCGACGTCGTGTCCCGCAACGGGAACCTGCTCATCGGCGTCGGACCGGACGCGCACGGCCGGATCCCCGGCGACCACGCGGCTCCGTTGCGGGGGCTGGGCACGTGGATGCGAGCCAACGGTACTGCGGTCCGCGGCAGTCGGCCGTGGGTCGGGGGACCGCCACGGGCGATGGCCGGAGACGGTGTGCGGTACACGCTGGTCGACGGCGTGGTCCACGCGCTGGTCGACGCCACGACCGCGTCCGAGGTCGTGCTGCGCGGACTGCAGGAGGGCTCCGTGACCTCAGCGGTCCTCCTGTCGACGGGCGGGGCCCTCGAGGTCGTCGACCGTGACGGCGCCCCGGCGATCCGGCTCGGCTACGGTCGGCCGGCGGAGCCCGTGCACGCGATCCGGCTCGGTCGCGAGGTGCGAACCGTCTGAGGTCGCAGCGCCGCCATCCGCGGTGTGACAGCCTCTGGCCCGGACGAGGGGGATGGCGTGCACTACGAACCGACGTGGGAGTCCGTGCGGCAGCACCCGCTGCCCGCTTGGTACGACGACGCGAAGTTGGGCGTGTTCGTGCACTGGGGTCTCTACTCCGTGCCGGGCTGGGCCCCGCAGGTGCCCGACGTCCAGACGATGCTCGTGGCCGACGGCCCGGCGCGGATGCTGAGCCACAACCCGTATGCCGAGTGGTACCGCAACACGATGCGGATCAAGGGCTCGCCGACCCAGCGTCACCACCGCGAGACCTACGGCCCCGACTTCGCGTACGACGGCTTCATCCCGATGTTCGACGCCGGCACGGCGGCCTGCGACCTGGACGCGATCGCTGCGCTCGCCCAGGAGGCCGGGGCGGGGTACATGGTGCTGACGACCAAGCACCACGAGGGGTTCGCGCTGTGGCCGTCGGCCGTCCCGCACCCGGTGAAGGGTGAGTACCACGCGCGGCGCGACCTCGTCGGCGGGCTCACCGACGCGGTGCGCGCCCGGGGCATGCGCATGGGCTTCTACTACTCGGGCGCGTGGGACTGGCCGTACAACGAGGTGGTGCTGCGCCAGGGTGCCGACATCGTGCTGGCCACCCCGGAGGACCCGGAGTACGTGCGGTACGTGCGCGCGCACTGGCACGAACTCATCGAGCGGTACGAACCCTCGCTCATGTGGAACGACATCGGGTGGCCGCGCGACGAGGGGCTGGCCGGGCTGTTCGCCGACTACTACAACGCAGTGCCCGACGGCGTCATCAACGACCGCTGGGTCCAGTCGACGTTGTCCCGCAATCCGGTGAGCGTGGCGCTGCTGCGGGCCGGGGGTCGGGTGATCCAGGCCGCCTGGCGGTTCATCCCGGAGGAGCGGAAGCGGCTCACCTTCCCGGGTGCGAAGTGGTTCGACTTCACGACCCCGGAGTACGAGAGCCTGTCGGAGATCCGCGAGAAGAAGTGGGAGTCGACGCGCGGGGTCGGGCACTCGTTCGGAGCGAATCGCAACGAGCGGCCCGAGGACATCGTGACCGCCGCCGAACTGATCCGCTCCTTCTGCGACATCGTCGCCAAGAACGGCAACCTCCTCATCGGCATCGGTCCGAACGAGGTCGGCGCGATCCCGGAGGAGCAGGCGGTCCCGCTGCGCGGGCTCGGGGCCTGGATGGCTCGCAACGGCGACGCGCTGCGTGGCACCCGCCCGTGGGAGGTCGCGGCGTCGACCACCGACGACGGCACCGAGGTGAGGTTCACGACGAAGGCCGGGGTGCTGCACGCGCTGCTGCTCGACCGTCCCACGACCGCGACGTTCACGATCGAGAGGATCGATGCGGCCTCGGTCGACGAGGCGGTGCTGCTCGCCACAGGGGCCGCGCTCGAGCGCGGGTCGCGCGACGGCGTGCTGACTCTCACGCTCCCGGACGGCACCCCGACGGAGGACGCGTACGCGATCCGCCTCGGGACCGGCGTGCGCCGACTCGGGTAGAGTCCGCGTCCGTCGACGGCGACGAGGGGGGCGGACGTGGCGGACTACGTGGTGGTCGGTGGGGGCTCGGCGGGCGCGGTGCTCGCGGCCCGACTCTCCGAGGACCCGGCGACGAGCGTGACGCTCATCGAGGCCGGTGCGGCACCGAAGCAGATGGAGGCCGGGATCCCCGCCGCCTTCTCGAAGCTCTTCAAGGGTCCGCTCGACTGGGACCTCTCGACCGTCCCGCAGCCCTCGCTCGACGGTCGCGAGCTCTACTGGCCGCGCGGGCGCGCCCTCGGCGGCTCATCGGTCATCAACGCCATGATGTGGGTCCGCGGCCACCGGGCCGACTACGACGCGTGGCGCGACGCCGGCTGCGACGGCTGGGGCTACGACGACGTCCTCCCGTACTTCCAGCGTGCCGAGCACCGCTCGCCGGACGCCGGTGACGGCGCGCACGGCACGAGCGGTCCGTTGCACATCCAGGACCACCGCGACCCGAACGTGTCGACCGCGGCGTTCCTCGCGGCCTGCGCCGAGATCGGGCTCGAGCGCAAGCCCCACCACAACACCGGCGACAACGAGGGGTTCGCGCCGACGATCGTCAACGAGAAGCGCGGCAAGCGGTGGAGCACCTACGACGGGTACCTCAAGCCGGCGATGCGACGGTCGAACCTCGAGGTGCTCACCGGACTCGTGGTCGACCGCGTGGTGGTCGAGGCCGGCCGTGCGGTCGCGGTGCGGTGCGTCGACGAGCATGGGCACGAGCGCATCGTGGCGGCCGAGCGCGAGGTGGTCGTCACCGCGGGGGCGGTGGCCTCGCCGGCGATCCTGCAGCGCAGCGGCATCGGCGACCCGGCGCACCTCGCCGAGCACGGCATCGACGTCGTCGTCGCGGCACCGGAGGTCGGACGCAACCTCGTCGACCACATCATGTGCGCCATCGTCGTGTCGTGTCCGGAGCCGGTCACGCTCGTCGACGCCGAGAAGCCGATCCAACTCGCGAAGTACCTGCTGCTCCGCAAGGGCCTGCTCACGTCGAACGTGGGGGAGGCCGCCGCGTTCATCCGGACGGCCCTCGACCTCCCTGCGCCGGACGTCGAGGTCATCTTCGGCCCGGTGCCCTACATCGACCACGGCCTCATTGACTGGGACCCGGGCCACGGCCTCGCGGTCGGTCCCGTGCTCGTGCAGCCCGCGAGTCGCGGCGAGGTCGCCATCACCGGGTCCGACCCGGGCGCGCCGCTGCGCATCGACCCGCGCTACTTCAGCGCGCCGGGCGATCTCGCGGCGATGACCGCCGGGGTGCGGATGGCGCGGCGCCTGCTCGACACCGACGCCATGCGCCGGTTCGTCGGGCCCGACATCGAGGGGCCGGCCGACGACTCCGACGCCGCGATCGCCGCGTTCCTCGCCGCCCAGGCCGAGACCCTGTACCACCCGGCCGGGACCTGTCGGATGGGCGCCGACGCGGAGAGTGTCGTCGATCCGGCGCTGCGGGTGCGCGGCGTGACCGGGTTGCGGGTGGCCGACGTATCGATCATGCCGAGCATCAATCGCGGCCACACCCACGCGCCGGCCGTGATGATCGGGGAGCGCGCGGCCGATCTCGTGCGGAAGGATCGCTGACGACCGTGGCCGTCACGATCCACGGGGTGCTCACGGTCACGTTCATGATGGGCATGTACGCGCTCGAGGGGCGCGGCCCCATCTTCATCGCCCGTTCGCGCTCGGGTGCGAGCTGTCGCGCGTCTACGGCTTCCTGTCGGGCGCGTCGCCCTTCGGCGTCGTCGAACTCGTCTGGGCCGGCATCGCCTGGCGGCGGTTCGCGACCGCGACCTGACCGTCAGGTTCCCGTGGGCCCGCCACCCCATCCGGGCGTGGGAGGGGGTTGCCCGGATGGGGTGCGGCGGGGTCTAGTAGCGCAGGACCGCGGCGATGCGGTCGAGCTGCGCCAGGCGATCGTCGGCCACGACGACCGCGCGGCCGCCGTGTCGGAGCACCGACTCGATGGTCTCGTCGACGATGTCGTCGACGACCCCGGGAGGTCGGGCGTCGTCGACCGGCTCGAGGTGGTGCGGTCCGATCCGAACCGGGAGGTGGTACGACTCCTCGACCACGAGCAGATCGATCCGACCGGCCGTGGCGAGCGGCCAGATCTCGTCGATACCCGCGGTGAACCGGTGCGCGGAACGGGCCGCGTCGAGGGCGTCGATGGCGAGGTCACCGTCGAGCAACATCCACGCATCGACGATCGGCCACGCGACATCGTGCAGTTCGGACCACGCGGTGCGGTCGTGGTTGCCCGGGATCATCCCGATCGGCTGCACGAGGTCGCGCCCGAGCACCCCGCGGACGGAGCGTTCGACCCCGGCCACGATCGTGGGCGCCGGGTGTCCGGCGAGCTCCGCACGCACCTGCTCGGCGACCCGCCGGGACCAGGCGACGCTCGACTCGTCCTCGTCCCGGATCATCGGCCACTCGGCGTTGAGCGCCTCGACGGCCCGGGCGGGATCACCGAGCAGGAGCCGGACCTTGCGGTCGCTCACGGTGAGCGCGCGGTAGGTGGCCGTGCGGTTGAGGTCGGCCACGAGGTCCCGGGTCGCGAACGTGTCGTCGATGACGACCCGTTCCCGCACCGGCGTCCCGAGGCGCACGACCGCTCGGTACTCGGGGGAGACGCAGATCGCGAGCGCCGTCGTCGCCGGGTCCTGGCGGGACTCGGTGATGAGGGAGACGATCGCGTCGAGCAGTTCGGAGCGCTCCGATGCGCCCACCTCGGGATCGTCGGCGAGGCGCTCGCCGGCCTCATCGAGCAGCCGGCTGATCGCTCCGTGCTGCTCGTGGCCGAGCGGCCGTCCCTCGATCGTGTTGATGAGCAGCGTGATGCTCGGGTACGCACGTCGGCGCTGGAGCTCATCGAGCAGGAGTCGGTTCATGGGGCACCACCTCTCGGCAGACGGGTTCCGTCATCCGAAGGTCTCTCCCACTCCGTGGAGCCGGTCTGCCGAGGCCACGTGGGTGACCTGTGATGACGACAGTGCCGCTCCGGGGATGCTCCCCTTCAGTCCGCAGCGTAAAACCGGCTAGGAAATACCGGAAGTCCCTGTCGTATGAACGCGCGTTCCGTCCAGCGGGAGCGGAGCGGCCATGGCGTGGTACCCGCCGTCGACGTGGAGCACCTCGCCGGTGATCGCCCGGCTGTGGTCGGAGAGCAGGAAGCACACCGTCTCCGCCACCGGGGTCGGGTCCGTCGTGCTCCAGGCGAGGGGCGCCGTGGTCGCCCACGCGTCGGTGAGCCGGTGGAAGTCCGGGATGCCGTTGGCGGCCCGCGTGTGGAGCGGACCGGCGGCGACGAGGTTCACCCGGATCCCGATTGGACCGAGATCACGGGCGAGGTAGGTGACGCTCGACCGGAGCGCGGCCTTGCACACGCCCATCCAGTTGTAGACGGGCCAGGCCCGGTCGCCCGCGTCGAAGTCGAGGCCGACGAGGGCCCCGCCGGGACCGGCGTGCTCCCGGAACATCCGGGCGAGGTTGGTGAGCGACCACGCGCTCGTGCGGAACGCGAGTTCAGTGGCCGCCGCGTCCGCAGCGAGGAAGTCGCCGCTCAACGCCGCGGCGGGGGAGAAGGCCACCGCGTGGAGCGCCCCGTCGAGACCACCGAGGTCGTCCACGATCGCGTGCCCGACCGCATCGGTCGCCTCCGGATCGCAGAGATCGAGCGGATGCACGCGGACGTCGGCCCCGAGGTCGGTGGCGATGGCCCGCGCGGCGTCGAGGTCGCGCGGGAACGCGGTGAGGGCGACCCGGGCCCCGGACCCGACGGCGGCTCGAGCGGTCGCGGTCGCGATGGAATCCTCGGTGGCGACCCCGGTGATGACGAGGCGCTTGCCGTTCAGCACGGCGGCACCTCCCGCGGTCCGGTCAGCTGCGGTGCGCGAGGACCTCGATGAGCTCGCCGATCCGATGGTGCTGCTCGGCGGGGTGCCGGAGGTGCCGGTTGCGCAGCACCCGGTAGGAGTTGCGTCGACCCTGCCGCCGGATCTCGAGGTACCCGGCCTCCTCGAGCTCGGCCACGATCCGCTGGGCCGCTCGCTCGGTGATCCCGACCCGATCGGCGATGTCCCGCAGGCGCAGGTCCGGTTCGGCCGCGATCGCCAGCAGCACGTGCGCGTGGTTCGTGAGGAAGGTCCAGGTGGTCGGCTCGGTCATCGGTGGATGCCTCGTTCGGCGGTGACGGGGGCGCAGTGGTGCTCCGAATCAGCATACGACAGACTATACACGATACAGTTTTCCGGTAATACGATTCGTAGGTGACTGCCTTGCCGGCACCGAGCGACCGAGGAGATCCGTGGACTCCCTGCACCTCGCCCTCGAGAACCTGACCTCACCGCCGGTCCTCGCCTTCGTGCTCGGCGCGCTCGCCGTGGCGCTGCGCAGCGACCTGCGGCTGCCCGACCCGATCCACACCTGGCTGGCGACCTACCTCCTCCTCGCGATCGGCCTCAAGGGCGGGCATGCGCTGCGGGGGGTCGAGGTCGGGGAGATCGTCGCCCCGGCCGGCGCCACGCTCGTCCTCGGCGTCGTCGTGCCGATCGTGGTGTTCCTCGTGGCGTGGAAGGTGATCCGGGTCGACCTCGCCGACGCAGGGTCACTCGCCGCCCACTACGGCTCGGTGTCGGTCGTGACCTTCACCGCCGCGCTCACGTTCGCGGCCTCGGCCGACTTCAGGGTCGAGGGCTTCATGACCTCGCTCGTCGCGCTCCTCGAGGTCCCGGGCATCATCGTGGCGCTGCTGCTCGTGAGCATGCGACGCGAGGGGACCGACTGGCGGGCGGCGGTGCACGAGGTCCTGACGGGTCGCAGCGTCCTGCTCCTCGTCGGCGGTCTCGTCATCGGCGTGGTGGCGAATGACGAGGCCTTCGCCCGCGTCGAGCCGTTCTTCGTCGAGCTCTTCACCGGCCTGCTCGTGCTGTTCCTGCTCGACATGGGCGCGACCGCGGCGACGCGGCTCAAGGAGTCGCGCGGGCTGCGGCTCGGCGTGGTGGCGCTCGCGATCGCCGCGCCGATCGTGTTCGGGGTCGTCGGCGTGCTCGCCGGTTCGCTCGCCGGGCTCTCGGTCGGCGGCGCGGCGGTGCTCGGCACGATGGCAGCGAGCGCGTCCTACATCGCGGCGCCGGCCGCCGTCCGCACGGCGCTGCCCGACGCCGACCCGGGGATGGCCCTCGGCGCAGCGCTCGGGGTGACGTTCCCGTTCAACCTCGCCATGGGGATCCCGATGCTCTTCGTGGTGTCCCGCGCCCTCGGCGCCTGACGCTCGGTCAGCGCCGGCGCTCGGCCTCGATCTCGGCGCCGGCGGCGATGAGCTCCTCGGCCGCCAGGCCGGCGGGCAGGCCCTCGCCGCGGAACAGCCCTGCGGTCGGGCCCACGCCGGTGAGCGCGTGCGCCGCGAGCACCACGGCCGCGGAGTTCCACGTCGGCTGCTCGACGGGGTAGAGCTCGCCCTCGGCCTCCCACGCCTCGCCGTCGAAGTTCATGCCGGTCCAGTACCCGCCGCCGTCGGCTCGCAGGAACTGGATCGAGTCGAACAGCTCGAGGGCCCGGTCGGTGGCGCCGATCGCGTCGAGCGCCATGACGAGTTCGCAGGTCTCGGCCGCCGTCACCCACGGCTGGTCGGACACGCAGCGCACCCCGCGGCCCGGGGCCACGAAGGTGTCCCATTGTGCGGCGAGGCGGGCGTGGGCGGCCT
Organism: Actinomycetes bacterium; assembly: GCA_046081705.1. Classification (GTDB taxonomy): domain Bacteria; phylum Actinomycetota; class Acidimicrobiia; order IMCC26256; family IMCC26256; genus IMCC26256. The sequence goes on along the minus strand of JBJTWK010000120.1, from coordinate 5,544 downwards.
CGCCGCGCAGCACCCCGCCGAGGATCGGGTAGTACCAGTCCATCGCCCAGCGGGCCTTGTCGAGGAAGCGCTCGGGCCGGTGCGCGATGGCGATGGCGAGGGCGCCGAGCGACAGTTCCCAGTCGGGCCGCTCGTGGCCGAGGCGCTCGGCGATCGCGATCGCGTGCTTGAGGCTCGCGTGGATGCTCGACGAGCCGGTGAGCAGCGCGCCGTCGGCCGGATCGTCACCGCGCCAGGCGATCTCGCCGGTGTCGGTCTGGTGGTTGAGCGCGAAGTCGATCGCCGCCTCGACCGACGGCCAGAACTCCCGGAGGAACGCGGTGTCGCCGGTGCAGAGGTAGTGGTGCCACACGCCGTTCGCGATGTAGCAGGTGACGTTCGTGTCGAGGGTGGGGTCCTTCACCTCGTCGCCGACGTAGTACGCGTGCCACGAGCCCTCGCGGTGCTGCATGGTGCGGAGCCATTCGTACGCTCGGGCCGCGTCGTCGTGACGCCCGCCGAGGTCGAGGGCCATCGCGGCCTCGACGAGGTTCCACGGGTCGGTGTGCTCGCCCGGTGTCCACGGGATGTTGCCGTCCGGCAGCTGGATCGAGGCGATCGCGGCGACCGTCTCGTCGAGTTGGGCGACGGTGAGGATCCCGGGCACATCGCGGAGCAGGCTCACGCGGCCGTCCTCGTGGCGCCCGCGCCCTTGTGCGAGTAGATGATCACGCTCTTGCCCAGGACGGGGTTGAGCGCGTCGTCGATCGCGTTGAGCCATCTCGGCTGCTTCATGAGCTGGTGGACGAGGAGGTCGTGGTACTTGCGCGCGAAGAAGCGCTCCGAGTTCTCGACGCCGCCCGCACACCGGATCCACCAGTAGGGGGAGTGGAGCGCGTGGCGGTGGTCGCGGCCGTCGAGGGAGAGGCCGGCCCGCCGGAGCTTGGCCTCGAGGTCGGCGCGTCGGTAGATGCGCACGTGCCCGCCGGGCGTGTCGTGGTACTTGTCGTCGAGCGCCCAGTTGATGCGCTCGGGGAAACGGTTCGGCACGGTGACCGCCATGCGGCCGCCCGGCTTGAGCACCCGGAACAGCTCGGCGATGGCCCGGTCGTCGGCCCACAGGTGCTCGAGCACCTCGGAGCAGACGACGACGTCGAACGCGTCGTCGGGGAACGGCAGGTTGAGGGCGTCGCCGTTGGTGACACCACCCGGCGCGTCGGTCGTGGTGCAGGGGATCTCACCGGCGGCGAGCATCCCGCCGACCACGGCGCGCACGTCCTTGAGCTCCGACTCGGAGTAGTCGAGCGCGACCACGGTCGCCCCGCGCCGCCAGGCCTCGAAGGCGTGACGACCGCCGCCGCAGCCCATGTCGAGGATGCACATGCCGGGCTTGAGCCCGACCCGGTCGAAGTCGACGGTGAGCATCAGGCCCGCCCCTCACGTTCGGCGAGCGCGGCGTACCAGTGCTCGATCATCCCCTCGGCGGTGCGCCGCCACGTGAACTTGCCGAGCACCCGGTCGCGGCCCGCCGCGCCGAGGCGGTCGCGCAACGCGGCGTCGTCGAGCATGCGGCCGATCGCCATGGCGAGCGCGCTCGGGTCCCCGGGCTCGACCGTGAGCGCGGCCTCGCCGTCCGGGCCCACGACCTCGGGCAGCGCGCCGCCGGTGGTGGCGACGAGCGGGACCCCGCAGGCCATGGCCTCGATGGCGGGCAGCGAGAAGCCCTCGTAGAGCGACGGGACGACGGCCACCTGCGCCTCGGCGTACAGCTCGACGATGCGCTCCTGGGGCACGCCGGAGACGAACTCGACGTGGCCGGTGAGGCCGAGCCGCTCGATGAGCGCGGGCGTGGCGCTCTTCTCCTTGGTGCGGCCGATGATGACGAGGTGCGCCTCCGGGTTCTCGGTGCGCAGCTTGGCGAGACCCTCGAGGAGCGGGGTGAGGCCCTTGAGCGGGACGTCGGCGCTCGCCGTGGTCATGAGGCGACCGGGCACCCGGGCGACGTGGGGCATCGGCCGGAAGATCTCCTCGTCGACGCCGACGGGCACGATGTGGAGCCGGTCCTCCTGGACCCCCATCTGGGCGACGATGTCGCGCTTCGAGGACTGCGACACGGTGACGAGTCGGGGGAACTCCCGCGCCACCTTCATCTGCATCGCGAGGAATGCGTACCAACGGCGGAGCTGGTAGCGGCGGTAGGCGTTCGACGCGTGCTCGAGCTCGAGGTCGCGGTCGACCGTGATCGGATGGTGGAGCGTGGCCACGACCGGCCAGCCGTCCTGCATCATCCCGAGGAGGCCGGTGCCGAAGCACTGGTTGTCGTGGATGAGGTCGAAGTCGGCCCGGCGTCCCTGGAGGTACCGGCGGGCCCGAACGCTGAACGCCCACGGCTCCGGGAACCCGCCCGTGCACATGTACGCGAACTCCGCGAGGTCGGTGCGGTCCCGGAACTCCCACGGCCACGGCACCCGGAACGGGTTGCTCGACCGGTACAGGTCGAGGCCGGGGATCTTCACGAGTTGCTCGGGGTCGTCGAGCTCGGGCCAGGGCTGGCCGGCGAGGACCTCGATGTGGTGGCCGAGGGCGGCGACCTCCCGGGCGACGTACCGGCTGTAGACGCCCTGTCCGCCGCAGTGCGGGTTGCCGCGGTAGATGAGCCAGGCGACCCGGAGCGGCCGGTCGGTCGGATTCTTGGGGGAAGCGGGGGAGGCCATGAGGGGGACAGTCTCCCGGCGGGGGCACCCTCTGGGCAAACCTCACTCGCCCCATCCGCCACCCGAGGGCGGTGGCCCGGCCCGGCACTACCCTCGGCGGCCATGCCCGCCGGTCCGGATCCGCCCGTCCCCGCTCGGTTCGAGGGGTTCCGGGACGTCGCCGACCCGTGGGGTTCGCCGGGCGGCGGCCGGGTCGGGTGGATCGCGGAGGTCGACGGGACGTCCCGGCTCGTCCTCGGGCGGTCCGACGGCGGCGGCGCGGACCCCACCGGCCCTCCCGTGCGTGCGACGGGGCCGACCCGGGCCGGCACGTGGTGCTGGGCGGGTCCCCTCGACGTCCTCGTCGTCACGGCCGGGGGTGCCCTGGTACGCATCGATCTCCCGGCCGGGGAGACCTTCGAGACGCTCCCCGCCGACGGTTCGCGCGTCGTCGGGCCGGTCATGTCGCCCGACGGCTGGTCCGTCGCGCTGGCCCGCGAGACCCCGACCGCGCTCGAGGTCGTCGTCGTGCCGGTGTCGGGCGGCGAGCCCGTCGTGGTCTCGACCGCGGACTTCGCGTGGGACCCCGCCTGGTCGCCGTCCGGCGACGCGCTCGCGTGGCACGAGTGGGACCACCCGAACATGCCGTGGGACGGATCGCGCATCGTCGTCGCGCCCGTGGTCGACCATGTGGTCGGCGAACCGGTCGTGGTCGCCGGTGGTCCGGACGAACAGGTCGGACAACCGCGGTTCTCCCCGGACGGGCAGCGCCTCGCGTGGGTGAGCGACCGAGACGGCGTGCTGCGCGTGTGGGTGGGTGACGCTCGCGGTGGCGGCGCGCGCCCGATCGCTGCGGATCCGTTCGAGGCCGCCGAGGTGCCGTGGGGTCCGGGGCAGCGGTCGTTCGCGTGGTCGCCGGACTCGCGTCGGATCGCCTGGTGCCGCAACGAGGACGGCTTCGGCGCGCTCGTGTGTGCGTCCGCCGACGGTTCGGGACCGGTCGAGGAGGTGGCGAGGGCGTGGCACCACTCGCTCGCCTGGATCGACGAGGGCGTCGTCGCGGTCCGCTCCGGCGCGCGCACCCCGCCGCGGATCACGCTCGTCGACATGCACGGTGGAGGCTTCGAGCGACGCGAACTTGCGCACGGCGATCCGGAGGGATGCTCGCGGACCGGTCTCGTCGAGCCGGAGGTCGTCGAGTGGGCCTCGGACGGGTACCGGATCACCGGGCTCCTGTCGGTGCCGGCCGACGCGGACGCACCGGTCCCGCTCGTCGTCGATCTCCACGGCGGGCCCACGGGAGGCGCCACGGTGCGGTGGGACGCCGACGTCGCAGCGATGACCCGGTCGTGGGCGGTGCTCCGGCCCAACCCGCGCGGCTCGACCGGCTCGGGGCGCGCGTTCCTGCGGGCGCTCGACGGCGGGTGGGGTGCCGCCGACGTCGACGACGTCATCGCCGGCATCGAGGCGATCGTCTCCCACCCGGCGATCGACGCATCGCGCGTCGCGATCACCGGCGGGAGCGCGGGCGGCATGCTCGCCCTGCTCGTGGCGCTCCGTCGTCCCGACCTCGTGTGCGCGTGCGTCGTGTCGTACGCGGTCACCGATCTCCGCGATCTCGCCGCCGCCACGCACCGCTTCGAGCGGCACTACACCGATCGCCTCGTCGGTCCCTTGCCCGAGTTCGAGAGCGTGTACGTCGAACGGTCACCGATCACCCACGCCGCCGCCTTGCGGATCCCCACGCTGATGCTCCACGGTGACGCAGATCCCGTCGTGCCGATCGCGCAGATGCACGCGTTCGCTGCCGCCGCGCGCGCCGGCGGGGCCGACATCAGCACCGTCGAGTTCCCCGACGAGGGACACGGGTGGAGCGCCGCGGTGGCCGTCGACGTCGCCCGCCGCACGCGACGATTCCTCGAGGAGCGGTTCCGCCGATGACCACGTCCGTGTTCGCGGGACCGAAGCGCGGCGTGGACCGTGCGGTGCTGCTCACCCACGGAGCCGGCGCCGACCTCGAGGCCCCGGCGCTGGTCGCGGTCGCCGACGCGCTGGCGGCGCGCGGCATCCCGTCGCTGCGCTGCAACTACCCGTACCGGGACGCCGGGAGGAAGGCCCCCGACCGCCCGGCCGTGCTGCTGGCGGCGACCCGGGCGGCGGCCGCCGACCTCGCGGAGCGCACGAAGCTCGATCCCGAGCGCCTGGTGGTCGGCGGACGGTCGATGGGCGGTCGGTACTGCTCCTTGATCGTCGCCGACGCCGACGATCCGCTGCCCGCGCTCGGCCTCCTGCTGCTCGGCTACCCGCTGCACCCGGCCGGTCGGCCCGACGGCCCGCGCGTCGAGCACCTCGGACGCATCCGTATGCCCACGTTGTTCGTCAGCGGCACGCGCGACGCGCTCGGTGCGAAGCCGGCGCTGCGACGCGCCGCACGTCGCGTCAAGGGCCCGGTGTCCTGGCACTGGATCGAGACCGGCGACCACTCCTTCAAGCCGCTGAAGTCATCGGGCCTCACGTACGACGACGTGTTGCACGATCTCGCGGCGGCGAGTGCCGACTGGGTCGCATCGCTCTGACGCATCGCGTCGTCAAGCGCCACGCGCGACCACACGCGTCACTCGTTCCACTCCTCGTTCATGTCCGACCCCCCGTGTTGCATGCATCGCATGGAAGCGATGGTGTTCGAGGTCGAGGAACTGCTCGATGCAGTGATCGCGGGTCTCGATGTCGTGTGCATGAGTGCACCGGGTCTGCGGTCGTTCGTGCGGAGCATCGAACGCATCGAACGCAAGGCCGCCGGGGCGAAGGCCCTCGGGATCGGGGAGATCTCCCGCAAGCAGGCCTGGGACGACGGGGTCCACACGTCGGCCGA
>JBJTWK010000119.1:0-27030 GCA_046081705.1 Actinomycetes bacterium | reverse complement strand
CGATGGCCCCGTCGAGCATCCGGGGTCGCCGGCTCGTCGCCGGGCTCGGCGTAGAGCTCACCCCCGACGAACGGTTCCTCACCGAGGTCGCGGACTTCGACGCCCTCTTCGCCGGCAGCCGGCGACGGACGATGGAGACCTTCTACCGGTGGCAGCGTCGACGTCTCGGCTACCTCATGGACGGCGACGAACCGGTGACGGGTCGGTGGAACTACGACGAGGAGAACCGCTCGCCCCTGCCGAAGGGTGGCGTCGAGTTCCCGGATCCGGTCGTCGACGACCTCGACGACCTCGACGCCGCCACGCTCACCGACCTGCCCGACTCGTTGGTCGGCGCCGAGCCCATCGGCCTGTGGCCGACCTCGCGGGCCGCGGCCCTCCTCCGTCTCCGGCACGCCATCGACCGCGTGCTGCCGCAGTTCGGCCCGTACGAGGACGCCATGACGAAGCGGTCCTGGCACCTCGCCCACACGCTCCTCAGCCCGCCCCTCAACCTCGGGCTGCTGCACCCCCGCGAGGTCGCTGACGAGATCGAGGCGGCCCACCGCGCCGGACGCGTCGACATCGCGAGCGCCGAGGGGCTCCTCCGCCAGGTGATCGGCTGGCGGGAGTACGTCTGGTGCACGTACTGGTCGGAGGGCGAGGCCTACCTCGCGTCCAACGCGCTCGACGCGCACCGACCGCTGCCGCCGGCCTTCTCCGGTGCGCCGACCGAGATGGCCTGCCTCGGCCACGTGCTCGCCGACATCGACACGTACGGATGGACCCACCACATCCCCCGCCTCATGGTGCTCGGCAACCTCACGCTCATCGCGGGCGTCGAGCCGCGCGCCCTCATGGACTGGATGTGGGAACGGTTCGTGGACGGCGCCGAGTGGGTCATGGCACCGAACGTGATCGGCATGAGTCAGTACGCCGACGGCGGCGTGATGGCGACGAAGCCCTACGCCGCGGGTGGCGCGTACATCGATCGGATGGGCGACTTCTGCGGGGACTGCCGGTACGACCGCAAGGCCCGGGTCGGCGAGGACGCGTGTCCGTTCACCACGCTGTACTGGGACTTCATCGCCCGCCACGCGGACCGGTTCGCGAAGGATCCCCGGATGGCCCGACAGGTCGCAGCGGCGCGGAAGCTCGCCGACCTCGACGCCGTCCGGGCCCGCGCCGCCGAGGTGCTCGAACGCCTCGACCGCGGCACCCTCTGAGCCCCGTCGGCGGTCAGAGGTACTCGATCCACTCCCCGTGCGGCTGGGTGAGCGCGACCGGCCCGCCGTCGCGCGCGAGCACGAACGGTGCGGGCGACGCGTTCCACGCGGGCGAGTCGGGGTTCGGTCGCCCGACCTCGAGGACACCGTCGTCGTGGCGCACGATGCCGTCACCCTCGTTCGCGAGCCACGTCACCTCGGGATGGGCCGCCATGATCGCGGCGAACCCGTCCCGCCGCTCAGTCGGCAGGTAGGCGAGCACGGCGGTGTGGAAGACCACGGTGCGCAGGCCCTCCGGCACCCGCGCGAGCAGCGGTTCGATCTCCTCGACCAGATCGCCCCGGACGATCTCGACCGGGTGGGCCCGGGCGATGCCGATCGCACGATGGAGCCGCTCTGCGCGCTCGGTGTGCTCGGGCCACACGAGCGCCTCGAGCCAGGCCACATCCTCGGCGTCGCGGAGATCGAGGGGATTGAGGTCGATGCCGGCACGCCATCCGATCTCGAGGGGTTGGCGCGCTGCGGGTGCAGGGCCGCGCAGGGCGACGTCGAGCCGTACGGGAGAGGACGGGTCCCCGCAGCTCGACCCGTCGTCGAAGCGGACGTCGTATCGATCCGGATGCAGGCAGAGGCCCGCCGATGCCCCGACCTCGATCAGCGCGACGGGTCCGGGTTCCCGCAGGATCTCGGGCAGCAGCGTCGCGATCCGGCGGGCCTCGTTGGTCTGGGTCGAACGCGCCAGCACCAGCGCACGGACCGCCTCCGCCCGATCGACGAGGTGGGCGACCGCAGCCGGCGGATCGTCGATGGGCGCGCCGTCGACCCGGAGCGCCGTGAGCACGAGGTTCACCTGCCGCTTCACGGTCGGGAGGTCGGCGATCACGGCGAGCGCCGCCGGCGCAGCGGCGATCGCCACGGCGAGACGCTCGTAGGTCGGCGACGACCCGTGCAGTTCCCGAGCCGCGACCCGGCGGTAGTACGCGGCGACCTCGTCGAGCGGAGCGACCATCGTTGCCTCGATCCGAACGCGGACCCGCGGGATCGACGGGCCTCGTCCGGATCCTGCCACGAAACCCGAGCGGACGGCCCGGCGGTGCCGACGTTCGACGCGGCGCCCACCCCGCTGGAATGATCCGGACCCCGGTGCCCGATCACGGTCGCCAACGACGGGAGGCCACCTCATGGGCAAGCGAGTGTTGATCACCGGCGCCGGATCCGGGTTCGGACGGGGCGCCGCGTTCGCCCTCGCCGAGCGCGGGCACGAGGTGATCGCGACCACCGAGTCCGACGAGCAGGCGACGGCACTGCGGGCCGAGGCCCCGGGGCTCCGGGTCGAACGGGTCGACATCACCGACCCGGACGACGTCGAACGGGTGCTCGACTGGGCCGTCGACGTCCTCGTCAACAACGCCGGGATGGGCCGGACCGGTCCGATGGCGGACGTCCCCATGGACCTCATGCGCCGGATCTTCGACGTGAACGTGTTCGGCACGCTCGCCGTGAGCCAGGCCGTCATCCCCGGCATGGCGGCCCGGGGCGGCGGCCGCATCATCATCGTCTCCTCGATCGCCGGGGTGGCCGTCGCCCCGACCTTCGGGCCCTACGCGATGACGAAGCACGCCCTCGAGGCCATGGGCAAGGCCATGCGCGCCGAACTCGTCCCGCTGGGCATCGACGTGACGCTGCTCAACCCGGGGCCATACCAGACCGGGTTCAACGACCGGATGGCGGACTCCATGTGGGAGTGGTTCGGGGACTCCTCGGTGAGCGCGCCCGCCACGGACGTGTTCCGGATGATCGGCGAGTTCATCACCGCCGGCCAGATGGACCCCGCCGAGGTCGTGGCGGCGATGGTCGACCTCGTGGAGGCGGACACGACCACCGAGAACAACTTCGTGCCGCCGGAGATCGTCGACCAGCTCCCCGGCCGCAGCTGACCCGACCGGGCGATCCCGGATGGGCCGGGCTCCGTCGTCGGACAGGTGGTGGCGCTGCATCGCGCCCAGACCGAGGCCCGCCTGCTGCGGATCCACGCGGCCAACGAGAACCTGCCGTTACTCGCCGTCATCGTGATGATCGGCTCGATCCTCTTCGCGCTGCTCGTCGTCGCCACGTTCGCCGTCGCCGACATGAAGCGCGGCGTCCTGCTCGCACTCGGGTTCGCACTCGCGTTCCTGCTCGGCGGCATGCTCGTCCTCGTCGACCAACTCGAGCAGCCGTTCACCGGGATCGTCCGCATCAAGCCCGCAGTGATCTCCGACGTCGCCCGGGACACGGCGGCGAAGTTCGCCGAGGCCCACCCGAACGTGGCGCTCCCGAGCAACGCCGAGGGCCGCCCGCTCTCCTCGTCCCGACCGACGGCCGCCCGATGCGGTCCCGCGGCGGAGCAGGCCCTGGACGGGTCCGGATCGGCACCGGCCACGAGCCGACGACGCAACGGCGACGCGTCCGGTCAACCCGTACACTCGGGCAATGCGCATCCTCGTCACCGCCGCCGGTCGCGCGATCGGCCACGCCACCTGCTCCGCACTGACCGACGCCGGTCACGACGTCATCGCAACCGCACGTGACGTCTCGATGCTCGATGACCTCGACGTGGCGCTCCGACTCCCGCTCGACGTCACCAGCGACACCTCGGTCGCCGAGGCGATCCGCGCGGCCGGGCGCATCGACGGCCTGGTCAACAACGCGGCGCTCGGCGGCAGCGCACCCATCGAGGTGCACCCGATCGATCACGTGCGCGACATGTTCGAGACCAACGTGCTCGGCGCGCTCCGGATGGTGCAGGCCGTCGTGCCGGGGATGCGCGAGCAGGGCGACGGCGTGATCGTCAACATCTCGAGCGTCCAGGGTCGGGTCACGAGCCCGTTGAGCGGCGCCTACTCGGCCTCGAAGCACGCGCTCGAGGCCATGTCCGAGGCGATGCACTTCGAGCTCTCGCACTTCGGCATCCGGACCGTCACCATCGAACCCGGATTCATCGCGCCGGGCATGAAGCTGACCGCCGACCTCCCCCGTCCGCCCGAGTACCAGGAGTTGTTCGAGGAGTGGGAGGGCGCGGACATCGCCCTGAACACCGGCGGCCGCCCGGGCCCTGAGATCGTCGCCGACGCGGTCGTGCGGGCGTTCGCGGATCAGGCCACGCCGCGCCGCGTCCCGGTGGGCGCCGACGCCGAGATGATCCTGAGCACGCGGGCGGCCATGGACGACGCCGAGTTCGAGGCGACCATGCGCGCCGTGCTCGGCCTCACGTGGTGACGAACCACCCGGGTACGGTGTCCTCCATGTCGGACCGCCGGGACCCCCTCGCGATCGTCGTCGGCTCGTTCGTGACGATCGCCGGCGTCATGCACTTCGTCAACCCGTCGTTCTTCGACGCCATCGTTCCGCCGGCCCTCCCGCCGAACGCGCGGTTCTGGACCTACCTCAGCGGCGTCGCCGAACTCGTGATCGGCCCGATGGTCCTCATCCCGCGCACCCGCCGCATCGGCGCGCTCGCAGCGATCGCCCTGTTCGTCGCCGTGTACCCGGCCAACCTCTACATGGTCTGGGACTGGCGGGACCGGCCGGCGAGCGAGCAGGCCGTCGCGTACCTGCGCCTGCCGTTCCAGTTCCTCTTCATCTACTGGGCGTGGCGCATCGCCCGGCGGAACCGCGCCTCGGCGTCAGCCTGACCCGTCCCGATCAGCGACGAACGCGGCGATCGTCGGGAAGGCCCGCCGGTCCTGGATGAGGAAGGCGTGCCCGCCCTCGAACACCTCGAGGTGGGCGTCCGGGATCGCAGCGGCCAAGGCCTCCGCGTTGGCGAGCGGCGCGATCCCGTCGTGCCGACCGGCCGCCACGAGCGTGGGCCCGGCGATCCCTCCGAGCCGATCGAACGTGTCGTGGGTCCGTCGGGCCTCGAGTTGCTTCGCGCTCATCGGGGTCCGGGCCGAGCGGACGAACTCGATGAGCGGTGCCGCCTCGTCGGGATGTCGGTCCTGCCAGACCGTGTCGTACCGCGTGTCGTTGATCGCGAGGAGCGTGCGCGCCCGGCGATCCTCGTCGAGATCCTCGAGTTCGTGCAGCGGGTAGGAGGAACCGCCGGCCCCGCCACTCGACGTGCACAGGAGCGCGAGCCGTTCGATCCGTGACGGGTGCCGGATCGCGAGTTCCTGCGCGACCATCCCGCCGAACGAGATCCCGATCACGGAGCAGGATTCCCACCCCACCGCATCGATCACCACCGCGGCGTCGTCCGCGAAGTCGGCCATCGTCGGCTGCTCATCGACGCGGCTGCTGCGCCCGAGGTCACGGTGGTCGTACGACACGAGATCGAACTCACGGGCCCACGGGCTGGCGAAGATGTTCGGCTCGGTGCGCAGGTCACTGCCGGTGCCGTTGATGACGAGCACCCGCGGTCCGGCGCCGGCCTGCTCGAACCAGATGTCGACCCCGTCGCCCGCCGTCGCCCACGCCATGGTCACCGAGTCAAGCACGCCCCGCGCGGCCCGGGATCACAGCGGGTCATCGGCCACGATGCGACCGGCGCCGACCTCGATGCGTCGCGTGAGCCGCACCGCGTCGAGCAGGTCCCGGTCGTGGGTCACGAGGAGCACCGCGCCGCGGAACCGTTCGAGGGCCGCCTCCAACTGCTCGATCGCAGGCAGGTCGAGGTGGTTCGTCGGCTCGTCGAGCACGAGGCAGTTGGTCCCCGTCGCCATGAGCAGTGCGAGCACGGTCCGCGTGCGTTCGCCGGGCGAGAGCGACGCGGTCGGCCGCGCGACCTCCCCGGCACCGATGCCGAACTTCGCGAGCAGTGTGCGCGCGTCGGGGATGGTCATCCCGGTCGAGTCCATGAACTCCTCGAGGAGCGTGCGGTCGGACGAGAGCTGGGACCGCCGTTGCTCGAGTTCACCCACGACCACGCCCGGGCCCATCCACCGCGACCCGCCGTCGAGGGCCCGGCGGCCGAGGATCACGTCGAGCAGGGTCGACTTCCCGGACCCGTTCGCGCCGACGATCGCGATCCGCTCCCCCACCCCGACCGTGAGGTCGATCGGTCCGAGCGTGAAGCCGCCATTGCGCGCCACTGCGCCGTCGAGACGCGCGACGACGTCCCCGCCTCGGGCCGCCTCACCGAAGCTGAGTCGCAACTCCCACGCGTCGCGAGGCTTGTCGACGACCTCGAGGCGTTCGATCGCTCGCTCCGTGCGGGCCGCCTTCCCCGCCAACTGTTCGGTCTGATCGACCTTGAACGCCCGCACGTGCTTATCGTTGTCCGACGGCTTGCGCTTGGCCTTCGACCGGCCGCGGGTCGCCCACTCGCGCTCCCGCTGGGCGCGGCCGGCCAACGCGTCACGCCGATCCGCATACTCCTCGTACCGCTCCTGGGCGTGCTGCGCCGCCACGGTGCGCTCGGAGAGGTAGGAGTCCCACCCGCCGGCGAACACCGAGAGGCGGTGGGTGAACGGATCGAGTTCGGCCACGTGGGTGACCGTGCGGCGCAGGAACGCACGGTCGTGACTCACGAGGATCACGGGGGCCTCCTGGTCCCGTACCCACGCCTCGAGGCGGGCGAGGCCGTCCAGGTCGAGGTCGTTCGTCGGCTCGTCGAGCAGGAACAGGTCGAACCGCGCGAGCAGCAGCGCCGCGAGCCCGACCCGCGCCGCCTCCCCGCCCGACAACGACGCCATCGGCTGGTCGAGGAGTCGGGACACGAGGCCGAGTTCCGCCCAGACCCCGCCGATCCGCGACTCGAGGTCGGCGGCACCGAGGGCGAGCCAACGCTCGAGGGCGTCGGCGTACCGATCCTCCCCGCCCGCCTCGCCCGTCGACAGCGCGAGCGTCGCCGCCTCGAGTTCGTGGTCCGCCGCGGTGACCCCGGTCCGGCGCCCGAGGAACGCGAGCACCGTCTCGTCCACCCGCCGCTCGGGCTCCTGCGGGAGGTGTCCCACCGTCGCACCCTTCGGGGCGAGAGCGATGGCGCCGGCGTCCGGATCCTGCTCCCCGGCGAGCACCCGGAGCAGCGTCGACTTCCCGACCCCGTTCGGACCGACGAGGCCCACGCACCAGCCCGGGGCCGCCTGCAGGTCGACCGCGTCGAGGAGCACAGTGTCCCCGACGGACAGGGCGAGCCCCCGAGCGGTGAGCGTTCCGGACATGTCGGTCACCCTACGCGCCGGCCGGCGACCAGCGATCAGGGAGCCCGGGCGACGGCGCGAGCGTGCCGACCCTCCCGCGCTCCGTCGCGTCGACTCCACGAGGTGCGATGCTCGGACCATGGATGCACCGAAGGACGCCACGCCGCAGACCCGCGCCGCGAACGCGCCGGCCGATCTCGACTTCGACCCGGAAGACTTCGACCGAGCCTCCCGTGGCCTCGTCGCCACTCACCCGACCGGGATCATCGAGTCGCCGTTCGGGCGCGTGTGGGACCTCCCCCGGTACGACTTCATCGAGCGCGGGAGTCCCAATCCCGACACGGTGAACCCGAGCCTGTGGCGCCAGGCCCAGTTGAACGGGATCCACGGCCTGTTCGAGGTCGCGCCCGGCATCTGGCAGGCCCGCGGCTACGACATCTCGAACGTCACCTTCATCGCCGGCGACACGGGCTGGATCGTCATCGACCCGCTGACCGCCGAGTACACGGCCCGGGCCTGCCTCGAACTCGCGAACGAGCACCTCGGCGAGCGCCCCGTGGTCGCCGTCATCTACACGCACTCCCACGCCGATCACTTCGGCGGCGTCCTCGGGGTGACCACCCGCGAGGACGTGGCGGCCGGACGGTGCCGGATCATCGCGCCCGAGCACTTCATGCGCGAGACGATCGAGGAGAACGTCATCGCGGGCTTCGCCATGCTGCGGCGGGCGGCCTACCAGTTCGGCCCGCTGCTCCCGGCCGGACCGCGGGGCCACGTCGACTGCGGCCTCGGCAAGGCCGTCCCGTTCTGGCCCTCGGACCTCATCGCGCCGACCGAGGAGGTCACCGCGACCGGCGAGGAGCTCGTCGTCGACGGCATCCGCATCGTGTTCCAGTTGACGCCGGAGGCTGAGGCTCCCGCGGAGATGAACTTCTTCTTCCCGGACCGGGGCTGGCTGTGCACCGCCGAGAACTGCACGCACACCATGCACAACCTCGTCCCGATCCGGGGCGCACACGTCCGTGACGCCTTGAAGTGGTCGAAGTACATCGACGAGATGATCGAGCTCTTCGGCTCCGACACCGAGGTGATGTTCGCCTCGCACCACTGGCCCCGCTGGGGCCGCGAGGACGTGCTCGGCTACCTCACCCTCCAACGCGACCTCTACCGCTGGATCCACGACCAGACGATGCGGATGGCGAACCACGGTCACACCGCGATCGAGATCGCCGAGATGCTCGAGCTCCCGCCGGAGTTCCGGTCCGAGTCCCACACGGTCGGCTACTACGGCGCGCTCGTGCACAACGTGAAGGCCGTCTACCAGCGGTACCTCTCGTGGTACGACGCGAACCCGGCGAACCTCTGGCGGCTCCCGCCCACCGAGGCGGGTGCCCGCTACGTACGACTCGCCGGCGGCGCCGACGCGCTGCTGGCCGACGCCCGCGCCGCGTTCGACGCCGGCGACTACCGCTGGGTGGTCGAGGTCGTGAACCACCTCGTGTTCGCGGATCCGACCAACACCGCGGCCCGGGCGCTGCAGGCCGACGCGCTCGAGCAGCTCGGGTACCAGTCCGAGTCGGCGACCTTCCGCAACGCCTACCTCCAGGGGGCCCAGGAGCTGCGCCACGGGACCCTGCCCCGCGGTCGGGGGCGCCGAGGCGGAGTGCTCGCCGCGATGAGCGTCGAGCAGATCCTCGAGACCCTCGCGGTGTCGATCCGATCCGAGGACGTCGGTGGTCTCCGGGTCACGATCAACCTCGACGTGACCGACACCGGTGAGGCGTGGGTGCTCGGTCTGTCGAACCGCACGATCCATGCCGTCGGCGGGCGCCGGGACCCCGAGGCCGAGGCGACCCTCCGCCTCGACCGGGCGACCCTGCTCGCGCTCACGGACCAGGTCGTCACCATCGCCGAGGCGGTCGGGTCCGGTGCAGTGATCGTGGCCGGCGATGCGGCGGCGCCCGAGCGGATCTTCGCCAACCTCGACACGTTCATGACGAACTTCCCGATCGTCGAGCCCTAGGTCCTCCGACCCGGTCGCCGGGGTCGGGCGCGGTCGGGGGCCCGGTCCCGCGCCACTAGCGTTGGGATCGACCCGTTCGGGATGGATCGTCCCCTCGGACGGTCGGGGGGACCGTGACCGCCACCATCGATGCTCCGAGCCCCGGCGGCGCACCCGACCCGAACGCGCCCCCCGGCGAGGGGCGGCTCGCCCACCAGCCCGCACTCGACGGGATCCGGGCCCTCGCGGTGATCGCCGTCGTCCTCTACCACGACTGCGTGAATCGACCCCGAGACCGGTGGGTCCCGGGCGGGTTCCTGGGGGTCGACGTGTTCCTCGTGCTCTCGGGGTTCCTCATCACCGGGATCCTCCTCACCAATCGGGAACGCACCGGACGGACCGCGACGAAGGAGTTCTGGATCCGCCGGGCCCGACGACTCCTGCCGGCCCTGCTCGTCATGCTCCTGTTCGCGGCTGCGTACGGCTACTTCGCGTCGCCGAAGTGGGAGCTCGCGAGCCTGTGGAGCCAGACCGTCGCGACCATGCTCTACGTGGAGAACTGGTTCACGCTCTACGGCACGCCGGGCCGGGCCCCCATCGGACACACCTGGTCCCTCTCGATCGAGGAGCAGTGGTACTTCGTCTGGCCGTTCCTCCTGGCCGGCCTCCTCGTGCTGTCGCGGAACCGCCGCCGGCCGCTCATCCTTGCGATCACCGGGCTCACGGTCGCCTCGGCGATCTTCATGGCGATCACCTTCGCTCGCTGGGGCTGGGCGAACGGGTACTACTCGACCTTCAGCCGCGCCGGGGAGCTCCTGCTCGGTTGCCTCATCGCGGTCGCCCTGCGCGAGTCCCCGGTGATCCGGAACCGGACGGCGCGCATCGTCGTCGAGGTCGGCGCGCTCGTTGCGCTCGGGTACCTCGCGTGGCAGTTCCGCTTCGCCACGCCGTTCGACCCCGGCCTCTACCGGGGCGGCTTCTACCTCGTCGCCGTCGCGACCGCCGTCATCATCGTCGCGGCGCTCCAACCCGGCAGCCCGGTCGTCCGCCCGATGTTCGGGTGGCGCCCGCTCGCCGCCGTCGGCCTGGTGTCCTACGGCGTGTACCTCTACCACGTCCCGCTGTTCCGCTGGATGTCGCCCGAAGCCACTGGCTTGAGCACCTGGCCACTGCTGGGGGCCCGGCTCGCCGTGCTCGCCGCGATGGCGATCGCCTCGTACCGGCTGATCGAGATGCCCGTCCGCAACGGCAGGTTGCAGGGTCGAGAGGGCCGCCTCGCGATCGTCGCGATCCTGGTCACGCTCGCGGTCGTGTTCGGGGTCACAAGAGCGGGCACGGCGCCCCCGGTGTGGGCGCTCGCCCGAGACCGGCTCGTGAGCGCCGCCGCGGCGACCCCGGCCGGCACCCCACGGGTCCTCGTGGCCGGCGAGCTCGACGCGTTCGACCTCAGTGACCGGACCGGGACGCTCGTCTACCGAGGAGTACCCGGAGCAGAGGCGACCGCAGTCGCCTCACTCGGGTGCGCCATCATCGGCTCGCAACCCGCGCTCGCCGGGAACTACGGCCCGCCGGCGGAGTGCGTACCCTGGCCAGAGCTCTTCGACGCGATCGCCACGGGGTTCCGACCCGACGTCGCCGTGCTGATGGCTGGGCGCGCCGAGATCTACGACCAGTTCGTGAGGGGGCGGATCCTCCGGGTGGGGACGCCCGAGTATGCGATCGCGCTGCGCAACCGCCTGAATGAGGCGCGCCGGATCCTGCAACCCACCGGCACGCCACTCGTGCTCACCACGATCCCGTGCATCGCAGGTGTCGAAGGCGACAGGAGCGCGTTCGCGACCCTGTCGCAGGACCCGTCACGAGTCGCGTGGCTCAACGAGGTGTGGCGCACCTTCGCCGCGAACCACCCCGATGATGTCCGACTCGTCGACATCTCCCCCGTGCTCTGCCCCGACGGGAACCCTCGGCCGATCATCGACGGCCAGCCGGTCCGTGACGCCGACGGACGGCTGACGGCCCGCGGTGCGGAGGCGCTCTGGTCCCACCTCATCGACAGCGCGCTGCGCGCGACCGGGACGCCGAAGGGACGTTCGCGCTGAGGGGCACCCTCGGCCGACACACCGATATGCCGACGACCATCGCCCTGGACCCGTCCCGGGACGCCGCCGACTCAGTACGGGAGGGCACGCTGGCGCGGCGTCCCGCACTCGATGGCCTGCGAGGGCTCGCAGTGATCGCCGTCATCCTCTACCACGCCGCCGCCGGAGGACTGCGCGAGCAGTGGGTACCCGGTGGGTTCCTCGGCGTGGACGTGTTCTTCGTCCTCTCCGGCTTCCTCATCACGGGCATCCTCCTTGTGACCCGCGACCGGACCGGCCGGACGGTCTCCACGATCTTCTGGGTCCGCCGAGCCCGGCGACTGCTCCCCGCGCTGCTCGTCATGCTGGCGTTCTGCGCCGCGTGGGGTGCGTTCGCCGCGCCACGGTGGGAGTTGACGAGTCTCAGGAACCAGTCGTTCGCGACGCTCCTCTACGTGCAGAACTGGTACCGCATGTTCGGGGATCCCGGACGCGCACCGTTGAGCCACACGTGGTCCCTCTCGATCGAGGAGCAGTGGTACCTGGTCTGGCCGTTCCTCCTCGGCGGCGTCCTGATGGCGACACGGCACCGCCGCGCCGCCACGCTGACCGTGCTCGGCGCCGGCGTGGCCGCATCCGCAGCCGCGATGGCGTGGTACTTCGCCGCACACGGGTGGAGCCGGGCCTACGGCTCCACGACCGCTCGGGCCGGCGAGCTCATCCTCGGCGGGATCATCGCCATCGTCTGGCGTGAGTGGGGTGCCATCCGATCGGAACGTGGACGGCTGGCCGTCGAGGCGCTCGCGGTCCTCGCCCTCCTCGTGCTCTTCGCCGAGTTTGCGACGCTGCGCGCGACCGACGCGCTCACCTACCGGGGCGGCTCGTACCTCGCCGCCGCCGCGACAGCAGTGATCATCGTCGCCGTGCTGCAGCCCCGGAGTCCGATCGCCGGGCGGGTCCTCTCCTGGCGCCCGATCGCGGCCACGGGCCTCGTGTCCTACGGGCTCTACCTGTTCCACGTGCCGCTCTTCCGCTGGATGTCGCCCGAAGCCGTCGGCCTCGACGGAGTGCCCCTGCTCGCTCTCCGCCTGCTCGTGCTTGCGGCCATGGCCGCCGCCTCGTACCGATGGATCGAGATGCCGGTGCGCGAGGGACGGCTGCGTGGACGGGAGGGGCGGGTGGCGATCGCAGCGATCGCAGCCACCGTCGTCGCGATCCTCGTCGTCACGAGCCGGGCCGAACCGGCGCCAGCATGGGTGTTCCAGCGAGCTCAGCTCCAGGGTGCGGCGAGCGCGCTCCCAAGGCACACTTCGCGCGTGCTGGTCGCCGGGGAGCTCGACGCGTACGACCTGTCCGCCCGCACCGGCCGCCTCGTGCACCGTGGCGTGCCCGGAGCCGCATCAGCGGCGGTCGCGACCATCGGGTGCAACCTCGTCGGGAACCGTCCCCTCATCGACGGCGAACCGATCGCACCGATCGCCTGCGACGACTGGCGCGACGCCTTCCAGGCCGGGATGGACGCCTTCGACCCGGACGCCGTCGTCCTCATGGCCGGGCAGGCCGAGCTCCTCGATCAGCGCGTCGGCGGGCGGACGCTGCGCGTCGGCACGCCCGAGTACGAACGAGTGCTGCGGGACCGCCTCGACGAGGCACGCCTGATCCTCACCCCCCGACGAGGGCGCCTGCTCCTCACCACGGTTCCCTGTGTCGCGACCCGGACCGCCGACGACTCGCCGACCGCCCAACAGTTGCGTGATCCGGTGCGGCTCGCGTGGATCGATGGCGTCTGGCGCCGGTACGCCGCCGACCACCGCACGACCGTGCTCGCCGTCGATCTCGACCCGATCCTCTGCCCGGGCGACGACCCCCGTCCCGTCGGCGCCGCCGGCGCCGTGCGCGCCCCCGATGGTCGGCTCACCCCGATCGGGGCCACGGCGCTCTGGAACCACCTCGTTCGGGTTGCGGTCGACGCCGCCACCACCGGGGGACGGGATTCGGACGAATGACCACCGTCGGGACCGGCGCCGGGGGGCGGTCGGCGGACGTCGCGGCGCGACCGCTCGGGCACCATGCCGCGCTCGACGGTCTCCGCACCGTCGCCGTCAGCGCCGTGATGGTCTTCCACAACTCTTGGGGCGACGGAGCGGCGAACTGGTTGCCGGGCGGGTACCTCGGCGTCGATGTGTTCTTCGTCCTCTCCGGCTTCCTCATCACGACGATCCTGCTCGCAGGACACGCCGAGACGGGCAGCACCATCTCCCGACGGTTCTGGTACCGCCGGACCCGTCGTCTCCTGCCGGCCCTGATCCTGATGCTCCTCATCGTGGCCGCGTTCGCCGCGTTCCGGGCTCCGCCGTGGGATCTCGATGCGATCCGCTGGCGCGGGATCGCGACGGCTCTCTACGTCGAGAACTGGTACGCGATCATCGCCCTACCGAGGCCGGCCCCGGTGTCCCACGCGTGGTCGCTCTCGATCGAGGAGCAGTGGTACGTCATCTGGCCGTTCATGCTCGGCGGCATCGTCGCCTTCGCACGCGATCGCCGACGGATGCTGCTCGGCTCGCTCCTCGCGCTCGCAATGGGATCCGCGCTCGTCATGGGCCTCGACGCCCGCGCCGACCTCATGGTGCGGGCGTACGAGTCCACGGTCGGGAGGGCCGGCGAACTCGTGATCGGGGGCATGCTCGCGGTGGCCGTACGGCGTCGGCCCCTCGCCGTCACCCGCAGCGGCGGGATCGCCATCGAACTCGCCGGCATCGCCGGTGCCGCATGGATCCTCTGGTGCTTCTCCGCTGCGCTCGAGACCTCGCGGTGGATGTACTTCGGGGGTTTCTACTCGATCGCGGTCGCGAGCGCGCTCGTGATCCTCGCCGCGATCCAGCCGACGAGCAGCGTCATCCGACCGATCCTCGCCTGGCGACCGCTCGCCGCCATCGGGCTCATCTCGTACGGGCTCTACCTGTTCCACATACCCATCTACGCATGGTTCGACCCGATCTCGACCGGGCTCGGTCCCTCGGCACTCACGCTCCTCCGCTTCGCTGCGGTGGGCGCGATCGCATTCGCCTCGTACCGCCTCATCGAGCAGCCCTTCCGCCGTGGGGCGTTCACCGGACGCGGCCATTGGCTCGCTCTCGGCGGCACCGTCGGGGTGATCCTGGTGCTCCTCGCCGCGACGGTCGGCGGCCGCGCGCAACGCCCGTGGGAGAACCAGCGGGAGTTGTTCGCGAAGTACGGCGCTCAGGTTCCGAGCCGAACGCCGCGCCTCCTCGTCGTCGGCGAAGGCGACGCGCTGGCCCTCGCAGTGGCCGATCGCCAGGCGACCCGGACCGGAGGGGTGGCGGTCGCCGTGGTGTCGACGCCCACGTGCTCGGTGGCCGGGAACCGGACCGTGACCGGCGAGCTGGTCGCACCCCCGATCCGTTGTGATCGTTGGACCGACGCGCTGACGGCCGGCATGGCGTACGAGCCCGACCGAGTCGTCCTCATGGCGGGCACCAGCGCGATCGTCGATCACCGCGTCCGTGGGCGCACCTTCCGGGTCGGCGATCCGAGGTACGCACGTCTGCTCACCCGGAACCTCGACGCGGCGCGACGCACCCTC
Source organism: Actinomycetes bacterium (assembly GCA_046081705.1). GTDB lineage: Bacteria > Actinomycetota > Acidimicrobiia > IMCC26256 > IMCC26256 > IMCC26256. Next base: position 12,019 of record JBJTWK010000119.1, on the reverse strand, counting down.
GCCGTGCCGGGTTCCCCGCTCTTCGTCTCCACGGTGACCTGTCCCGGCCTCCCGGACGGGGACACCAGCGCCACGGCGACCACCCTCCGGGATCCGGCACGCCGGGTCTGGGTCAACCAGGTGTGGCGACGATGGGCCGCAGCGCACGGCGATGCTGTCCGCCTCGTGGATCTCGACGACCTCCTGTGCCCCGGTGGCGACACGCGTCCGGTGGGACCCGACGGTCCCCTCCGCGCGTCGAACGGCGCGCTCACCCGCGCCGGGCTCGACGCCCTCCGGTCGTGGCTCGTGGAGCAGTCGGGACTCGCGGCGCGCTGAACCGTCGACCCCGCTCGCGCCTCGCTGTGGCAGCATCGGGCGCATGGAGCAGGTCCCCACCGTCGATCTCGCCGATCCGACGTCGACCTCGTTGGCCGCGCTCGACACCGCGTGCCGCGATCACGGGTTCTTCCTCCTCGTCGGGCACGGCCTCGACGAGGTCTTCGAAGCCACCTGGACCTGGACCCGCCGGTTCTTCGACGCCGATCGGAGCGTGCGGACGGCCGTCATGCGCTCCGAGGCGAACCCGCTCGGCTACTACGACCGGGAACTCACCAAGCGCCGTCGCGACCACAAGGAGGTCTTCGACCTCATCGATCCGACGGTGCCGGCGCTCGACGCTCGGAACCGCTGGCCCGAGGCGCTCCCCGGGTTCCGATCGGCGATGGTGCGGCACTTCGACGCGTGCAGTGACCTCGCGGTCCGCACGCTCTCGTTCGTCCACGACGCGTTGGGCCTCGCCAGTGATGAGCGTGCGGGGAGCGCGTGCGACCGGCACACGAGCACGGTCCGTCTCAACCACTACACCCTCGGGGACCCGGTGCCGGCCGACGAACGGGACGGCCTCGCGGACCTCGGACCCACCGCGCTCGGCCACCACACCGATCCCGGTGTGCTCACCCTGTTGCTCCAGGACGACACGGGCGGTCTGCAGGCCCGGACCGCCGCCGGCGCGTGGATCGACGTGGCACCCCGCCCCGGTACGGTCGTCGTGAACCTCGGCGACTGCATGCAGGCGTGGAGCAACGACCGCTACCGGGCGGCGGTGCACCGAGTCCTGCCCATGACGACCTCACGCCGGTTCTCCATCCCGTACTTCTCGAACCCGCACCGCGACGCGATCGTCGAACCGATCCCGGCGCTCAGCACCGATGGCCCGCGCTACCGACCGTTCCCCTGGCGGGAGTTCATGGCCGCCCGGGCCTACGACAACTTCACCGACCTCGGCACCGACGACACCCAGGTCACCGACTTCCGGATCGCGACGCCATGACCGACCCGATCACCGACGCCGAGCGGCACACCCTGCGCGGCGGCGTGCTCATGCTCGTCGTCCTCGTCGTGCAGGCGCTCGACCTCATCCTCGACTCGCGGATCAAGCGGTTCGCCTCCGAGGACGGCCGCGCGTTCCGCGAGGCGGCCGACCTCGCTGCGGGCGGTGCGACCGCGATCTGCGGCGTGCTGCTCGTCGTGCTGGGGATCCTCGTCATCCGCCGCCGACGGCCGTTCACCCGCGACGACACGCCCGGGTGGGTCGTGGCGGTCATGGTGGCGTTCCTCGCCGCGGCATCCGTCAGCGTGCTCATGAACATCGCGACGCTCGTGGTGTCACCGTCGTTGCGCGGGGCGACCCAACCCGAACTCATCGGCGATCTCGCGCTGCTGTACGCGTCGACGACGCTCATCTTCTCGTTGTGGTACCAACTCGCCGACGTGTACCTGCACGGTGGCGCGTTCGAGTTCCCGCCGAACGCGGCCCACCCGGAAGAGGCCCCGCGCTGGTTCGACTACCTGTCGCTGAGCTTCTACACGAACTCGACCTTCGGTCCGACGCTGGAGAGCGTGAAGACCCGCCCGGCGAAGGCCCTCATGATGGTGCAGACGTCGTTGTCGCTCGTCGTGCTCGTCGTGCTCATCGCCCGCATCATCCGGGGCATCTGATCGACCGTCCCCGAGCGGGATCCGCACCCACCGGGCTAGGTTCGCGCCCATGTCGATGAGCGGTTCCGTCACCGTCCGAATGCGAGCCACCCCGGAGGCGATCTGGGACCTCGTCGCCGACGTCACCCGGATCGGCGAGTTCAGCCCCGAGACGTTCGAGGCCGAGTGGTTGGAGGGCGCCACCGGACCCGCGGCCGGCGCGAAGTTCCGCGGCCACGTGAAGCGCAACGGGGTGGGCCCGGTCTACTGGGCGCCGTGCGAGGTGACCGAGTGCGTGCCGGGCCGGGTGTTCGGGTTCGCCGTCGGCACCGCCGAGCGTCCGATGAACTCCTGGCGCTACGAGATCACCCCGACCGATGACGGCGCAGACGTCACCGAGTCGTTCGCGCTGCCCGACAACCCGATGACCCGCGTCTACTGGCTGCTCCTCGGCCGAGCCCGCGGTCGCACCAACGAGCGTGGGATGCGTCAGACGCTCGAGCGCATCAGGGCCGTGGTGGAGGCGTAGGTCGCTCGGGCGCCGGCCCGACGTCCGGCGTCGCCGCCTCGGCCGCGCACCACGCCTCGTGGAAGCCCGCGAGGGGCGGACCGCCCGTACCGGCCTCCACCTCGGCGACCCAGGCCTCGACGAGCGCTACGAGTTCGTCCAGGAGGCCGCCGGTGTCGACGCCGCGCCGGACGAGCTCCTCGGTCACCCGTCGGTAGTACCAGAGCTGCCCGTCGCGTCCGCTACCTCCATCGAACACAGTGAACAGCGCGTCGCCCTGCGTCCGGTAGTCCTTCCGAGAACTCGTGGCGTTCGCGAACTTGTCCGCCGCGCACACGAGCACCGCCTCGACCGGGGTGTCGGCGATGTGCCGGACGTACCGGACCTTGCGGGGCCACCAGGCCTCCTTGTCCCGTGGATCGCTCACCCACGAGTCGGTGCAGGCGTCGACGATGGCTGCGACCCGCGGGTTGCATCGCGCCTCGATCTCCGCGAGGCGGGCGGCACCGCCCGTGTCCTCCACCACGTCGTGGAGCAGGGCGGCGACGATCTGGTCCTCGTCACCGCCGTACCGGTCGACGATCGAGGCGACGGCGAACAAGTGCTCCGTGTAGGGGCGCGCCTCGCCACCCTTGGAGGTCTCACCCGCGAACAGCTCCTCGACCCACGCCACCGCCCGGTCGACGGCCGCGCTGGGTCCACTCCTCGGCACGAACGTCGTCATGGCCGCCCCCTTCGCCGGCGGGGTCTCCGTTCCCCCGACCACCCTGAGGATAGGAGGAGGGTCGGACATTGCCAACCCGTCAGCGGCCGGTGAGCTCCTCGAGGGCGTCGGGGAACCGAGGACCGGCCACCGCCTCGGCGAGGCCGAGCGCGTCGATCGCCGCGAGGTCCGCGGCCGACAGGGCGACGTCGAGCGCGGCGACGTTCTCGACGAGCCGTTCGAGGCGACGAGTCCCCGGGATCGGCACCATGTCGTCGCCCTGCGCGACCACCCAGGCGAGCGCCAACTGCCCCGCCGTGCAGCCCTTCGACGCCGCGATCCCGGCGAAGCGCGCCACGAGCGCTCGGTTCGTGTCCAAGTTGTCGCCGGTGAAGCGCGGCATGACGCGGCGGAAGTCCCCCTCCGGCAGCACGTCGAGCGACGCGGTGAGCAGGCCGCGCCCGAGCGGACTGAACGGCACGAACCCGATGCCGAGTTCGTGGAGCGTCGGCAGCAACTCGTCCTCGGCCCATCGGGTCACGAGGGAGTACTCGCTCTGGATCGCCGCGATCGGATGCTCCGCGTGCGCCCGACGGATCGTCGCCGATCCGGCCTCGGAGAGGCCGAGGTGCCGGACCTTGCCGGCCGCGACGAGTTCGGCCATCGCGCCCACCGTCTCCTCGATCGGCACGGTCGGGTCGATCCGGTGCGCGTAGTAGAGGTCGATCGTGTCGACCCCGAGCCGACGCAGGGAGGCGTCGCACGCCTCCCGCACGTAGGCGGCGTCACCGCGCACCCCCACCGTGGGGCTGCCGGGTGCGCTCGTGAACCCGAACTTGGTGGCGATCACGACATCGTCCCGGACCGCCCGGAGCGTCGCGCCGACGAGGGTCTCGTTGTGTCCGGCGCCGTAGATGTCGGCCGTGTCGAAGAAGGTCACCCCGAGGTCGAGGGCACCGAGCAACGTGCGCCGGCTCTCGTCGTCGTCGGCCGCACCGTAGGTGCCGGACAGCGACATGCAGCCGAAGCCGATCGCCGAGACCTCGAGGTCACCCAGCCTGCGCGTCGCCACCATGCCGAACCGCCTCCATCTCGTCGACGGCGGCGAGGCTACGCGCGATCGCGGCGACGGTCCCCTCCACGTGCTCGGCCTCCCACATCGAGTGGTGATCGCCGGGGACCTCGTACACGTCGACGCCGGCCGGCAGGAACGTGCCCCACCGCAGCAGTTCGTCGGAGTCGACGATCGACGCCGTGACCCTCGAGACGAGCAGGGTCGGACGGAAGAAGTACGGGCGGGGGACGAAGTGCAGGCCCGTCATCTTCGCGGCGTACATGAGCGGGTGGTACGCCTCGGCCGTGTTGGCGATCGGGGCATCGGACGCCACGCCGAACCGACGTCGCATCCGCTGCACACGCTTGGTCGCGCGTTCCCGCATCCCGTCGAGGTGCCGCGCCGGCGCGCGCATGACGTACTTGGCACGGGTGGATCGATCGTCGATGCGGCGGGCCTCGTCGGCGTAGTACCGCACGGCGTCGCCGAGCCGACGGGGCCGCAGCTTCATGCGCATCCCGTCGATGTTCGCCGCGTAGACGACCGTTTCGCCCTCGGCGCGCAGCCTCCGGGCGACCTCCCACGCGACGAGCCCGCCGAGCGACCACCCGATGAGGTGGTACGGGCCCTGGAGACCGGCGCCGCGGATCGCTGCGATCGACCGATCGACCCAGGCCTCCATCCGATCCGGCACCACATCGTCGTCCGCGCCCGGAACGAGGATCGCGAACACGGGGCGATCGTCGAGCCCCGCCGCGAGCGCCCGGTCGTGATCGAGTTCGTCGAAGTACGTGTGGATCGAGATGAGCGGCGCCCGGCGCCCACGGCCGACGAGCAGCACCCCGGGGCTCCCCCGCTGCGTCCCACGCTCCGTCGCATCCACGTCACGCAGCGTAGGTGCGCCCCGGACGGGCCGGAACCACGCGAACCGGGCGGATCGCAGTCGGTCAGGCGGACCGGCGGCGGGGCGGGCGGGGCACGAACCCCGAGGTCCGGGCCACGTACTCCTCGTACCCGGCGCGGGTCCGGCGCAGCCGGTGCTCGAGCATCGGCTTGCCCGACACGCTCGTGAGCAGCCGGGTCATGAGGAGCGGCGAGAGCACGGTGAGCAGCGCCCACCCGCCCGCGGCCGCGATGAGGAACATGCCCCACCAGGCCGTCGCGTCCCCGAAGTAGTTGGGGTGCCGTGACCACGCCCACAGTCCGGAGTCGAGCACACGACCGCGACTGGACGGATCGGCGAGGAAATCGGTGAGCTGCTTGTCGGCCACACCCTCGATCGCCCACCCCACGAACCAGACCACCGCCCCGAGGACCTGCAGGCCCCGGATCGGGTCGGGGGCGTGCATGCCGACCGTGATCGGCAGCGAGATGAACCAGAGCAGCAGCGCCTGGAGCGCGTACACCTTGCGGATCGCGGCCCACGGCTCACCCGGTCCCTGCGAGGACCGCATGATCGCCTCGTAGCGCGGGTCCTCACCCTGCCCCCGACTCCGCCACGCGAGGTGGGTGGCGAGCCGGCCGCCCCACAGGGTGACGGTCGCGAGCAGCAGGAAGCGCTGCACCGTGTCCGCGTCGGTCCCGCCCGTGGCGACGAACCCGGCGATCGCGACCGCGACGAACCCGAGCGGCCAGAACACGTCGATGTCCCGGTACCGGTGCCGCACCCGACCGACGAGGAACGCAGCCGTGATCGTCACTGCGACCGCGACGAGGCTGAGGAGGATGCCGGACGTCACGGACGGAGCGTATGCCGCGAGCACGGTGGCACGGCCCGAGCCGCCGTCCGGCGGGCGCGGGCGTACGCTGCCGACGTGACGCCGACGCTCATCTACGACGGGGACTGCGGGTTCTGCACCCGCTCGGCCCGGTGGATCGAGGCCCGGTGGCGCCCCGGGACCGCCCGCATCCGCCCGGGGGCTTCCTTCGACGACGCCGAACTCGCCGCCCTCGGCCTCACCCGGGCCGACGTCGAGGCGGCGGCGTGGTGGATCGGGACCGACGGCTCCGCAGCACGGGGCGAGCAGGCGGTGGCCGCGGCCCTCCGGTCGGCGACCGGGTGGGCGCGCCTGCTCGGACGGGCGCTCGGCCTCCCGGGCGTCCGCCGCGCCGCGCGGCCCGGGTACGCGTTCGTGGCCCGTCACCGGCATCGTCTGCCCGGGTCGACACCGGCCTGCGCCACGGCGCCCGGGATCACCGGGGCCTGAGCGCGACCACGGCTACCGTCGCCGCGTGAACCCGAGCCCCCACGCGTCGGCTCCGGCCGGTACGAGCCGCTCCGCCACCATCGGGGTCGTGACCGCGGCGGGCGCCGCGGTGCTCTGGGGCTTCGGCAACATCGTCACCCACGTCGTGCTCGACCGCGGCGTGTCGGTGGCGGCCTTCACGCTCATCGAGATCGGCACGAGCGTGGCGTTCCTCGCCATCATGTGCCGCATCCTGCGGACCGGCTGGTTGTCCCCGCGGGAGCACTGGCGCATCGGGCTGCTCGGCGTGCTCGAGCCCGGGCTCACCTACCTGATCATGAACTGGGGACTCGCCCACACGTCGGTCACGCATGCGTCACTGATCGGGGCGACCGAACCACTCATGATCGCCCTCCTCGCCTGGGTCCTCATCCGATCACCGCTCCCCGTCCGACTCTTCCTCCCGATGGGCACGGCGCTCATCGGCACGATCATCGTCGTGGCCGCGAACGCCGACTCGAGCGGCGCGACCTGGCTCGGCGACGCCGCGGTGGCGCTCGGTTTCGTGTTCGCGTCGCTCTACGTGGTCGGCAGCAGTCGGTTCGTCGCCGACCATCCGCCGCTGGCCGTCACGTTCCTGCAGCAACTGTTCGCGTACGCCGTGATCGCGCCGCCGCTCCTCCTCGTGACCGCCATCGGCGGGGTCGGTCACGCCGAACCCGCCGGGGTGTGGTTCGCCGTGCCGGTCATCGGGATCGCCACCTCGTCGCTCACCTTCTGGCTGTACCTCACCTCGTTGCGCCATGTGAGCCCGGGCACGACGGCGCAGTTCCTGGCGCTCATCCCGGTCACCGGCTTCCTCGGAGCGGTGTTCATCCTCGGCGAGGAGACCTCGACCGCCGCCTTCGCCGGGGCCGCCGTGGTCCTCGTGTCACTCCTCGCCATCGCCCGGATGGAGCACCGGGCCGAACTCGAGTTGGTCGCCGAGAACGGCTGAACCGGTCCGCCGGGCCATGGCGGGCCTCGACGATGTCCACGGCACCGCGGTCAGTCGGCTGCGACCGGCCCTGCGAGCACACTGCGCTGGATCCGTCGGCTCGTCACGAACGCCAGCAGGCCGACGAGGGCCACGCAGGCCAGCGACGTCTTCAGCGCCTGGATCTGGGACGACTCGTACGCGTCGAGGAGCGGCGCCCGGTCGGCCTCCGGCACGCCGGCGGCCTCGAGCGCGGCCGCGGCCTGCTCCGAGGAGATGAACGCGACGCCGTTCGACGTCGTCGCCCGAACCTCGGCCTTGACGCTCGCCGGGATCCGCGGATCGGCCTGCACCGCGTTCGTGAACGAGAGGCCGAGACCCGACAGCAGGATCGCACCGATCACGGCGGTGCCGAGGGACGCGCCGATGTTCTGGGCGGTGCCCTGGAGACCGCCGACCTCGTTGCTGCGTGAGACGTCGACCGAGGACTGCAGCACGTTCCCGATCTGCGAGAGGCACAGGCCGAGCCCGAGTCCGATGACCGCCATCGACGCGGCGAACGGCACTCGGTCGAGCTGGAGGTCGATCGTGCCGACGCACCCGACGATGCCGACGACGACCACCATCACGCCGACGCGCACGAGCACCCTCGGCGCGAACCGGCTGGCCAGCGCGGCGCCCGCGAACGACGCGACGAACAGCGCGATCGACAGCGGCAGGATCTTGAGGCCGGCTCCGAGCGCATCGAGGCCGAGGACGATCTGGAGGTACAGCGGCAGGACGAAGAACACGCCGCCGATGACGAACTGCTGGATGGTCAGGGTGCCGAGTCCGTCGGCGAGCGACCCGATCCGGAGCATCGCCGGGTCGAGCAGGGCGTCGCCCCGCGCCGCCGCCCGCGTCTCCCACTCGAGGAAGCCCCACAGCACGAAGAGTCCCGCCACGACGAGCGGGATCGTGGGCGAGAAGCCGAGCACCTCGAAGGGCGCCGACCGCGGCTTGACCCAACCCCACTGGCCCGCCTTGACCAGCGAGATGACGATCGTCCCGAAGCCGAGCGCCGAGAGGCCGACGCCGACGAGATCGAACCGGCCCTCGACCGCCACGGGCGGGCCGGCCACGATCCGCCGCGACACCGCGATCACGGCGAGGCAGATGACCACCTCGGCGGCGAAGACGTACCGCCACGAGAGGTAGGTCGTCATGTATCCGCCGATGACCGGACCGGCCGCGGCGGCGGCGCCGGCGATCCCACCGAGGATCCCGAAGGCGAGCGCACGGTCGCGACCCGAGTAGTTCGCCGCGGTGAGCGCGGCGATCGCCGGGATCACGAGCACTGCGCCGAGGCCCTCGATCACCGACCAGCCGACGAAGAGCATCGGGAAGCCCACGGCCAGCGCGGTCGCCCCCGAGCCGATCGCGTAGATCGCGAGGCCGATGCGGAAGGTGCGCAGGCGACCGAGCCGGTTGCCGAGGCCGGCGCCGGCGAGCATGAAGGCCGCCATCACGAGCGTGAAGCACGCGATCGCCATCTGCATGTCGGGGATCGTCGTGTCGAGATCCTTCACGACCGTGCTGATCGACACGTTCATGACGGTGCTGTCGAGCACCATCACGAACTGAGCGGCCGCGAGCACGAGCATCGGGAACCAGTGCGCGAGGCCCGAGGCCCGCGGCGTCGTCTCGGTGCCGGTCACGGGGTGGGAGTCAACCACGCGGGCACCGTCGCCGGATCGACCGCGGTCCAGATCGTGGCCAATGCCGCATTCGTGTCCGCGTACCGCTGGCCGACCGCCGGGTCGAGGGACCACTCCACCTTCGGGACGGCGCGGCCGTTCACGCGGTAGTAGGCGGCGCGCATCCGGGCCTTGAGCTCCGGGTGGCGGCGCAGGAACGGCTCGAGCCGATGGTTGAAGGACAGCGCGAACCGCTGGAGCCCCTTGCCCCTGTAGAGGACGGACGGGTTCTCGTGCGGCAGTTCCATCCCCGCGAACGGCGCCGGGTCGATGCCGAGCCAGCCCGCAAGGTCCACGAGGACGCGCTCGGTGTGATCGACGAGTTCATCGAACGCCACGAACCGGACATCGAACGCGTCGACCCATGACGGGACGAAGCGCGAGTACTCACCGCCGAGCACCCCCAACCAGGGGTCCGCCGCTCGATCCGAGAGGGAGGACTCCCCGATGGTGGCGGCGCGGGCGACGTACTCCTCCATCGTCATCTCGATCGGGATGCGGAGGCGGGCCTGCTGGGCCCGGTAGTAGGAACGCAGCCGACCCACCGGTTCGCGCACCGTGAAGAGCACCTTCGGCGCGCCGAGCGTGTTGCGGACGGCCCCGATGACCGGTGCACCGCCGTAGACGTACGCAGGCGTCGCCTCCATCCGGACGGCCGCCGACTCCGTCCCCTCGAACAGCGCTGCGTACTCCTCGACGGGGCGCATCGCCTCGCCGTAGCGCGCCGGCAGGAAGTACTCGGCCTCCTTGACGCTCGACGGCCCCACATCGGGGTGACGCGCCAGCAGCGTGAAGAGCGAGGTGGTGCCGGTCTTCGGGAAGCCCGCGAGCAGGAGGTTCGGCAGCTGGTCGGCCACGGCGGCGACGCTAGCCCGGGTCAGCCGAGCCGACGCGCGACCGCCGCCGCGAGTCGCGCCGAGGATCCGGGGTCCTCGGCGAGGAAGAGCGACGGTTCGTTCGCCTCCACCTCGAGCACGAGGGGTCGCCCTGCGTCGTCCTCGATGAGGTCGATCCGGGCGTAGGTCGGCGGCGCGTCGAACGGCAGCAGATCGAGCACCCGCCGGGCGACCGCGAGCTCGTCGGCGGTCGCGGTCCGGGCCGTGATGTCCTCGACCGCGTACAGGTCGTCGACGACCTCGCGCACCCCCTCGACGAGGATCGGCCCCTTGCGGATGGCGTGGCTCGGCTCGCCGTCGAAGCAGATGACCGCGGTCTCGCCGCGCCGCTCGACCCCGGCGAGGTACGGCTGCACCACGACGTCGCGGCCCGCGGCGTGGAGTCGTCCGATGTGGTCGATCGCACCGGCCCGACCCTCGTGCGTGTGCCGTTCGGTGTCCCGCGCCCCCGCCGACACCGTGGGCTTCACGACGAACTCGGACGCCTCGGGCAGCACGATCGGGTCGCCCGGGTGCAGCAGGGTGGTCGGGATGACGGGGCCGCCCCGCTCGGCCAGTTCGACGAGGTAGTGCTTGTCGGAGCACCACCGCAGCACCGCGGGCTCGTTCACGAGGATCGTGGCCGCGGCGACCCGGTCGATCCACGAGAGGTACTCGGCGAGGCGTCGGGTGTAGTCCCAGGGCGAGCGCACGAGGGCGAGCCGGAACGATCCCCAGTCGACCGTCGGATCGTCCCAGTCGACGATCGCCGTCGACAGGCCGATCCCACCGAGACCGGCGGCGGTCGGCGCGAGGTCCGCGTCGTGGGACCGGGCCACGGCGGCGGTCACGAGCGCGATCTCGGCGGTCACGGCCATCGATCCTGCCACCCGTCGGCGCAGTGGGGGGCCGGCCGGGCCGGCGTGGCAGGCTGCGGCCGTGAGCGTCAGCATCCACCGGGTCGACTCCCTGCGCAGCCTGCTCGAACTCGAACCCGTGAAGCCGGACGCCTTCCTCGGCGCCGGACCGAACCTCGGGTGGGGTCGGATCTACGGCGGGCAGGTCGTCTCCCAGGCACTCCGCGCCGCCGGACTCACCGTCGAGGCCGCACATCGCGTGCACTCCTTCCACGCCTACTTCGTTCGCGCCGGCGACGAACGCCAACCCGTCCTCTACGAGGTCGAACGGGTCCGTGACGGTCGGTCGTTCACGACCCGTCAGGTCGTCGCCTACCAGGCGGGCGGCGCGATCCTCAACCTCATCGCGTCGTTCCAGGCCGACGAGGACGGCGAGGAGGCCCAGGCCCGTCCGTTCCCGCCGGACACGCCGGGTCCCGAGGGCCTCGAGTCCGTCCCGACCGATCTGTTCTTCGATCACCGGTTCGTCCGCCACGGTCTCGACCCGGCCCCGAGGGCGACCTCCTGGCTCAGAGTGACCGGCGACCTCGACGACGATCCGATGGTGCACGCTTGTGCGCTCGCGTACCTCTCCGACGAGGACCTCCTCGGCGTGGCCCTGCTCCCCCACTCGCTCGCCGGCAACTGGGACGCCATGATGAACGCCTCCCTCGACCACGCGGTCTGGTTCCACCGACCGGTACGCGCCGACCAGTGGCTGCTCTTCGATCTCGAGGGCAGCGGGATCGCGAACTCGCGCGGCCACGCCTTCGCACGCGTGTTCACCGAGGACGGCGTGCACGTCGCGACCGTCGCGCAGGAGGGGCTGGGGCGGGCGCGTCGCATGTGACGCATGGGACCACACGCGTCACGCGTGCCACTCCTCGTTCATGTCCGACCCTCCGTGTTGAATGCACGACATGGAAGCGACGGTGTTCGAGGTCGAGGAACTGCTCGATGCAGTGATCGCGAGCCTCGATGTCGCGTGCATGAGTGCACCGGGTCTGCGGTCGTTCGTGCGGAGCATCGAACGCATCGAACGCAAGGCCGCCGGGGCGAAGGCCCTCGGGATCGGGGAGATCTCCCGCAAGCAGGCCTGGGACGACGGGGTCCACACGTCGGCCGA
>JBJTWK010000118.1:0-34994 GCA_046081705.1 Actinomycetes bacterium | reverse complement strand
GCACTTCGACCGCCCCGAGGAGTTCGACGTCACGCGTGACCCGAACCTCCACCTCGCGTTCGGGTTCGGCACGCACTTCTGCATCGGCTCGAACCTCGCCCGCATGGAGATCCGCATCTTCATCGAGGAGTTCCTGCGCCGCGTCGCGAGCTGGTCGCCGGCCCCGGGCCACGAGCCGGTCGAGATGCCGAACGCCTTCGTCTACGGCCTCAAGGAGGCCGTGTTGGTGCTCGACCCCGCCTGACGTCGGCCTAGAACAACGTCCGGCGCGGGGGTGGCGCCGAGCGGTCGATCGCGACGGCGAAGAATCGGGCGGGATCGTCGCGCACCGCGAGCAGCAGGTTCGCCCAGATGTCCGGGATCGGCAGGTCCTCGTAGCCGCTCGGCACGACGCAGAGCAGGCGGAAGTCGTTCGAGCCGCAGGGCTCGAACCGGATCGCGAACAGCCGGCCGAACCGGAGGCGTCCCTGGGGTACCTCGACCCAGAAGTACCCGGTGCGTTCGTACTCGGCCCGCTGGTCGGCGTCGAGCAGGGAGCGCAGCAACCGGTTGGCGCGGTCGTGCGCGAGCCGGCGTGTGAAGGCCGTTCCGCCACGCGCGAGGGCATCCGGGTCGAGCGGCCGGAAGTGGACCGGGCCGGGTCGACGGGCTCGTCGCAGGCGAGGCCGGGTTGCGCCACGGTGGATCCAGTCGACCCCGGGCACCGGATGCGGACGAGCCTGCGCGACGCCGACCACGACGACGGAGCCGTCGGCCCGGACGTGCAGTGCACGCCCGTCGGGGAGCGTCTCGACCTCGACCTCGACCGGCGCGTGGGGCGCGGTCGTGGTGGCCACGGTCGGTCAGCCGCCCTGGATCGGACGCACCCAGATGATCTCCTCGGCGGTCGGGTCGAACGCGTGGATGCGCTCGGCCTCGCTCGCCGGCGCCCCCTCGGGGCGGGCGAAGGCCATCCGGCGCTCGAGTTCGAGGCTCCGGAAGATCCGTTCCGCCTCGGCGGTGGTGGCGGGGTCGTCGGCCGCCCAGGTCACGACCGTGTCGCCGGTCTCGTCGATGATGCGCATGAGCCCCATGGCTGCCCCCTCGGGTGTGTGGTGGAGGCGCGATTCGAACACACGTTCGACTCGTCGTCAAGGGGGAACCCGATGGGCGTCAGCCGGCGGGGCGGTCGAGGCGGGCCTCGAGGGCGGCGACCTCGTCGGCGTCGAGCACGTCGGTGACGAGCTCCCAGACCTCGGCGATCACCTCGGCCGGCGCGTTCGCCCGGATCGCGGCGATGACCTCGGCGCGTTCGGCGACGTTCATGGCCGGCACCATGAACTCGAGCCCGAGCATGCGGTCGTCCGGCGACACGGCGGCGACGAACTCGCCCTCGAGCTCGCGCACGCGCTCGAGGCCGACGGCCGCCTCGAGCGCGGGCAGCACGACCCGCTCCTCGTGGTCCTGGTGGATGAAGTACTCGCCGGCGAACGCCGCGAGGTCGAGGTGCAGGCTGCGCATCGCGGCGTGCGGATCGGCCGCCGTGAGCAGGCGGTCGGCCGACAGGCGCAGTGCGGCGGCGCGCCGCGCGAGGAACGCGTGCGCCGCGTGGAGCTCGGCGCCGAGATCGGGCAGCACATCATCGATCACCGGGCCCGTGATCCGGTCCTCGACGTCGGCGTGCGAATCGAGCAGGTCGACGAGTTCCTGCACCATCTCGGCGAGCCCGGTGCGGTTCTCGGGGTCGTCGGGGTCGAGCGACGAGGTCGAGCTGATCGCGAGCGTCAGGCCGAAGCGGATGCCCTTGTGCACGTCACGCCACAGGGCGGACGCGGGGAGGACGGGTTGCGGGTCGGTCACGGTGCCTCCGGTCGGTTCGGTGGAGTGCGGATCAGCCGCCGGTGCCCCAGCCGGTCGCCGCGTCGATGCGGGCGAGCACCTCGTCGTCGAGCCGCCCGAGCACCTCGAGCGCGCCCATGTTGTCCTCGACCTGGGCGGGCCGGCTCGCGCCCGTGATGACGGTCGACACCCGCGGGTTCTTCGCACACCACGCGATCGCGAGCTGGGCGAGCGTGCAGCCGAGCTCGTCGGCGATCTCCTTGAGGGCACGCACCTTCGTGCTCGCCTTCTCGTTCGTGAGCATGCCCTGGAGCCACTCGTATCCGGGGAGCGCACCGCGGCTGTCCTCGGGGATGCCGTCGAGGTACTTGCCGGTGAGCAGACCCGACGCGAGCGGGCTCCACGTGGTGAGGCCGAGGCCGATGTCGTCGTAGAGGCGGGCGTACTCGATCTCGACCTTCACGCGGTCGAGGAGGTGGTACTGCGGCTGCTCCATCACCGGCTTGTGGAGGTGGTGACGCTCCGCGATCTCGTACGCCGCGCGGATCTCGTCGGCGGTCCACATCGACGTGCCCCAGTAGAGCGCCCGGCCCTGCGAGATCATGTCCGACATCGCCCACACCGTCTCCTCGATGGGCGTGTCGGGGTCGGCACGGTGGCAGAACACGAGGTCGACGAAGTCGAGGCCGAGACGCTCGAGCGAACCGTCGATCGCCTGCATGAGGTACTTGCGGTTCAGGGTGTTCGACATGTTCACCCCGCCGTGGATGCCCCAGAACAACTTCGTGGAGATCACGTACTCGTGGCGCTTCCAGCCGAGTTCCTTGATGGCGTCGCCCATGATCTGCTCGGACTGGCCGCCGGCGTACGCCTCGGCGTTGTCCCAGAAGTTGACGCCCGCCCGCTGCGCCGTGTCCATGCAGGCGAGCGCGGTGTCGAGGCCCATCTGGGTGCCGAAGGACACCCATGATCCGAAGGACAGGACGCTGACCTTGAGGCCGGATCGGCCGAGTCGTCGGTACTCCATCGTCATCGTGTGCTCCTCGCGATCCGCGCCCGCAGGGGGTGGGGCGTGACGGCGCGCACTCTACGGCCCGTGGCAGGCTCTGCGCCCGAGCGGACAGGAGGGGACGGATGGGGCGGAACGGGATGCGCACGATCGTGCTCGGGGTGCTTGCGGCCATCGGCCTCGGCACGGTCGTCGCGGCGGGCCCGGCGGGGGCCGAGCCGAGGACCCGTCCCTGCGGCGCGGATCCCGGGTTCGCCCGCATGCAGGACTGCGTCCGCCTCAACCAGATCCAGGTGATCGGGAGCCACAACTCGTACCACCTGCGCAGCGAGGATCCATTCTGGACCGCGCTCTCCGGCTTCCTGCCGGAGACCGCAGCGACCCTCGACTACTCGCACCTGCCCCTCGCCAACCAGTTCTCGGATCAGAATGTGCGCCAGATCGAACTCGACATCGCCACCGACCCGAAGGGCGGTCGGTACGCGACCCACCGGGTGCTGAAGCTGGTGGGCGAGCCGACGCGTTCGCCGGACCCGACGCTGCGCCGGCCGGGCATCAAGGTGCTCCACGTGCCCGAGGTCGACTGGGAGACGACCTGCACGACCCTGCGCATCTGCCTCGCCCAGCTGCGACGCTGGTCGGTGGCGCACCCGGGCCACGTGCCGATCGCGGTCCTCCTCGAACTCAAGGAGGACGAGACGCCGGACCCGATCGACCTCGGGTTCGTGTCCGCGCGGCCGTTCACGGCGAGGGATCTCGACGAGTTGGACGCGACGATCCGGGACGAGATCCCGCCGCGCATGCTCTACACGCCCGACGAGCTGCGGGGCTCGGCGCGGACGCTGCCGGCGGCGATCCGGCGGACCGGGTGGCCGACCCTCGCCGAGGCCCGCGGCACGGTGCTGTTCCTCATGGACAACCAGGGCGCGGTCCGCGACCTGTACCTCCGCGGCCGCCGCAACCTGACCGGCCGGGTGCTGTTCACCTCGTCGAAGCCGTCCGAGCCGAGTGGGGCGTTCGTCAAGGAGAACGACCCGATGGGTGTCGCGGGCCAGCGCATCCGGCAGTTGGTGCGCGACGGCTTCGTCGTGCGAACCCGGGCCGACGCCGACACCGCGCAGGCCCGCACCGGCGACACCACGATGCGCGATGCGGCGCTCGCCTCGGGCGCGCAGTGGGTGAGCACCGACTACCCGACGATCGCCAACAACCGGTTCGGCACGCCGTACTTCGCTGCGATCCCGGGCGGCACGGTCGCCCGCTGCAACCCGGTGAACGCGCCGAGCGGATGCGGGTCGAGCCTCCTCGAACGGCTGCGGTGATCGGGCGCGTAGAGTCCGACCCATGACTCCCGAGGACCTCGTCGAACTCGAAGCGATCAAGCGCCTGAAGTACGCCTACTTCCGGCACCTCGACCTCAAGCAGTGGGACGACATCGTCGAGTTGTTCACGCCGGACGCAACCTGCGCGTACAGCGCGGGCGCGTACTCCTACGAGGGCCGGGACGCCATCGTGGAGTTCTTCCGCAAGGGCATGGGGTCCGAGACGTTCCACTCGAGCCACAAGGCCCACCATCCCGAGATCGAGCTCACGGGCCCCACGACCGCCACGGGGGTGTGGGCGCTCGAGGACCGCGTCGTCGACACGCAGTGGGGGATCGTGATCCAGGGCGCGGCCTTCTACGACGACGACTACGTGAAGGTCGACGGCGCGTGGCGGATCGCTCGCACGGCGTACAAGCGGGTCTACGAGACGATGGAGCCGCTCGGCCCGAACGTCACGATCACCGCCTCGTACTGGGCGACCGGGGGCCGGTCGAGCCTCCCGGCACCGGACTGACCTCAGGGGCAGGCGCGGCTCGCCGGGGCGCGCTCGGCCGAGGCCGGGAACGCCTCCAGGAGGGCGGCGTCCCGCGGCGGTCGGACCAGGAGGGTCCCGCCGCAGTTCGGGCAGGTGTCGCCGAGGTGTTCGGCGCAGGCCTCGCACCACGTGCACTCGAACGAGCAGATCCGGGCGTCCGGACCGCTCGGATCGAGGTCGCGGTCGCAGCACTCGCAGTTCGGCTTCATCGTGAGCATCGTCGGTTCACTCCTCGGTCGGGACGGTCGTGTGTCGTCGGCGGTACGCCCGCGTGTTGACCCGGTTGCCGCACCGGGCCGCCGAGCACCAGCGACGTCGGCCCGGTCGGGACGCGTCGTGGAAGAGCAGGGCGCACCCGGGGCCCTCGCAACGGCGGAGTCGGCCGTCGTCGGCGGCGAGCAGGTCGACCGCGTCGATCGCGACCGCGGCGAGCGCGCTCGCGACCTCGGCGCCGGGCCGGAGGTGGACCTCGGGTCGGCCGGAGGCGTGGAGGCGACGGTACGGCGCGGGCCGCTCGGCCCACGCGTTGATGAGGGTGCGGTCGGCCCGGCGCACGGGTGAGCCGTCGATCGTGGCGCCGGCCGCCCGGAAGACCGCCTCGCGCAGGTCGATCGCCGCTGCGAGCAGTTCGGGATCCACGGGCTCGTGCGTGGGCGCGACCGCCGTCGTGACCCAGCGGCGCAGGTCGGCGGGGCGGACGAGCAGTTCGGTCGGGGCGACGCGGCGGTACCGCAGCGTCCAGGTGAGGTCGAGCGACAGGCGCCCGCCGAGTCGGAAGGCCTCGGTGGTGGTCATGACCGCGCCGCCCCCGCGTCCGGTCGCACGGTGAGCACGAGTTCGATCTCGAGCGCCAGATCGGCGGGGAGTGCTGCGACGCCGACGGCGAGACGGGCGTGCCGGCCGCGGTCCCCGAACACGTCGACGAGGATGCGGGACGCCGCGTCGATGACGCCGGTCTGGCCGGTGAACGTCGGGGTCGAGTTCACGACGCCGTAGAGGTGCACGACGCGGTCGATGGCGTCGAGCGTCCCGAGTTCGGCCCGGATCGTCGACAGCGCGTTGATCGCCGCCGAGCGCGCGGCCTCGGCGGCCTCCTCGGCGGTGAGGGAGTCGCCGACCCGGCCACTGATGATGGAGCCGTCCGCCCGGGTGCCGAAGTGACCGCCGACCCACAGCTGGTCACCGACGCGGACCGCGGGCACGTACTCGCCGAAGGCGGGGAGCGGGTCGGGGAGCGGGATGCCGAGGGCCGCGAGGCGGGCCTCGGCCGAGTCGTCCGTCCGGGGCATGGGAGCACGGTACGACAGAGGTATGACCTCTGTCCAGCGCGGGGTCGCCGGGTGGGACGGTCGCGCGAGGAGGTGGCAGACTCGCCCGCATGGCAGCCACGATCTTCGACGACCCCCGGGCCCTCCTCGACGCCGTCGGTCAGGAACTCGGCACGAGCGACTGGACCACGGTCACCCAGGAGCAGATCGACCGGTTCGCCGACGCGACCGGTGACCACCAATGGATCCACGTCGATGTCGAGAAGGCGAAGGCCGGACCGTTCGGTACGCCGATCGCCCACGGGTACCTCACGATGTCGCTGGCGAGCATGTTCCTGCCGCAGATCCTCGAGGTCCACGGGATCTCCATGGGCCTCAACTACGGCGTCGACAAGGTGCGCTTCCCGTCGCCGGTGCCGGTCGGCTCCCGGCTCCGCGGCTCCGGCACCCTCGTGTCGGCGACCGAGGTCCCGGGCGGGGTCCAGGCGGTCACGCGCGTGACGATCGAACGTGAGGGCTCGGACAAGCCCGCGGCGATCGTCGACACCGTCAGCCGGTACCTCGCCTGAGCGCCGACGGCTGATCCACGTGCCCGCCGAGCGTGATCCGTCGGCCCCCGAGGTCGGTGTCGTCGAGGCGATGCGTACGACCGCGGCGACGCGGGACTTCACCGATAGGGTCATCGATCCGGCGACGCTCCATCGCATCCTCGACGCGGCCCGGTTCGCTCCGAGCGGCGGCAACCGCCAGCCGTGGACGGTGCTCGTCATCGAGGACCGTGAGGTCCGGGCGCGCATCGCGGGGCTCGCCCAGGCCGGATGGAACGAGTACGTCGGGTACCTCGGCGCCGGGCTCGTGCCGTTCGCGGTGGGGGAGGACGGCACCTGGCCGGACCCGCCCCGCATCGACCTGGCGGCCGCGGCCTCGACCGCGGCGCCGAGCCCGCTGCTCGACGGTCTCGTCGAGGTGCCGGCCCTCCTCGTCGTCCTCGCCGATCTCACCGCGCTCGCGGTGCTCGACGGTGGCCTCGATCGGCACAGCATCGTGGGTGGCGGATCGGTCTACCCCTTCGTCCAGAACCTCCTGCTCGCGGCGCGTGCCGAGGGCCTCGGCGGCGTCATGACCACCTTCCTGTGCCGACGCGAGGCGGAGGCCCGGGCACTGCTCGGCTTCCCCGCCCACGTGGGCATCGCGGCGATGGTCGTGCTCGGTGAGCCGGTGCGACCGGTGACGCGGCTGCGTCGTCGGACCGTGGAGGAGTTCGCCCGGCTCGACCGCTGGGACGGCGAGCCGTTCCGGGCCTGACAGCCGGCCGATCGCGCCGCTAGCGTCCGGCCCGATCCCGCTGCCCCGTCCGGCCCCGTGCGGCCGGTCCGACCCGAGGAGACCCGCCGTGAACCCCGCCGAGATCGCCGCATCGCTCAAGCCCGCTGTGGCGGTGCTCCCCTCGAACTTCATGCTCGACGGCGCGACCTACGCGAAGGGGGGCGAGCTCGGGTTCCAGGGCATGGACTTCTACGTGGGCGGGCGCGGTGGGGTGCTCGGCGACGTCCCGGCCGACGTGGTGACCGCGACCTTCGTGTACTTCGAGCCGAGCGGCGTCCGTGACGGTTGGGACCGGAGCGGCACCGTGATGTCGCGCGAGCAGGCGGCGGCCGAGTTCGCGACCTGCGCCCACGAGTGGGCCCGGGCGCACCTCGCCGATGGGCCCGACTACCGGCGGGCGGCCGAACTCCTCGGCCGGGTCGTGCAGGGTGCGAGCCCGGCCGGCGCGCCGTTGTTCGCCGCGTGGCGATCGCTCGACGAGCCCACCGACGACAAGGCGCTCGTGCTGCACCGGCTCAACGCGCTCCGGGAACTGCGCGGTGGTCTCCACGCCGGAGCGATCCTCGCCGCCGGGTTCCAGCCGCTCGAGGCCGTGATGCGCTCCACGCCGCACATGGCCGGCATCTTCGGCTGGCCCGAGCCCCACCCGGACTCCAGCGTCATGCAGATCGCGTGGGACGGCGCCGAGGAGTCGACGAACGTCGCCTTCGGTCGCGCGCTCGAGGTGCTGAGCGCGGACGAGCGGGCCGAACTCGTGGCGCTGTGCGAGGCGATCGTCGCCGCCCAGGTCTGATCCGGCCGCGTCCCGTCCGGCCCGCGCGGGCCGGACGCGGTCACTCGGCGTTGGCGAAGAGTCTCACGGCGAGCGCGAGCGTGAACGCCCCGAACGCCAGGATGATCGCGGCGTCGCCCCAGAGCGGCACGACGTGGCCGAAGAGGGTGAGCGGCGGAGCCTCGGGGATGAGCACCCGCCTGCACAGGTCGACGCCGTAGGTCGCCGGGTTGAGCCGGGTCAGGACCGCGAGCCAGGCCGGCAGCGAGGTGAGCGGGAACACCGCGCCCGACAGGAAGATCATCGGCTGCATGACGAGCGACATCACCATCTGGAACGACTCCATGCGGTTGATGCGACTCGAGAGCACGATGCCGAGCGAGGTGAGTGCGAACGCGAGCAGGAGCAGCGCGATCACGAGCCCGAGCACGCGCACGGGATTGAGGCTCACCCCGATGAACGGTGCGAACACGATGAGCAGCAGCCCCTGGGCCACCGACACGGTGCCGCCGCCGACGGCCTTCCCGAGCACGAGTGAACCGCGGGTGACCGGGGCGACGAGCATCTCGCGCAGGAACCCGAACTCGCGATCCCACACGATCGACATGGCGGAGAACAACGACGACGTGATGATCGACATCGCAAGGATGCCGGGGAAGATGAACACCTGGTAGGAGACGCCGCCCGCACCGCGATCGCCGACGAGCGAACCGATGCCCGCGCCCATCACGAGCAGGAAGATGATCGGCTGGGCGATGCTCGAGACGATGCGGGTGGGCATGCGCCGCAGGCGGATGAGCTCCCGGAACCAGATCATCCGGATCGTGCGCAGGTTGCGCAGCATCGGCCCGGCGGCGGCCCGGGCCGGCACGGCCGTCGTCGTGGTCATCGACCGCTCCGGAACGCCCGCACCATCGGGTTCGCGGCGAGACCGCCGGCCGAGTCCGCGTCGCGGAGGTCGCGGCCCGTGTACTTGAGGAAGACGTCGTCGAGACTCGGTCGCCGGACGTTCACGCTCGTGACGCCCACGCTGAGGGTCGAGAAGATGCGGGGCACGAACGCCTCGCCGTCCGGGACGCGCAGCACGAGGTGGTCGCCCTTGGCGTCTGCGGAGATCCCGAACTCGGCGGCGAGTTCCCGCGCGGCGACGGCATCGTCGTGGGTGGCGAGCGTGATCGTGTCGGCGCCGACCGATGCCTTGAGCCTGGTCGGGGTGTCGATGGCGACGATGCGACCCTGATCGATGATTGCGATGCGGTCGCAGCGCTCGGCCTCGTCCATGTAGTGGGTGGTGAGGAACATCGTCACGTGCTCGCGTGCCCGCAGCTCATCGACGTAGTCCCAGATGTGGGTGCGGGTCTGGGGGTCGAGTCCGATGGTCGGCTCGTCGAGGAACAGCACCCGCGGCATGTGCAGCAGGCCGCGCGCGATCTCGAGGCGGCGCTTCATGCCACCCGAGAAGAACCGCACCTGCTGGTCGGCGCGGTCGGAGAGGCCGACCATGTCGAGGAGCGGCGCCATGCGGGCCTGCACCTCGGCCGGCGGGATGCCGTACAGCACCGCGTGGAACCGGAGGTTCTCCGCCGCGGTGAGGTAGTCGTCGAGCGTGATCTCCTGGAAGACGAGGCCGATGTTCCGACGCACCTCGTCGCGCTCGGTCACGACGTCGTGACCGGCGACCCGGGCGGTACCGGCCGACGGGCGCTGGAGGGTGCAGAGGATCGAGATCGTCGTGGTCTTGCCCGCACCGTTCGGCCCGAGGAAGCCGAACAGCTCGCCCGCCTCGACCTGGAACGAGACGTCGTCGACGGCGGTGAAGTCGCCGAACCGACGCACGAGGTGCTCGACGACGACGGCGGGGGGACGGTTCGTCACCCGGGCATCTTCGCAGGTCGGAGCGGCCCGGACCCCGGTCGGCTGCCGCCCGCCGGTCGCCGCAGTGCGCCCGGCCGGGCCGTGGCGGATTGGTCGGGTATCGACCCGGAACGGGCCTACGCTGGTCCCCCTATGGTCGCCCTGCAGACGCAGACCGCGTGGCTCGACGCGGATGAGGTGCCCGGTCCGCCGCTGCCCCTCGGCGAGCGGGTCGAACTCCCGGGCCGGGGGACCACGTTCGTGCGCCGGGTGGCCGGACCGGAGGGTGCGCCGACCGTGCTGCTCGTCCACGGGTGGTGCGCGAGCGGCGGCCTCAACTGGTTCCAGGCGTTCGAGGCCCTCGGTGAGCACTTCTCCGTGCTGGCCCCCGATCTCCGGGGTCACGGGCGCGGGATCCGGTCGAACGACCGGTTCCGACTGCGCAACTGCGCCGACGATCTCGCCGCGATCATCGAGGCGGAGGGCTGCGGCCCGGTCATCGCCGTGGGCTACTCGATGGGCGGCCCGATCTCCCAACTGCTCTGGAAGCGGCACCCCCACCTCGTCGCCGGCCTCGTGCTGTGCGCGACGGGCGCGGAGTTCGTCACCGGGCACCCCGAGCGCCGGGCGTTCGCTGCGTCGATGATGCTGGCGGCCGGCGGCCTGCGGGTGGGGAGCGTGGTCGGCCACGTGCCCCACGCCATCGGTCGGCGCATCTTCGGCCACACGCCGACCAGGCCGGGCTCGATGACCACCTGGGCCCGCGAGGAGTTCCGCCGCCACGACCTGCGCCTCGTGGCCGAGGCCGGGCGGGCGGTCAGCTCATTCTCGTCCCGCCGGTGGATCGGCCGCATCGACGTGCCCACCACGGTCGTGGTCACGACCCGGGACCGTGCGGTGAGCCCCGACGCCCAGCACCGGCTCGCGCTCGCGATCCCCGGGGCCAGCATCCACCGCATGGACGACACCCACCTCGCCTGCGCGAGCCCCGACTTCGGGCGCCGGATCCTGCGGGCGGTGCAGGACGTCGACGACCGGACCGTCGCCGCGTCGGCATGACCGGCGGCGTCCTCGACGGTCGCGTCGCGATCGTCACCGGCGGCGGGTCGGGGATCGGGCGGGCCTCGGCCGAGGCGCTCGCCGGGGCGGGCGCGACCGTCGTCGTGGCGGATCTCGACGAGTCGACGGCGCGCACGGTGGCGGACGGCATCGGACACGCGGGAGGTCGGGCCACTGCGCTGCGGGTCGACGTCGGCGAGGTCGACGACTGCGGTCGGCTCGTCGCCGCCACCGTCGCCGAGTTCGGCGGGCTCCACATCCTCCATGCGAACGCGGGGATCGCGATGCCGTTCCGCGGCGACGCGTTCGCGCCGGACGCCGATCCCGCCGTGTGGGACCGGGTGATCCGGGTCAACCTCTCCGGCGTCTTCTACTGCTGCCACCACGCGATCCCCGCGATGGTGGAGTCCGGTGGCGGGTCGATCATCACGACGGGCTCGTCGATGTCGACGCTGCCGCTCGGCGGGCTCGACGCCTACGCCGCCTCGAAGGGCGGGGTGGCCATGCTCACGAAGTCGATGGCGGTCGGGTGCGGGCCCCTCGGCGTGCGGGTGAACGCGATCGGTCCCGGGTACGTCGACACCCCGATGAACGGGGTGATCCTCGACGTGCCCGAGCTCACGGCGGCCTTCGCCGCGGGCCACGCGGACGGAACGTTCCAGACCCCGGAGGAGATCGGCGATCTGGTGGTGTTCCTCGCCTCCGACGCGTCCCGGAGCCTCAACGGCGCGCTCCTCACCTGCGATCGGGGCTGGACCTCGTTCAAGCGCCCGTAGCGGGCGTCCGCGCGCTCCGCCGGGCGGCATCGGGTGGTGCCCGGCACCGCCCGGTACGCTGCCGGCCATGACGCAGATGATGAACATCCCCATGGCCATCCACCGCGGCGAGGAGGAGTTGCCCTTCGTCGCCCTCGGGGACGGCACCCACCTGCAGCTGCTCCACGTCGACATCGAGCAGGGGTTGTGGGTCATCCGCACGAAGTTCGAGCCGGGCGTGATCGTGCCGACCCACCGCCACACGGGTCAGGTGTTCGCGTTCACGATCGCCGGGTCCTGGAAGTACGCCGAGTACCCCGAGGTCAACACGGCCGGGTCGTACCTGTTCGAGCCGGCCGGCTCGGAGCACACGCTCGTCGTCCCCGAGACGAACGACGGCCTCACCGACGCGTGGTTCGCGATCTACGGGGCGAACCTGCAGCTCGACGCCTCCGGGGCCGTCGAACTCGTCATCGACGCCAAGATGGTGCGCGACATGTACTTCGCGCTCTGCGAGGCCGAGGGGCACCCGCGGCCGAACACGATCGAGAACCGCGGGGTCTGATCCGGCGGCGGCCCGCCGTCGGATCCCTCAGGCCGCCGACGCCTCGCGACCGGCCCGGGCGACGACGAGGAGCACGATCACCACGGCGAGGGTCGCCAGCGAGATCCAGAGCACGGTCATCGGGCTCGGCGCGGCGATGAACGCGAACACCAGGAACGCGAGCACGACGACCACCATCTCGAGCAGCATGAGGTTGCGGGCGACGAACGCGCTCACCGGTCCGCCGAGCACACCGTGCTGCTCGCCCTCGGCGGCGGCCCGGTCCGACGCTCGACCGACGGCACCCCGGACCGCGAGCGCGGCCCGGGAGGAGCCGGCGAGGGCGGCGGCGGCCGCCATCACCAGACCGATCGCCATGATGGTGCGGTTGGCGTTGCGCAGGAACCGGAAGGTGATGTCGAAGACGGCCTGGTTCGCCGCCACGCTGGTCTGGCCCGGCTGGGCCACCGCATCGACGTAGGCGGCCCGTGCGAGCGCGAGGCCCACGGCGAACAGCAGGGTCATGATGAGCAGTCCGACGCCGACCCGGCGGACCTCGCGCCGACGGTCCTTGCTGAGCAGCACCGCACCGGCGAGCAGCGCGACGACGAGCCAGGGGAGGAGATCCGCGGTCGCGTCGAGGATGCGGGTCGCGGTCTGTGCACCCTGGACCGTCGAGATGTCGGCGATGACGAAGGTCTTGTCGAGTGCACTGAGGGGCAGCCGGTTCGTGATGCCGAGGGAGGTCTGGTCGAGGCGCTCGGCGACCTTGGCGTAGATCGGGGTGAGGTCGAGCACGATCTGACCGTTCTTGGTCTCGATCTTGATGTTGCCGGACCCGGTGAGGACCCGTTCGACGCTGGCGTGCGCGAGCCGGTTCGCCTGATCCCAGAGCTTGGCGAACTGCGGCGACTGCGTGAGGTCGAGGGCCACGTTGTAGGTGGTCTGACGCAGCGCCTCGGAGGCGGGCGCGGCGAGGAACGAGATCGAGTCGGGCAGGCGGCCGGCGATGGCGTCCTGCACCCGCTGATCGGCGAAGATCTCGTTCGTGATCCGGGTCGCGAGTGCGATCTGGATGCGCTCGTCCCGGGCCAGCGGGGCCATCGTCTCGACGTACCGGTTCGTGTCGAGCAGCACGTTCCTGACCCAGACGGCGCTCATCGTGATCGGGGCGAGGATCAGGCCGATCACGAGGACGACCCAAGCCGCCACCGTGCGCCAGCGGGCCCGCTTCGGGGTGGTCGGGGTGGACGCGGTGGACGCGGTGGTGGTCGTCATGGGCGGAACGCTAGACGGGCGGCGGGGTCGGCGTCGGGTGCGGGCCGTCGACGGCGTCGACCTCGAGGTCCGTCCCGGCGAGTTCGTCGCGATCGTCGGACCGTCCGGGTGCGGCAAGTCGATGCTGCTCAACCTCCTCGGCGCGCTCGACGAGCCCGATGACGGCACTCCGCACGTCGGCGGCCACGATCTGCGTCGCCACCGCGACCTCGATCACGTGCGTGCCGTCGACGTGGGGCTCGTGTTCCAGCTCGACAACCTGCTGCCCACCCTGTCGGCCCAGGAGAACGTCGAGGTCCCGATGCTCGGCGTCGTGCGCTCGGCCCGCGCGCGTCGGGATCGAGCGCTCGCGCTCCTCGACGAGGTCGGGATGGCCGATCGGGCCGGTTTGCGGCCGCCCGCGCTCTCGGGGGGCGAGCGTCAGCGGGTCGCGATCGCCCGGGCGCTCGCGACTGCGCCGAGCCTGCTGCTCGCCGACGAGCCGACGGGCCGCCTCGACTCACGCACGGGGGCCCGGGTGCTCGACCTGCTCGACCGCATCCGATCCGAGCGGGGCATGACCCTGGTCGTCGTCAGCCACGACCCGCGGGTCGCAGCACGGGCGGACCGGGTCGTGTCGATGCTCGACGGGCGGGTCGTTGCGACCTGACGGCCGCGACGCTCAGGCCGGACGCAGGACGTTGAGTTCGGCGGTGTTGTCGTGCAGGATCCGCCGGCGCGCCGCGTCGGAGAAGTCCTTGAGCTCCCGCTCGTAGGAGAGCGGCTCGGGCACGCACTCGATGTGGGGCCAGTCGGACCCGAACAGCACTCGCTCCTCGCCGACGAGGTCGGCGATGACGTAGGGGTCGTCCTCCCAGAACGGGTTGATCCAGATGTTGCGCCGGAACGTCTCGATCGGGTCCTCGGGGAAGAACCCGGGGATGCGCTTGTGGGTCGAGGAGAGCTTGCGGAACAGGTCCGGGAGGAACTCCGCGCCGTTCTCGACCGAGGCGACCCGCACGTTCGGGAACCGCTCGAAGAGCCGGTCGAAGACCAGCGAGGCGAGGAAGTCGTAGATGGCCCGCTCCATCGTGAGCATCTTGATGCTCGGCCGCTCGGCCCCCTCGAAGGTGGCCGCGAACCCGTCGGCCGCGTAGCCGTTCGACAGGTAGCCAGAGTCACCGGCGTGCACGACCACCGTGATGCCGGACTCGTTCACGCGGGCCCAGAACGGGTCGAACGCCGGATCCGCCGGGGTGCGCGGGCCGTTGGGGGTGAACGCAGCGGCGGGCCGCATCACGACGACGCGAGCGTCGCGGGCGAGCGCGTACTCAAGTTCGGCGACCGCGTGGTCGACGTCGGCGAGCGTGATGTATGGCGCGGCGAAGATGCGGTCGGCGTGGTTGAAGCCCCAGTCGTCCTCGACCCAGCGGTTGAACGCGGTGAACACCTGGGTGAGCGCAGGCGTGTCGTGCTTGAGCAGTTCCTCGTAGAGCATGCCGAGCGTCGGGAACATCCAGACCTGGTCGAGTCCCTGCTCGTCCATGACCCGCAGGCGCGCGTCACGGTCGCGGTACTCGGGTCGGATCGGCTCGCGGTCCTTGAGGAAGTCGAGCGGGAACCGCTGGTCGGGGTTGCCGCGGAAGTAGTCGTACAGCGCCCCCGCCTTGGCGATGGGGTCGAAGGTGGCGTTGGTGACGACCCGGCTCACGCGGCCGCCGATCACCGGGTACTGCCGGCCGTTGATGGTGGCCCACTGCACGGTGCGGGGGCTCCCGCCGTCGGGCAGGTGGCGGGTGAAGGCGTCGAGCGCCTCGTAGTAGTGGTTGTCGCAGTCGAAGACCGGGAAGCCGAGATCGTTGATCGCGTTCATGCCAGCAGTGTAGAACGCGTTCTCGCATCCGGGGAACCGGGCCCGGGCCGGGCGCCCCTAGGGTGGGCGCCGATGGTCCGGACGAACCCCTGGGTGGCGGCGGTCACCGATCCGCCGGTCACGATCAGCCGCCGCTGGCTGGCCGAGATCCCGCCGGTGTCGGGGCTCCCCACGATCGAACTCGCCCAGGCCGCCCCCGCCTACCCGCCGGCCGAGGCGCTCCGGGAGCACCTCGCCGACCTCGCCCGGCGGCCCGAGGTGTACGGGTACGTGCTCGGGGTGGGGCTCGAGCACGTGCGCGACGCCATCGCCCGGGACGCCACGGCCGCCTACGGGGCGGCGATCGACGCCGACGACGTCGTCGTCACCGCCGGGTGCAACCAGGCGTTCTGCCTCGCCATCGGCGCGGTCTGCGCGGCCGGCGACGAGGTCGTCGTGCCGACCCCGTACTACTTCGACCACGACATGTGGCTGCGCGCCGGGGCGATCGAGCCGTTGTACGTCGCGACGGGACCGGACTTCGTGCCGGATCCCGACGCGATCGCCGCAGCGGTCACGGAGCGGACCCGGGCGATCGTGCTCGTCACCCCGAACAACCCGACCGGCGCGGAGTACCCGCCGGCGACGATCGCCGCGATCGCCGACGTCGCCCGGGCCCGGGGCGTCCTGCTCATCCTCGACGAGACCTACCGCGAGTTCCGCGAGGGCACCGGCGCACCGCACGGAGAGCTCGCACGCGCCGATTGGCGCGACCACGTGGTGCACCTCGCGTCGTTCTCGAAGTCCCTCGCGATCCCGGGCGCCCGGGTCGGCGCGCTGCTCGCCGGTCCGGCGATCCGTCGTGAGGTGGCCAAGCTCCTCGACTGCCAGACCATCTGCGCGCCCCGCGCTGCGCAGGAGGCGGTCGTGTTCGGACTCGAGCACCTCACCGACTGGATGGCCGAGCGCCGGTCCGAGATGCACGCGCGCGTGACGGCGGGTCGCCGCGCGCTCGCCGATCGACCCGGCGGGTTCCGGCTCGGCGCCTCCGGCGCGTTCTTCGCCTACGTTGAGCACCCGTTCGAGGACCGGGCCGCGACCGAGGTCGCCCGGGACCTGCTCGCCGAGGTGGGGGTGCTGTGCATCCCGGGTGAGGCGTTCGGGCCCGGGGGGTTGCGGTGGCTGCGCCTCGCGTTCGGCAACGTCGGGGCCGACCTCATCCCCGAGGTCGGCCGGCGCTTCGCGATCGGAGGTATCGCATGACGGTGTCCACGGATGGCACGACCGGGACGACGGTCGGGGTGCGCCCGCCCCGCTGGGCGCCGATCGCCGACGCGATCGTGCTCGTGGTCTTCGTGGCGATCGGCCGGCGGAGCCACGGCCTCGACGAGACGGGGCTCACGTGGTTCGCCACGGTGCTCTGGCCGATCGCGGTCGCGTGGCTCGTCGGGGCGCTCGTCCTCTCGCTCTACCGGGCCCGGACCCGGGAGTACCTGCGCCTGGTCGGGACGATCGCGGTGGCGGTGGTGCTCGGCGGGTTGCTCCGGCACTTCACGCCGGGCCGCGCCATGTTCTCGGCGTTCACGATCGTGCTGGCGTGCGGCCTCAGCCTGGGGACGTTCGGTTGGCGCGTCGGGTGGCGAGTCGCCCGACGCTGATGCCGGCGACGCCGGCGAGCAGCGTCGCTGCGAGGATGCCGAGTGACACGGGCTGGGCGAACGGGGTGCGGCGCAGGGTCGCGTCGACCCCGATGAGCGCCACCGTGAGCGCGGCGGCCGCGGCGAATCCGATGGCGAGGCACTCGGTCCGCGAGATCCCGTGGATCCGACGGGTGAGGCCGAGCACGGCGGTGACCCCCACGGTCTTGCCGACGAACACCGCCACGACGGTGACGAGGATGAGCGAGGCCGGCGCGCCGGGGCGGAGGCGCAGCGGCACCATCGTCTGGAGGAGGACGAAGACCGGGAGCGCCAGACCGGCGATCCACGGGTGCAGCCGCCGTTCGATGCGCTCGTCGGCGGGCTCGGTGTCGTTGCGCCCGGGCCCACGCGGGACGAGGAAGCCGACGGCGAACGCGGCGAGCGACGGGTGGAATCCCGCCTCGATCGACAGTGCGCTCGCGACCACGGCGACGAGTGAGGCGGCGAGGCCGCCGAGGCGGAACCGTCGGGCCGCCCACGCGTAGCCGGCGACGATCACGACGATGACGGGCAACCACACGAGGTCGGGCGCGTGGCCGCCGAAGAACGCGAGGGCGGCGACCGCACCGATGTCGTCGAAGATCGCGATCGTGAGGAGCAGCACCCGAGCCGGGTCGGTGGGCACGCCGAGGAGGGCCACCGCGCTGGCCACGGCGATGTCGGTCGCGATGACCGCCACCCAACCCGGTCGGGCGCCGTCGGGGGCCCCGAGCAGGTAGATCACGGTCGGGACGAGCATGCCGAGGCCCGCGGCGGCCGCCGCCACTGCGGCGACCGGGCCGGAGAGCGCGCCGTTCGCCGCCTCGCGTCGGAGTTCGAGTCCGATGAGCAGGAAGAAGCCGCAGATCGCGACCTCGGTCACCACCTGTCGGACGTGGAGGTCGTCGAGGTTCCGGACGAGCGCGTCGCCGAAGGGCATCGAGGCGAGGAGCACGCCGAGACCGGCGGCGGCGACGATCGCGAACGCGGCACGCGTCTCGACCTCGACGAAGCGGCGGAGGAAGGTGTGCGGGGCGGTGATGACGCGGGCCATCTCGTGGGCTCCCTGCCGACCAGGCTTCCCGGCGCTCCGAGGTTGTGGGTGGGACGGGGGACCGATCGGGGACGGTCGAGGCGGGGTGACGGCGGGCCCGACGGGATGAGCCTAGAGCGGTCGCCGGCCGATCACTCGAACTTCAGCCCGAGGTCCCGGAGCATCCCGACGAGGCTTGCGGGCGCACCCGGCGCGTCGTCCCCGGGCTCGAACCGGACCGGGCCCATCTCACCGGTGAACGGGAAGGCGCCGAACCGCTCGAACAGTTCCCACGACACCGGCGACCGGCGATCGATGCCGACGTCGATGCCCTCGAACGGGGCCATGCCGTAGAGGAACGGCACCCCGTCGAGGCTCGCGGGTTCACCGCCGTCGACCTGGAGCGTGACGGTCCAGGTGTTGCCGGGCGCGGCGCGCAGATCGCACACGACCTCGTGGCGCCCGGGTCCGACGGGACCGCCGTCGAGCGTGCGCAGGAGGCCGCGTCCGTCGTTGTGCACGAAGTGCACGTGGCCATCGAGCACGTACACGGCGTACCCCGCGCCCTGGTCGCCGTGCGCGACGAGGTGACCGCGGTCGTCGGCCCGCAGCATGGTGGCCTCGATCGTGATCGTGCAGGTCCGGAACCAGATGAGCTGCACCGACCGCCAGCGCTCGAGGGTCGGGGTGCCCGGGGCGATCGTCACCGGTCCCCGGTACACGTCCGAGCGCGGCGGACGGACCAGGTACTTCAGCGAGGTGCCCTCGTCGAGCGGGTAGATGCGGCCGTCCCACGCCGCCTCCTCCCACGCCTGTACGAGCGCGGCGAGCCGTTCCGGTTCCCGATCGGCGAGATCGTGCACCTCGGTGGGATCGGCCGCGAGGTCGTACAGCTCCCACCGCTCGTCGGCGAACGGCGTCATCGGCAGGTGGAGCGTGACCGCCTCCCACCCGTCCCGGTAGTACCCGCGGTGGCCGCTCATCTCGAAGACCTGCTCGGTGTGGGTCGACGGAGCGTCGGGCGCGCGCCAGGCGGGCAGGAGGGTCGTGCCGTCGAGCTCGGACCCGTCGGCCTGCCGCGTCGGCGCGACGCCGTCGACGACGTCGAGGATCGTCGGCAGGAGATCGGTGACGTGGCCCCACTGTCGGCGGATCGAGCCGTCGGCCGGGATCCCGGCGGGCCAGGACGCGATGAACGGAACGGAGTGGCCGCCACGGTGGGTGTTGATCTTGTAGAGGCGGAACGGGGTGCTCGACGCCATCGCCCAGCCCCGCGGGTAGTGCGGGGTGGTGCGGGGGCCGCCGAGGAGGTCGAGGCGCGCGTGATCCGCCTCGACGTCGCCGCCCTGCAGGAGGTGCACGTAGTACGAGGACGTGCCGACCTCCTCGCCCTCACGGGACGCCCCGTTGTCCGAGGTGAAGATGAACAGGGTGTCGTCGAGTTCGCCGAGCTGCTCGAGCGCGGCGACGAGGCGCCCGACGTTCTGGTCGATGTTGTCGACCATGCCCGCGTAGACCGCCATGTGCCGGGCGAACAGCTCGCGCTCCTGCTCGCCGAGGGTGTCCCACGGGACGACGTCGTGCTGGGGTTCGGTGTTGCGGGGTGGAAGTTCGGTGTCGGCCCCGACGATGCCGAGCTCCCGCTGGCGGGCGAAGCGTTCGGACCGGAGGGCGTCCCAGCCCTCGTGGTAGCGGTCACGGTAGCGGTCGATGTCCTCCGGCTTCGCCTGCAGGGGCGCGTGCACCGCGCCGTGCGCGAAGTAGAGGAAGAACGGTTGCTCCGGGTTCGACGCCTTCCGCTCCCGGATCATCGAGATCGCACGATCGGTGAGGTCGTCGGTGAGGTAGTAGCCGTCCGGGTACTCGTCGAGCTCGACCGGGCTGTTGTCGCGGGTGAGTCGATGCGGCTGGTGCAGGTTGGTGAACGCGTCGAGGAAACCGTAGAACCGGTCGAACCCGCGTTGGCACGGCCACGAGTGCTGGGGTCCGGCGGCCGAGGCGTCGGAGTCCTTGCAGAGGTGCCACTTGCCGACCATGAGCGTCGCGTACCCGCGGGCGCGCAGGCCCTCGGCGAGCGTCTCGACGGTGTCCGGGAGCTCCATCGCGTACCCGGGGAACCCGGCGTCCGAGTGCGCCACCGAACCGAACCCGGCCCGGTGCGGGCTCAGGCCGGTGAGGAGCGCGGCCCGCGTCGGCGAGCACATCGGGGTCGAGTGGAAGTCGGTCATGCGCACGCCACGGGCCGCGAGCGCATCGAGGTGCGGCGTGCGGATCTCCGAGCCGTAGCAGCCGAGGTCGGCGAACCCCAGGTCGTCGGCGAGCATCACGACGACGTTCGGTGCGCCGCGGCGGGGGACCGGACGTTCCGGCCACCACCCCTCCGAGCCGGCGAAGGTGCGGCCGACCCGACCGGGGAAGTCGGGGTAGGTGCGGGGTGAGAACGGGTCTGTCACGGGTGCGACGGTAGCGCCGGCGTCCCTATGCTCGCCCCATGACCGCGACCATCCACGCCGCCGATCCTGTCGCCCGTGCCCGCGCGCTGCGGGGGCTCATCGAGGCCGAGGCCCGTACGACCGAGGACGCCCGGACCATGACCCCCCGCGTGTTCGAGGCGTTGCGGGAGGCGGAGCTCTTCTGGGTGCAGGTGCCGGCCGAACTCGGCGGGGGCGAGGTCGACATCCGCACCGCGCTCGGCGTCTTCGAGGAACTCGCGTACGCCGACGGGTCGACGGGTTGGTCCCTCATGGCGAACGCCACGAGTTCCTGCTTCGCGGGCATCTACCTCGAGGACGCGGCCGCCCACACGATGTTCGGGGCGGACGGGCTCGGGATCCACGCAGGCATGCTCGGCCCGATCGGGACGGGGGTCCGCGACGGCGAGGCCTTCGTGGTCGACGGCGAGTACCGGTTCGGCAGCGGGTGCGCGCACTCGACCTGGTTCGGGGCGGGGTTCATGGAGACGCGCGACGGCGAGCCGGTCGTCGCCGAGTCCGGCATGCCGGCGATGCGGGTCGCCTTCGTCCCGCGGGAGCACGTCGAGCTGCGCGACGGCTGGCACGTGCTCGGACTCCAGGGCACCGGGTCGTACGACTACGCGGTGCACGGCGAACGGGTGGACCCGGCGTTCACGTTCGCACTCCTCGAGGCCGAGCAGCAGCGGGGTGGGCCCAACTTCCGGATCGGCCTCTTCGGCATCACCGCGGGCGGCCACGCCGGGTTCGCACTCGGGGTCGGTCGTCGCGCGCTCGACGAGGTGCTCGACATCGCGCGGCGCAAGCAGCGGCTCGGCGGGGACCCGATCGCCGAGCAGCAGCTGTTCCTCCACGACTACGCGATGCAGGACGGTGCGATGCGGGCCGCCCGGTCGTTCGTGTTCGAGGCGTTCGAGCGGGCCGAGGCGACCGCGCACGCCGAGGGGGCGCCGACGCCCGTGGAGGCCCAGCGCATGCGGCAGGCGACCACCTACGCCACCCGGGTGGCCGCGGATGCCGCCCGGTTCGCCTACACGTGGGCGGGTTCCGACGGTCTGCGCGAGCCGAGCGTGGTCGGTCGGTGCTTCCGCGACATCTCGGCCGGCACCCAGCACCTCTACGTCGACAACAACACGCTCACCGGGTACACCCAGACGCTGCTGGCGTTCGGCGACGCCTGAGTCAGGCGAGCCGCACCGGGAGGCGCTCGAGCCCGCGCAGGGTGAACCCGCGCCAGGGCGGATCGGCCTCCGCGGGCTCGATCGTGGTGAAGCGGTCGAGCAGCGCCGTGAAGACCGCGACGCCCTCGGCTCGGGCGAGGTGCGCGCCGAGGCAGTGGTGGATGCCGAACCCGAACGACAGCGGTTGGTTGTCGGTGCGGGTGATGTCGAAGGTCTCGGGGTCGGCGAACCGCAGCGGATCACGGTTGGCGCCGCCGAGGAACTCCACGACCGTGGACCCGGCGGGGATGGCGGACCCGCCGAACTCGATCTCCTCGAACACGTAGCGGGCGTTCAGCTGCACGGGTGCCTCGTACCGCAGGGCCTCCTCGATGAACCCGGGCATACGGTCGGGGTCCTCGCGCAGGAGCGCGAGTTGGTCGGGGTGGCGCATGAGCAACCAGAGGCCGTTGCCGATGAGGTTCGTCGTCGTCTCGAAGCCGGCGGCGAACAGCAGGACCATCGTGGTGATGAGTTCCGCTTCCGTGAGCCGGTCGCCCGCCTCCTCGACCGCGATGAGCGCCGACAGGAGGTCGTCCTCGGGTTCGGCCCGCTTCCGGGCCACGAGCTCGGTGAAGTAGGCGCGCATCCGGGCGCCGGCGGCGAGCCCGCGTTCGTACGCCTCGGGGGCCGCGCCGACCTCCAGGAGCACGATGATGTCGCGCACCACACCCCGGAAGGTCTCGCGCTCGTCGGCCGGCACCCCGACGAGCTCGCTGATGACCGTGGCCGGCAGGCGCCAGGCGAGCGACTCCATGACGTCGACCGTCCCCGCCGCGGCCATCGCGTCGAGCAACGGGGTCGTGAGTTCGTCGATCCGGGGCCGCAGGTCCTCGATGCGCTTCGGGGTGAACTCCCGGGCGATGAGGCCGCGCAGGCGGGAGTGGTCGGGCGGGTTGAGGAACAGGATCGAGCGGGTCCCGGGTTCCTCCGGGTCGGCGGCCCGGCGGCGCGATCCGCCCCGGCCGTCGAGGGAGGGCGGCTCGACGTCGGCCGGCGTCTTGCCGAGGCGACCGTCGAGGAGCGCCGTGCGGCAGTCGTCGAAGCGCGACAGGTACCAGAGGTCTCCGGGACCCCGGTGCACCGGGGCCTGCTCGCGCAGCGCGCGGTACCGGGGGTACGGGTCGCGCTTGCCCTCGGGCGTGCCGAAGATCTCGGCAATGAGGACATCCGGGTGCTGGGTCATCGAGCGCCTCGAGGGATCGGGGGCGGGTGGATCAGCGTCGCGCGTTCTTGACGAAGTCGTCGACCCCGTGGCCGGTCGCGAGGGGGACGCCCGTGTACCAGCCGCCCCGCAGGTGCCGCCGCACGCCGTCGGGCGGGTCCTCGGTGGCCCGGGCCGCGGCGTGCCAGAGATCGGCGTCGTGGAGGAGCACGTCGCCGAGTTCGCAGTACAGCGCGATCTCCCCGTCGACCCGCTCGAACCCGAGCGGGATGCCGTCGGTCGTGCTGCGGTGGCTCCCGGGGACCACCCGCAGGAAGCCGTTCGCCGGCGAGGTGGCGTCGAGGTGGATGGTGAACGCAGTCGACGGCCAGATGTCGAGGTGCGGGCCCGACTGACGGTCGGTGTGCCAGCCGATGCGCGCGTACCCGGACGCGGGACCGGGGCGGGCGTCCTGGTACACGACCCCGAAGCGCTCGTGGTCCAGCAGCCAGGTGTCCGGGCCGAGGATCGCCCGGACCACCGCGGTCACGGGCTCGGTGCGCACCATCGAGTCGGCGATCGGGGAGTGGCGCGTCGCGTAGTACACGTAGTTCACGGTGCGATCGTCGGCACGTGGCACGGTCGGATCGTCGAGCACGGTGTCGTCGTGCTGGTCGGTGAGCTCGCGGTCCTGCACGGCCCGTTGGAGGCGCTCCATGTCGGCCTGCAGCGCCGCGAGTTCGGCGTGGGTGTGCACGCCGCTCAGCACCACGTACCCGAAGTCCCGGTAGTGCTCGACGGCGGCGTCGACGGCACCCGGCGCGAACGTCTCGGGCATCACGTCACCCCCAGCAGTTCGGCGACCTGCTCGCGCAGGACGTGCTTCATGACCTTACCCGAGGTGTTGCGCGGCAGCGTGTCGACGAACACGACGTGACGGGGCTTCTTGTACGAGGCGAGGTGCTGCCGCGAGACGTCGATCACCTGCGCGGCGTCGATGGCGACGTCGGCCCGGGCGACGACGGCCGCACACACGACCTCACCCCAGTGGGCGTCGGGGACGCCGACGACCGCGACCTCGAGGACCCCGGGGTGCCGGTGGAGCACCTCCTCGACCTCGCGGGAGGCGACGTTCTCCCCACCGCTCACGATGATGTCCTTCTTGCGGTCGACGATCGTGAGGAGGCCGTCCGGGTCGAGGTGCCCGAGATCACCGGTGCGCAGCCAGCCGCCGACGAGCGTGGCCCCGGTGGCGGCCGGGTCCTCCCAGTAGCCCGCGAACACCTGGGGACCGTGCACCACGATCTCGCCCGTGGTCCCGACCGGGAGATCGGCGAGGGTGGTGGCGTCCGGATCGACCACGCGCACGGCGGCGAGCGGACCCGGACGCCCGGCGGCGCGGAGCAGGTGCGGCTCGGCCCCGAGCCCGCGGCGGTGCTCGGCTCCACCGAGGAACACCGCGTTCCCCCCGAGCTCGGTCATGCCGTACCCCTGGGCGAAGTCGCACCGCCACCGGTCCATCGCTCGCCGCAGGACCTCGGCCGGGATCGCGGCGGACCCGTAGGCGATCTGGCGCAGCGAGCCGAGCGCGGCGGGCGTGGCCCCCGGGTGTTCGAGGAGCGCCGACACCATCGTCGGCGCGAGCGAGGTGTTCGACACCCGGTGCGTCGTCGTGAGGTCGATGAACTCGTCGGCGTCGAAGCGCCGCACGAGCACGACCGGGCGCCCGTGCATGTGCATGATGAGGAGGTTGTACCCGGCCACGTGGCAGAGCGCGAAGGCGAGCAGGTACACGTCGTCGGGCGCCACCGGTCGACCGAGTGCGGTGTTGGTCGCGGCGGCGACCATGGAGCGGTGGGTGAGCAGGGCGCCCTTCGGCGTGCCGGTCGTCCCGCTGGTGAAGAGCACCCACGCGAGGTCGACGGCCGTGGTCTCGGGGAGCGTGACGACCGGGGGGTCGGCGGTGAACGCCTCGTAGTCGGCGGTCGGACCGTCGATCGTGACGACGGTGTGCACGCTCGATCCGTCGAGGTGGGGCCGCAGCGGATCGACGAGCGCCGCCTCGCCGAGGAGCACGGTCGCACGGGTCAGGGCGATCTGCTCGGCCCACTCACTCGGGTGGAGGCGGTAGTTGAGGGGGACGAGCACGCGCCCGGCCCGCGGCACCGCGTAGTACGCGTCGACGAACGGGAGCGTGTTCTCGGACAGGACGGCGATCCGATCACCCGGGTCCGTGATCCCGGCGACGGCCCGGCTCAGCCGGTCGACCCGGTCGGAGAGTTCGGCGAAGGTGATCGTCGTCCCGTCGACGAGCACCGCCGGCGCATCGGGCGAGCGGACCGTCGCGTGCAGGAGGAGGTCGTGGATGCGCACGACGCCCGCGACTACTCCGCCGTCTCGACCGAGAACTGCACGCCGGGCTGGCTCGCCGCGAACTCGGGCGTCAGGTACGCCTCGTACGCGGGCTGTCCGGCGAGCTGCACGAGGAGGAAGGAGATCGTGTACTCCTCGATGAGGCGGTTGGCGCGGCCGATCGGCATGAGGCCCGGCGCGCATCCGGTCTTCGCGTACTCCTCGACCGTGGTGACCAGGATCTCGGGCGCATCCGGGAACTGGGCCTTGAGCGACTGGTAGTAGCAGACGTCGTCGAAGGAGTGGTGGGCCGCGTTCTCGAGGTCCACGCGGTAGAGCGGGCGACCCGGGATGCGCTCCCACGGCCGTTCGGTGTTGTCCTCGATCGTTGTCGTGGTGTCCTTGGTGCCGCTGATGAGCATCGTCGGGACGTCGAGCCGATCGAGCTCCGCGTCGGTGATGGGGATCGTGTACGGGGCGAGGCCGACCACGGCGCGCACCTTCGTGTTCGCGGGCACCCCGCGGTGGCCGGTCGGCGTCGCGAGCGCCGTGAACCCGCCGAACGAGTGGCCGATGACGCCGATCGCGTCGGTGCGGATGGAGCCCGACAGGAGATCCCCGCCCCCGGTGCTGCGGGCGAGTGCGTCGTCGATGATCGCGGTGACGTCGCTGAGACGGTTGATCGCGTTCTGCGCGCGCCCGACCGTCTGGCCGGTGACGCCGTCGAGCGCGGTGTTCCCGGTGTGGTCGGCCGCGATCACGACGAACCCGTGGCTGGCGAGCGTCTCGGTGAGGAAGGAGGACACGAACCGCAGACCACCCGAACCGTGCGAGTACACGACGAGCGGGAACGGGCCCTTCGTCGAGACGGGGAGGCCGCTGTACGCGTTGCGCGCCGGGATCACAACGCCCGGGATCACCGTGTACCCGGCGGCCCGTGCGCCCTCGGCGCGGGAGGGGTCGGCCGGGTACCAGACGTCGACCGTCAGCGTGCGCCCGGGCTGGCCCGCGTTCGGCACGGTGTAGGTGTCGCGTCCGACGGCGAAGGGTCCGGGTCGGTCGGGCCGCGGGCCAGCGGCCGCCGCGGCGGCCTGCGCGTCCTCGCCGCTCCCGGACGACCCGGAGCCGCAGGCGGCGAGGGTCGCCGCCGTGGCGAGGACGAGCGAGAGGGCGATGAGGCGGATCGGCGTGCGGCGCACGGATCGGGAGGCTACGGCGTCGCCGCGGTGGAGGTGGCACGCTGGGGGCGTGCACTACCTGCGGATCTGGGCCGACGCGGCCGGGGAGAGCCACTTCGAGGAGGTGAGCCGACCCGTGACCGTGCAGCCGGCGGAGCCCGGCGTGGCCGCCCTCCACCTCGCCGACCCGGTCGCCGTCGATCGGGCGCAGTTCCTCGAACTCGACGGCGACGTCCAGGACCCGGACTGGCACACGGCGCCGCGCCGACAGTTCGTGGTGTTCCTCGACGGGTGGGTGCGGATCGAGGTGAGCGACGGCGAGGTCCGCACGCTCCCGGCGGGCACCGCGGTGCTCGTCGAGGACCTCGTCGGACGCGGCCACATCACGACGCACGAACCGGGGCCGCGGCGCGTGCTGCTCCTCCCGCTCGAGCCGTGAGGCGCGCCGGGCGCGCCTAGTCGGGGGCGTCGGGTCCGATCGGCTTGCGGAACCGACGGAGGGCCCGGCCGCGCGGGTAGTCGTCGACCCGCCCCGCCTCGGTGTACCCGGCGCGTGCGTAGAACGCGGGGGCCTGGAAGTCGGCGGTGTCGAGCACGACCTGCGTGGCGCCGCGTCGAGCCGCCTCCCGCTCGAACGCAGCGAGGAGGGCCGCGCCGCGCCCGTGCCGTCGCCGTGACTCCTCGACCCACAGCAGGTCGACCTCGGCCGTGCCGCCCCACACCCAACCGTTGATGCCGGCGACGATCTCGCCGACATCGTTGCGCTCGAGCGCGAGGAGCCGGTCGGCCGGGGGCAGGCCGGTCGCCGCGAGGTTGAACTCGGTCACGCGCTCGTAGAGGAACTCGACCGCGGCGGCGTCGGGCACCGGTTCGAAGCGGATGGCCTGTGGATCCACGGGGGTCAGCATGACCTACCCTCGGCCGATGGACCAGCACGTGTGGGACGAGCGGTACGCGGGCGCCGAGCTCGTGTGGACGGCGGAGGCGAACCGCTTCCTCGTCGCCGAGGCCGCGGACCTCGAGCCCGGTCGGGCGGTCGACCTCGCGGCCGGCGAGTGTCGCAACGCGGTGTGGCTCGCCGAGCGGGGTTGGGAGGTCGATGCGGTCGACTTCTCGAGGGTCGCGCTCGAGAAGGGTGCCCGCCTCGCCGAGCACCGTGGGGTCGCCGCCCGCGTGCGCCCGACCGTCGCCGACCTCACGACCTGGTCCGCCCCGGGCGCCTTCGACCTCGTGCTCGTCGCGTACCTCCACCTGCCCGAGGCCGCCCGGCGGACGGTGTTCACGGCGGCCGCCGAGGCGGTCGCGCCCGGTGGCACGCTCCTCGTGATCGGGCACGACCTCGCGAACCTCGACCGGGGGTTCGGCGGTCCGCAGGATCCTGCGGTCCTCACGACCGCCGACGCGCTCGTACCCCTGCTCGGTGGTCTCGAGGTCGTGCGGGCGGGACCCGTCGAGCGGCCGGTGGCGACCCCGGAGGGGGAGCGGATCGCGATCGATCACGTGCTGCGGGCGGTGCGTTCGGCCTAGCGTCACGCCCCGCACACGCGGGCGACGTCGAGGAGGCGTGGTGGACGAGCGGTTCGAGGTCGTCGAGGCGGACGAGGGACGGCACCCGGCGGGGTCCGAGGAGCTGTGGGGCGAATCCTGGTACATGGACTTCGCGGCGATGGACGCGTCGTACGGCGGCTACGTGCGCCTCGGCCTCTACCCGAACCTCGACCGCACCTGGCTGTGGGTCCACCTCACGGGCGAGGACCGCCCGCTCGTGCTGATCCGGGACCACGACCTCACGTGTCCCGAGGGTGCGGAGGGCATGACGCCGTCGCGCGACGGCCTGTGCGCGGCGATCCGGGTCGAGGAGCCGTTCCGCCGGTTCCGGGTCGTCGCGGAGGGGACCGGGGTCCGCCTCGCCGCACCGGCCGACGCGTTCCACGGCGAGGCGGGCGAAGCGGTCGCCGTCGCGGTCGACCTCGTGTGGGAGAGCCGGGGCCCGGTGTTCCCGTACCAGATGACGACGCGCTACGAGATCACCTGCCACATCACGGGAACGATCACGATCGATGGGGAGACGACCG
This sequence comes from Actinomycetes bacterium, assembly GCA_046081705.1. GTDB lineage: Bacteria > Actinomycetota > Acidimicrobiia > IMCC26256 > IMCC26256 > IMCC26256. Next base: position 6,468 of record JBJTWK010000118.1, on the reverse strand, counting down.
TCGTCGACTGCCCGGGGCAGCGCGACCACTCCTGGGGCGTGCGCGACTGGTGGCAGTTCCCGTGGAACTGGACCGCGGGCCACCTCGACGACGGCACGTCCTTCCACGCGGCGCGTTCGATCATCCCGCAGCTCGAGCTGTTCGCCACCGGGTACACGATCGGGCCGAACGGTGCGTTCGTCGAGGCGATGCCGGACGACATCGTCGTGGCGGACGTCGTCACCGACGCCGAGACGCTGCCGGTCTCCTCGCAGCAGCGGATCGGCGCGGTCGGGTTCTCGTCCCGGCCGGTCGGGCACGCCCCGGTCCTGCTCGTCGCGCCCGACGGCCGTGTCGCCCGGTTCCCGAGGGCCATGTGTCGCTACGAGACCCCGGACGGGCGTCGGGGGACCGGATGGACCGAGTACAACTGGCCCGAGGGCTGGCCGGATCTGCTCCACCGGGCCTGAGGTCGCGGCACCCGGGCCCCGCCGTCCCCTAAATCCGACTTGCAAGGTCGGGAATAGCCCCGTACCCTCAGGGGCATGGCGATCACCTCGACCCGGCCCTCCTCCCGGCGCTCCGGACTCCTCTCCTTCCCGAACCCGGTCGACGAGCGGGCCGCCCGGACGGTGGCGACCGGCGTCGTCGTCATGGCGCTGGCGGTGCTCCTGCTGCGGCAGTGGTGGGTCCTCGTCCCCCTCGCCTACGGCTTCGTCGCCCGCGTCGCCTCGGGACCCCGCTTCAGCCCGCTCGGCCTCCTCGCGACCCGCGTGGTCGTGCCCCGGATGCCCTTCGCCCCGAAGTACTCCGCGGGTCCGCCCAAGCGGTTCGCCCAGGCCATCGGCGCGGTCTGCAGCGTTGCGGCGCTGCTGCTCCACTTCGTCGTCGGCGCGGATACGGCGGCGCTCGCCGTGCTCGGCGTGCTGACCGTGGCCGCATCGCTCGAGGCGTTCGTCGGCTTCTGCCTCGGGTGCTGGATGTTCGGCCGGCTCATGCGTTGGGGGCTCATCCCCGCCGACGTGTGCGAGGAGTGCAACGACATCTCGCGCCGCCTCGCCGCCTGACCCGTGCCCCGGTACGAGTACACGGTGCGCGTCCGCACCGGTGCACCACCGGCGCGGGTCTGGGAACTGCTCGTCGACGCGACGGGCTGGCCGCGGTGGACCCGGATCCCGAGTGCGGCGTACGAACGCGAGGGTGAGCCGGCCCCGCACGGGGTGCGTGCGGTGCGCCGGTTCGGCTCGGGCCGGCTCGTGAGCCGCGAGGAGGTCGTCGCCTTCGACGCCCCGCACCACTTCGCGTACGTGCTCCTCAGCGGCCTGCCGCTGCGCGGGTACCGGGCCGACGTCCACCTCGTCCCCGACGGCCGCGGCACCGAGATCGAGTGGTCCGGCGGGTTCGATGCGACCTCTCGGATCGCGGGCGCGTGCTGGAACGCGGTCCTGCGCCACGGCATCGTCCGCTCGATCGCCCGGGCCCTCGCGCGCGAGGCCGACCGGCACTAGCCTCGCCGCAGCCGACCGGCGCGGGGGGATTCGGATGGCAGGTCAGCAGCGTCGTGTCGTCGCAGCGATCCTCGGGGCGATCCTCGTGTCGGGTCTGGTCGCGTGCTCGTCGGACGACGGCGAACGCGGCGAGCGCCGCCGGCGCACCACCACGACCACCCGACGACCGGCGGGCGCGACCTCGACGACGCTCACGCCGGCGGCGGTCGGGGCCACCGGCACCACGTCGACGGGGACCCGACGCCGGGCCGCCGCGACGGCGCTCGGGGTCGACGCCTCGACCGCGCAGCGCTGCGACGTGCTGGATCCGGCGCGCTGTCTCCTGCCGTTCCCGAACGATCACTTCACGGTGTCGGACCGTTCGTCGGCGACGGGTCGCCGCGTCCGGTTCGACGCGGCGTCGATGCCCGCGAACTCCAAGGGGCGGCGCGTCGATCCGACCGAGTGGAACCGGAACGACGGGTTCAGCCCCGGCGCCATGATCCAGACCCTCGTCCCGCGCCTCGACCTCACCCGCACGGGAGCGGCGCCGATCACCGACATCGGGCGCTCGCTCCGGGCCGACGCGCCGATCGTGCTCCTCGACGCGACGACGGGCGCGCGTTGGCCGCACTGGGCGGAACTCGACGCGCAGGCCGATCCGGCGGAGGGCGCGCTGCTCGTGATCCGTCCGGCCCGCAACCTCGTCGAGGGCCACCGGTACATCGTGGCGCTCCGGAACCTCCGCACCGCATCGGGTGCCGCCATCCCGGCCCAGCGCGGGTTCACCCTCTACCGCGATCGGATCGCGACGGGCGACGCCCGGCTCGAGGCGCGACGCGCCCACCTCGACTCCGTGATGAACCAGGCCGGCGCCGCCGGGGTCGCGCGCGACTCGTCGCTGTTCCTCGCGTGGGACTTCACGGTGGCCAGCACCCGGAACATCACCGGGCGGATGCTCCACATCCGGGACGACGCGTTCGCACGCATCGGTTCGGGTGCGCCGGCCTTCACGGTCACGTCCGTGACCGACGGCGTCGACAGCCGCATCTTCCGCCGGGTCGAGGGCACCTACGAGGTGCCGATGTACCTCACGGGTGGTGGGGCACCGGGTTCGGTGTTCGCCTACGCGCCGGGTTCGGGACCCGACGCGAACCCCGTGCACACCGGCACCTTCACGGCGTCGTTCATCTGCAACATCCCCCGCGTGGCGATGCCGGACGCCACCACGCTCGGGTCGCCGGCCAAGGGGATGGCCTACGGGCACGGGTTGCTCGGCTCGCGGTCCGAGGTGAACGCCGGGAACGTCCGCACGATGGCCGACGAGCACGGGTTCGTCCCGTGCGCGACGGACTGGACCGGGTTCGCGCAGGCGGACATCGGGACCGCCGTCACCGCGCTCGAGGACTTCTCGAACTTCCCGAAGATGGCCGACCGCACGCAGCAGGGGTTCCTCAACACCCTGTTCCTCGCTCGGCTCGTGCGGAGTCCGAGCGGCTTTGCGAGCCACCCGGCGTTCCGGGTCGGCGCCGATCCGGTGCTCGACGGCACCGTCTTCTACGACGGCAACTCCCAGGGCGGCATCCTCGGCGGAGCCGTCACCGCGGTCTCGAACGAGTGGTCGCGGGCGGTGCTCGGCGTCCCCGGGATGAACTACTCGACGCTGCTCCAACGCAGCGTCGACTTCGACACGTACAGCGCGATCCTGGCGCCCGCGTACCCGTCGGAACTCGACCGGATGCTCGACTTCGCGATCGTGCAGATGCTGTGGGACCGGGCGGAGGCGAACGGGTACGCCGCGCACATGACCGATGATCCCCTCCCCGGGACCATCCCGCACCGGGTCATGCTCCACGTCGCCTACGGCGACCACCAGGTCGCGAACGTCACGGCCGAGGTGGAGGCGCGCACGATCGGGGCCCGGGTGTGGCAGCCCGGGCTCGCGCCGGGACGCAGCCCCGACCTCGTGCCGTTCTGGGGACTCGCCGGTGCACCCGACGGGTGGGGAGGTTCCGTGCTCGTGATGTGGGACGCCGGGACGCCGACGCCGCCCCTCGGCAACCTGCCGCCCCGGCCGCCGACCTACGGTGCGGATCCGCACGAGTTCCCGCGGCGGACCCCGGCCGCCCAACTGCAGAAGGCCCGGTTCCTCGACCCCGCCGGGTTCTTCTCCGACACGTGCCGCGGACCGTGCGTGGCCTCGTGATGCGGCGATGACGGTCCTGCGGGTGGCCGCGGTCCAGATGGACTCGCGTCCCGATCTCGATACGAACCTCGACACGGCGACACGCCTCGTCGCCGCCGCGGTGCGCGACGGTGCGGCGGTGGTCGCGCTCCCCGAGATGTTCAACCTGCTCGGTGACCGGGCGACGCTGCGGGCCGGCGCCGAGCCGCTCGACGGTCCCACCCAGCGCTGGGCCTCGGCCACCGCGACCGAGCACGGGATCCACCTGCTCGCCGGGTCGATGATCGAGGCCGCGGGCGAGCGTCGGCACAACACGTCGTGCCTCTACGCGCCGGACGGTCGGCGGATCGCGGTCTACCGGAAGGTCCACCTCTTCGACGTGAGCGTGCCCGGTGCGGAGTTCAGCGAGTCGTCGACGGTGTCGCCGGGGGACGAGGTGGTGGTCGCCTCGGTGCCGCCCGTCGTGCTCGGCCTCGCCGTCTGCTACGACCTCCGGTTCCCCGAGGAGTTCCGGGCTCAGGTGCGGGCGGGGGCGACGGCGCTCGCGTTGCCGTCGGCGTTCACCGCGGCGACCGGGCGCGACCACTGGGAACCGCTGCTGCGGGCGCGCGCGATCGAGAACCAGTGCTTCGTCATCGCCCCCGATCAGTGCGGGGTGCCCGCCGCCGGCCCCGCGTGGCACGGCCACTCGATGATCCTCGATCCGTGGGGCGCGGTGCTCGCCGAGGCGGGCACCGAGGTCGGGCACATCGTGGCCGACCTCGACCTCGATCGCCTCGCCGAGGTGCGGCGACGGCTACCCGCGCTCGATCACACGCGACCGGAGGTGTACGGATGATCGACATCTCGTGCGCGTTCCCGGCGCACCCCCGGCTCGGGGCGATCGCCCGGCACGCGGAGGCGCTCGGGTACACGAGGTGCTGGACCTACGACTCGCCCGCGCTCTACGGCGACGTGTGGGTCGCCTGCGCCGAGATCGCGCGCAGCACCGAGCGCATCGGCTTCGGACCGGCCGTGCTCGTGCCCGGCCTGCGGCACCCGCTCGTGAACGCGAGTGCCATCGCCCAGCTCGCCGGGATGGCGCCGGGCCGGCTCGCCGTGGCGATCGGCACCGGGTTCACCGGGCGGATGGCGATGGGCCAGAAGCCGTACTCGTGGCGGTTCGTGCGCACCTACATCGAGCAGTTGCGGGCGCTGCTGCGAGGGGAGGAGGTCGAGTACGACGGCGCGCTCATCCGCATGATCCCCTCCGAGGGGTTCCTGCCCGAGCGGCCGATCGACGTCCCGATCCTCGTGGGCGCGAACGGGCCGAAGGGGCTGGAGGTCGCGCGGGCACTCGGTGACGGCGTCATGTCGATCGGGCCCGGGTTCCCGGAGTTCGCGTGGAGCGCGGTCCTCGCGTTCGGCACGGTGCTCGACGACGGCGAGGCGCTCGACAGCCCGCGGGTCATCGCGGCGGCCGGCCCCGCCCTCGCCGTGACGTACCACGGCGCGTACGAGGTCGATCCCGGGGTCGTCGACGTGCTCCCGAACGGGCCCGCCTGGCGTGACGCGCTCGAGGCGATCCCGGTCGAGCGCCGGCACCTCGCCACCCACGAGGACCACCTCTGGAGGCTGACCGACCGCGACCGGGTCGTGATCGACCCGTCGCTGTTCCCCGTCATGACGTGGACGGGATCACGAGCCGAGATCCACGAACGGCTCGTCGCGCTCGGTGAGAGCGGCGCGACCGAGATCCTCTACCAACCGATGGGCCCCGACCTCGAGCGGGAACTCGAGGCCTTCATGGACGCCGCCCGCGGCTGAACCGGGTCAGCGTCGTCCCGGACCGGGCAGCGCGACCGGGACGAGCGACGGCGCCGCGGGTGTGCCTCGGATCTCGTACAACGCCATCGTGTTCGGGCCGAGGTTCATGAGGGGCGGCGGCACGACGCACCACCAGATCGTGCGACCGTCGGCGGCCCGCTGGGTGCGGGTGACCGCGACCACCCTGCCGTTCGCGGCGAGCGCGAGGTCGGTGCCGGGACGACCGGCGAACGTGCCCTGCGAGTCCGCCCACGGCACTCTGGCCGCGAACGGGTCGAACCCGAACACGTAGCGCTCGGGGAAGTCGATGCCGCCGCGCGGTTTCGGAGGTCCGGGGTCGACGAGGGGCGCGACCGATCGACCGATGAGTCCGCCGTACGGTCCGATGAGGTACGGGCGCACCCAGGCCGGGGACGCGGGCGGCGCGGCACGGGCGGTGAGCACCTCGGCGAACCCGGCGGACCGGTCGAACTCGAGGAACCGGCGACCCGGCTCGGGTTCGATCATGTTGGCGTCCCAGTCCATGATGCGCACGGGGTGCTCGGCGCGGGGCGATGAGCGCAGCGACCGTCCGTCGACCTCGAACGGCAGGTCGACCCCGAGGTGGTCGGCGATCGTCGGGAGCACGTCGATCGATTCGGCCGGGCGGTCGTCGATCGCACCGGTGCGCTGGCCGGGGGCCTTGATGAGGAGGGGGATCCACGCGATGTTCGGCCAGGTGTCCTCGGCGACCCCCCGGAAGGTGCGCTCGGCCGTGAACGCGACGCCGTGGTCTGCGGTGACGACGATGAGCGCGTCGTCGTACTCGCCGGTCTCCCGGAGTCGGGTGATGAGGCGACCGAGTGCGCCGTCGGCGGCCTGCGCGTTCATGATGTGGCGCTGGCGTCCGGCCATCGCCGTCCACCCGTTCGACCACGCGAGCCCACCGAAGCGCCCGTCGCCGGTGTCGACGAGACCGGTGCCGTGGTCCTGGAACGCGTTGTAGTCCTGACCCGTCGGCAGGTAGTGCCA
>JBJTWK010000117.1:0-25626 GCA_046081705.1 Actinomycetes bacterium | reverse complement strand
TTGGGTCCTCCACACCGCGGATGCGACCGCACCGGGGATGGCCGAGCGGCTGCTGGCCGCCGGCCTCGACGACTTCGACCTGCTCAGAGTCTCCTCCGGCCGGAGGTCGCGTGAACAGATCGAAGCCCTCGGGGTGGAGGTCGCGCTCATCGAAATCCTCACCGAGGGGACGCCCGTCACGCCCCCGGAGACGGCGGTCGTCGAGTGATGCGCGAGTGGAGGGCGGCCTCCGAACGCGACGACGCCCCGAGCCGGGGCCCGGGGCGCAGCGCGATTTTGTCCTGAGTGAGGGCTGAATTCTGTCCTCACCCCTTGGTGGGGTGAAGACAGAATTCGTTCCGCCCGGTAGTGGCGCGGCCATCCGGGTTCGGCCCCTTGGAGTTGTCACACGAATCCGGCGAAGTTGTCACACGGCGCCGATTGCATGTCGTGCCGCACCAAGGGCGCCGCACTCGCCACTCCGGGCCCACCCGTCGCCGATAGCGCACGACTCCTGAACTGCTCAGGGTCGGCTCGTCGTCGTACGGTCTAACTCGAAACGAGATGCGGCAGCTGGCGTTCGAGGGCGTCGAAGATCTCGGCGCTGCGTGCGGCGCGGCCCATGAGCAGTGCACCCTCGACAGCGGCGATCAACAGTGCCGCGTGATCGCCGGCGGTGGTCGGGTCGTCGCCGCTCCGGACGAGGGCACGGGTGAGTGAGGAACGCCATTCAGTGAAGTAATGATCGGCCGCAGCGCGGATGTCGGTCTCGTGCTCGCCGCTCTGGCTGGCCGCCGCGAGCACGCATCCACATTCGAACTGCCCGGTGGTGAGGAGGTTCCTCCAGCCGCCGATGAACATCCGCACGATGTCGTGAGGTGAGTCAGCCTCGGTGGCGTCAATGAGGGCAGTGACCGACTCGCCGGCGGAAGCAACCGCGGCCAGGACCAGTTCGTGCTTCCCGCCCGGGAAGTGGTGATAGATCGAACCCCTCGGAGCGCCGGTGGTCTCGAGCACGAGCGCGAACGACGTGCCCTGCACGCCGTGGCTCGCCAGTAGTTCGCTGGCTCCACTGATCATCTCGGCCTTCACGTCGCGACGTGCCATTGACTATGACGACCTTCATAGTCAGGGTATGACGGTCGTCATAGTACTTGTCGGAGGCCGCTGAGCATGAGAGCACTGATGTTCCGTGGGCCGATGGATCTGCTGTGGGAGGACGTGCCCACGCCGGAGATCGTCGACACACGCGATGCGCTCGTCCGTCCGCTGGCCGTGGCGCGCTGCGACCTCGACCCCGCGATCGCTCTGGGGCTCTACCCGATGCCGGCTCCATTCGTGATGGGACACGAGATGGTCGGCGAGGTTGTCGCAGTGGGAGACCCAACAGGTCGTTGGCGACCCGGAGATCGTGTCATCGTGCCGTTCCAACTCAGCTGCATGCAGTGCGGCCCATGCGTGCGCGGGCATTCCAACGCCTGCGAGCAGGTGCCGTCGGGTACGGCGTTCGGGCTCGGTCCCCATGGCGGGATCGACCTCGGTGGCGCGCTCGCCGAACTGGTGCGGGTGCCGTGGGCCGACGTGATGCTCCTCGCGCTCCCGGAGGGTATCGACCCGGTCGCGGCGGCCGGCATTCCCGACAACGTGTCGGACGGTTACCGCTGTGTCGCCGATCCGCTGGCCGACCGACCCGGCGCCCCGGTGCTCGTCGTCGGTGGTCTCGCCCCGTCGGTGGGGCTGTACGCGGTGATGTCGGCGATCGCGCTCGGCTCGCAGCAGGTCGTCTACGTCGACGACGACCCGGACCGCCTCGAGACGGCGGCGACCCTCGGTGCCGAGGCGATCGATGCAGGCGGTCGTTGGGACGACCTGAGGCTCGAACGCCGTTTCCCGATCGTGGTCGACGCCAACGTGCTCGACCCGGGACGGAATCTCGCACTCCGATCCGTCGAGGCGTGCGGCGTGTGCACGAGCGTCTCGGGTGGTGCCGGGCCGACGGCGACGCTCCCGCTGCAGACCATGTACCTCAAGGGTGTGCGTTACGAGATCGGGCGCGTGCACGCCTGTTCCACGGCGCCGGCCGTGCTCGACCTCGTCGCCAGCGGTGCGCTCGACCCGGCGCGTCTCATCGATCGCATCGTGCCGTTCAGCACCGCCGCCGACGGGATGGTGAAGCCGGCCACGAAGGTCGTCTTCGTGAATGATCTGGACTGAACTGCCCCAATGAGGCCGGATTCGGCTCGAACCGGGCGGGGAAGGGCCGGGCCGGCCAGCAGCCCTCGCCCTGGGTCCGACGCCACGGCCCGGGCGGACCGGCCGCCGAACGCGACGACGCCCCGAGCCGGGGCCCGGGGCGGTCGCGAATTTTGTCCTGAGTGAGGGCCGAATTCTGTCCTCACCCCTTGGTGGAGGTGGCGGGAGTCGAACCCGCGTCTCCCGAGCTGTTGGTGGGGCTTCTCCGAGCGCAGCCGGTGATTGGTCTCGGGTCACCACCGCTCACCGGCGGCACTGCGATGACCCCAGCCCGAGTGAAGGTGTCCCGTCCGGCCCTCAGGCGTGATCGGACGGTGAGCCACTCAAGATGACGTCCCGTGGCGGCCGAGTGGCTGGGCCGTGAGGAACGCGCTGACTAGTTCTTAGGCAGCGAGTGCGAGGTTGTCCTCGGCATGTGTTTGGTTGTGCCAGCTCTTTAGCGACGATCTGACGACGTCGGCTCGCTTCACCCACCTCGATCCTCGAGATCGAAGCCACGCACCCCCTTGTCAAGTGGGCCCCGGGTGCGCCGGGGGCCACGAGGGGATACTACGCCCGGGGCCGGACATCCATTCCCGCGCCGGCTCGGAGGCTCGATCCGCGTCAGTCCCGCTGGCGTTCCTTGAGGGCTCGGGCGGTCTCGCGGTTGGCATCCCGCTCGGCGATCGCATGGCGCTTGTCGTACGCCCGCTTGCCCCGGGCCAACCCGAGCTCGATCTTGGCCCGCCCTTCCTTGAAGTAGACCCGCAGCGGCACGAGGGTCAGGCCCTTCTCCTGGGTGCGCTGGGCGATCTCGGCGATCTCGCGAGCGTTGAGGAGGAGTTTGCGCCGACGCACCGGATCGATGTCGCCCCGGGAGAACGCGTACGGCGACACGTGCATGCCGTACATCCAGATCTCGCCGTCCTCGACCCGGGCGTACGCGTCGAGGAGGTTGGCCCGGCTGTCGCGGATCGACTTCACCTCGGCGCCGAGGAGCACGATGCCGCACTCCCACGCGTCGAGGATGAGGTAGTCGTGGCGCGCCTTGCGGTTGGTGATGACGACCTGATCGCCACGACGGGAACCGGACTGGGACATGGGAGCGACGCTACCGGAGGCCGCGGACGGGGTGTCCGGGGTTCACGCGAGGCCGAGGATGGCGGCGGTCTCGGCGCACGAGGCGACCGGACGCCCGTACCGACCGGCCAGGTCGGCGGCGCGCTCGACGAGCGCGGCGTTCGAGGGCGCGGTCTGGTCATCCTCGAGGCCGACGCGCAGGTGGCCGCCGCGCTCGAGTGCGAGGCGAGCGATCGGCGTCTCGAAGATGTCGCCGCCGAGCACGGCGACCGCCCAGGGGATCCCGGAGTCGCCGAGCATCGCGAGGAACAGGTCGAGGGCCTCGGGGATCGGCGGTGAACCCCACAGCGGTGCGCCGCCGCCGATGTAGCCGCCGGCCGCGAAGTAGAACTTCACGAGCGTGCCCGCGGGGAGGGCCCCGGCGCGGTGGTAGGCCATGATGACCTGCAGCCATCCGGGCTCATAGATCGCGACCGACGGGCCGAGGCGGTGCTGTACGGCGAGGTCCATCGCGTACCGGGTCGCCGCGTAGGTGTTCGTGTACACGAACTCGGAGGCGGGCGGCAGGCCGTCGGCACCGGTGCCGCCGAGGTTGACCGAACCGGGGTCGAGCACACTCGCACGGATGAGGCCCTCGCTCGCGAGCATCGCGACGTGCGCGTGCTGATCCGCAGGGGTCGCGCCGAGGCCGATGGTGGGGTAGAGGATCGCGTCGGGGACCACCTCGAGGATCGGTCGGTAGCAGGCCGCGTACTCGGCGGCGCGCTGCTCGGGCGGCGCGAAGAGGTCCGACGCGTGGGTGTGCACGATGGTGGCCCCTGCGTCGAGGCACGCCAGGGCCACCGCGGCGAGGTCCTCCGGGGTGGTCGGCACGTGCGGGTTCCGGCGGGGGCTCGTGACCCCGTTGAGCGCGGCCTCGATGATGACGGGCGTCGACATGCCGGCCAGCCTACGGGCGGGGCCGAGGCCCGGCCCGGGGCGTGCTGGCGTTGGTACCGTTCGGCCCGTGACGTTCCCCGGGACCCCGACCCTGCGTATCACCCGCGCCCAGCACCGCACCATCATCGGACACTGCTTCGACGGGCTCCCCGACGAGGCCTGCGGTCTGCTCGGCGGGCCCGCGGTCGGGGCGATGGAGGAGCCGACCGGGGTGATCACCGAGGTGTTCCCGACCCGCAACGCCGATGCGTCCTCCCGCACCTACACGGTCGACGGCAAGGACATGCTGCGGGCGATGCGCACGATGGACGAGCGCGGCGAGGTGCTCGTCGGGTGCTGGCACTCGCACACCCACACCGAGGCGTACCCGTCGCCGACCGATGTGCGGACCGCGACGGCGAACCCCAACTGGATCTACGTCATCGCGTCGCTCAAGCCGGAGCACGGCGCGCCCGTGCTGCGGGCCTACCGCATCCGGGACGGTGTCATCGCCGAGGTGCCGATCGAGCTCGTCGGCTGAGGCCGGCCCGTTCCGAATTCCGACCTGCGGGGTCGGGGTTGTAGTCTCCGGACCATGCCCGTGGAAGTCCGGCTCCCCACCCTCCTGCGTCAGTACACCGACGGCACCGCCTCGGTGACGGCTGACGGGGCCACCATCGGTGAGGTGTTCGCCGCCATCGTGGGGCAGTACCCGGGTCTCGGGGGCCAACTCGTCGACGAGGCCGGTGCCCTGCACAGGTTCGTGAACGTCTACGTCAACGACGAGGACATCCGGTACCTCGATTCCCTCGGGACGCCGGTCGCCGAGGGTGACGTCGTCTCGATCCTCCCCGCCGTCGCCGGCGGCTGAGCGGGCGGCACGCCCATGGCGCGCTACGCGAGCGTCCTCGACCTCATCGGCGACACCCCGCTCGTCTCGATCGACGCGCTCTCCCCGAACCCGGACGTCCACATCCTCGCCAAGTTGGAGGGGATGAACCCGGGGGGTTCGGCCAAGGACCGCATCGCCCTCAAGATGGTCGAGATGGCCGAGCAGGACGGCACGCTGCGTCCGGGGGCCACGATCCTCGAACCGTCCTCGGGCAACACCGGGATCGGGCTCGCCCTCGTCGCTCGCGTGAAGGGCTACGGCCTGCGGATCGTGATGCCCGAGAACGTGAGCCCGGAGCGGCGCCAGTTGCTCGAGATCTTCGGGGCCGAGGTGACGCTGAGCCCCGGCGAGGAGGGGAGCAACGGTGCGATCCGACGGGCCCAGGAGATCGCGGCCGAGGATGCGAGCTACGTCTTCCTCTACCAGTACGGCAACCCGGCGAACCCGCTCGCGCACTACGAGGCGACGGGACCGGAGATCTGGCGCGACTGCCCGGAGGTCGACATGTTCGTCGCCGGGCTCGGGACGAGCGGCACGCTCATGGGTGTGGGGAAGTACCTGAAGGAGCGCAACCCGGAGATCCAGGTGGTGGCGGTGGAGCCACCCGCCGGCGAACTCGTGCAGGGGCTGCGTTCGCTCGACGACGGGTTCGTGCCCCCGATCTTCGATGCGTCGGTCATCGACCGGAAGTTCATCGTGCGCCCCCGCGAGAGCATCGAGTGGGTGCGCAACCTGCTCAACACGTGCGGTGTGTTCTCGGGCATCTCGTGCGGGGCGGCAGTGGCCGGCGCGGTCAAGGCCGCGGCCCGCATGGAGTCCGGCACGATCGTCACCGTGCTCCCGGACGGCGGCTGGAAGTACCTGTCCTCAGGGGCCTGGACCGACGACCTCGACGTCGTCGTCGAACGCGCCACGCGCATCAACTACTGGTGAGCGCGCCGGTCCCGGCCGACGCCGAGTCGGTACGGCTCGCCGCGGCCCGCCTGCGAGAGGGCGGGGTGGTGGCCCTCCCCACCGAGACCGTCTACGGCCTCGCCGCCGACGCGTCGAACCGCGCGGCGGTCGAACGCATCTTCGCGATCAAGGGTCGCCCGACGGATCATCCGGTCATCGTCCACGTCCTCGACGCCGACGCGCTCGACGCCTGGGCGGTGGAGATCCCGGATGAGGCCCGTGTGCTCGCGGCGAGCTGCTGGCCGGGCCCCCTCACCCTCGTGCTGCGGCGAGCGCCGGGCGTGCTCGACGCGGTCACCGGCGGCCTCGACACCGTGGCGGTGCGCGTGCCCGCCCACCCGGTGGCCCGCGCGGTCCTCGCCGAGTTCGGCGGGGCCGTCGCCGCGCCGAGCGCGAACCGGTTCGGACGCGTGAGCCCGACGACCGCCGCCGCAGTCGCCGACGATCTCGGCGACGACGTCGATCTCATCCTCGACGGTGGTGCGTGTCGGGTCGGGGTGGAGTCGACGATCGTCGACTGCTCCGGCGGCACGGTCGTCGTGCTCCGGCCCGGCGGTGCGGCGGTCGAGCGGATCTCGGAACTCCTCGATCGACCGATCGCGGTGGGCGGCACGACGCGCGCGCCGGGGACCCTGGCCGCGCACTACGCACCGACGGCCCGGGTCGTGATCGTCGAGGATCGGGAGGCCGTCGCGGTGGCCACGGCGCACCTCGCCGAGGGTCGATCGGTGGCCCTCCTCGCCGCGACGGTGCCGATGGGGCTCTCCGATCGGGTGGCGGTGCTCGAGCCGCCGGAGACCGACGAGGAGTACGCCCGCGTCCTCTACGACCGGCTGCGCACCGCCGATCACCACCGGATCGAGGTCGTCGTCGCGGTGCCGCCGAACCCGGTCGGGATCGGGCGGGCGGTGCGCGATCGACTCGAGCGGGCGGCGGCCTCGGCCTGAGGACCGACGGAGCCGCGGCCCGGTCGCGCCCCGGGATTACCGTGAGGGGCGTGCCGTACGTCGCGCCGCAGGATCCGCGCCCGATCGGGGTCTTCGACTCCGGCCTCGGCGGCCTCACCGTGCTGCGGTCCCTCATCGACCTGCTGCCGCACGAGTCCGTCACCTACTTCGGTGATACCGGCCGGTTCCCGTACGGCCCCAAGCCGGCCGAGGAGGTCCGGGCCCACGCCCTCGAGATCGCGGATCTCCTCGTGGACCGCGGCGTGAAGATGCTCGTGGTCGCCTGCAACTCCGCGGCGAGCGCGGCACTCGACGACCTCCGGGCGCGCCACGACATCCCGATCGTCGGGGTCGTCGGTCCCGGGGTGCGCGCCGCGGCCCAGGTCACGACCTCCGGGCGGGTCGGTGTCATCGGCACGGTCGGCACGATCGCGAGCGGGTCGTACCAGCGCGCTGCGGCCGCCGAGGGACTCGACCTCACCTGCCAGGCCTGCCCGGGCTTCGTCGAGTTCGTCGAGGCCGGCGACGTGGACTCCGATCAGGTGCGGGTGCTCGCCGAACGTCTCCTCGAGCCGTTGCAGGAGGCGAAGGTCGACACGCTCGTGCTCGGGTGCACCCACTACCCGCTGCTCGCCCGCACGATCGGCGACGTGATGGGCCGCGACGTCGTGCTCGTGTCGAGTGCCGACGAGACGGCGTTCGAGGTGCTGCGGCTCCTCGACGGCGACCGCCCGACCGACGGGCCGCCCGGCGCCCACACGTTCATCACCTCGGGCGATCCGGAGACGTTCCGCACGCTCGGGGCGCGGTTCCTCGGGCCCGAGGTCGACGCGGTGGAGGCGTGGTCGTGGAGCTGACGGTGCTGGGCGCTTCCGGCTCCTACAACGGGCGTCACGGTCCGTGCTCGGGCTACCTCGTGCGTACCGCCGAGGCGAACCTCTGGGTCGACTGCGGCAACGGGACCCTCAGCGTGCTCCACGAGCACGTGGACCCCGCCGAGATCGACGCGATCGTGATCTCCCACGAGCACCCGGACCACTGCGCCGACATCTACGGCATGCACGTCCTCTGGCACTACGGACTCGAGCGCACGGGCCTGCCGGTGTTCGCCCCGGAGGGGGCCGAGCATCGCCTCGGCGCTCTCGTGCGCGACTGGGGTGGTGCCTTCGACTGGCGCGCGATCGACCCCGACCGGCCGACCGAGGTCAAGGACACCCGCCTCGCGTTCTCGCGCACTGATCACCCGATCCCCACGTACGCGGTTGAGGTGACCGGCGACGGCCGTCGACTCGTCTACACGGCCGATACCGGTCCGGGTTGGAACGTGGGCGCGTTCGCCTCGGGCGCGGACCTCGTGCTCTCCGAGGCGTCGCACCTGCATACTGCGCGGCGCACGACGATCCACCTCAGTGCGCGCGAGGCGGGGGAGGCGGCCCGGGCCGCCGGGGCGGCGCGCCTCATGCTCACGCACGTCTGGCCGACGGTCGATCTCGGAGAAATCGTCGAGGAGGGTGCCGCCGCGTTCGGCGCCGAGGTCGTGCTCGCCGCGCCGCACGTCGTGGCTACGCTCTGACGCCACCTTCGATCAGGGAGCCACGATGGGCATCCGTCACGACGGCCGCGAGCCGGACCAGCTCCGGCCGGTCGCCTTCACCCGGGACTTCACCGAACTCGCGATGGGCTCGGTGCTCGCCGAGTTCGGGCGGACCCGCATCCTCTGCACCGCCTCGGTCGAGGACCGCGTGCCGCCGTGGCTGCGCGGCAAGGGCCGGGGTTGGGTCACCGCCGAGTACTCGATGCTCCCCGGGGCCACGCCCGAGCGGGTGAACCGCGAGGCGGCCAAGGGCAAGCAGTCCGGCCGCACCCAGGAGATCCAGCGGCTCATCGGCCGTTCGCTGCGCGCCGTCACCGATCTCACCGCACTCGGCGAGTTCCAGATCACCGTCGACTGCGACGCGCTCCAGGCCGACGGCGGCACCCGCACCGCGGCGATCTGCGGCGGCTACCTCGCGCTGCACGACGCCTGCGAGCGGATGGTCCAGCAGGGGGCGCTGCGCGTCAACCCGGTCGGGGACCTCTGCGCCGCGATCTCGGTGGGCATCGTGTCGGCGCTGCCCTCGCTCGACCTCGACTACGTCGAGGACTCCTCGGCGGAGGTCGACATGAACGTCGTCATGACGGGGGACGGCAAGTTCATCGAGGTCCAGGGCACCGCCGAGGGGGTCGCGTTCAGTCGCGGCGAACTCGATCAGCTGCTCGGGCTCGCGGAGTCCGGCATCGCCGAGATCTTCGCGCTCCAGCGGGAGATGCTCTCGGTGCCGCCGAGCCCGCGGTCGGCGCCGAAGCGTCCGTGACCCTCCGGCTCGTCGTCGCCACCGCCAACCCGGACAAGGCCCGGGAGATCGTCGACGTGCTCACGGCGAGCGGTCTCGACGTCGAACTCGTCGAACGTCCGGCGGACGTCCCGGACGTGGTCGAGGACGGCGAGACGCTCCTCGACAACGCACGGCTCAAGGCTCGAGCGCTGCGCGACGCCACCGGGTGCGCGTCGATCGCCGACGACACCGGGCTCGAGGTCGACGCGCTCGACGGTGCGCCGGGGGTGTTCAGCGCTCGGTACGCCGGCCCCGACGCGACCTACGCCGACAACTGCGCTCACCTGCTCGCCGAGCTGGCCCGGGTCGGTGCGACGGACCGGTCGGCCCGCTTCGCGACCTCGATCGTGCTGGCCCTCCCGGACGGCTCGGAACTCGACGCCCGGGGCGAGGTCGAGGGCACCATCGTCGAGGAGCCGCGGGGCACCGGTGGATTCGGCTACGACCCGGTGTTCGCGCCCGTCGGCGGCGACGGCGCCACCTTCGCCGAGATGACCCCGGCGGCGAAGCACGCGATCTCGCACCGCGGCCGAGCGCTGCGGGCGATGGCGAGGCGCGTGTGCGAGAGTCTGCCGTCCGCCCGCGCGCAGGAGTGATGCGATGACCCTCCACCCCCAGGCCCAGACGATCCTCGACCTCGTGAACTCGGCGCCGGCGATCGCGCCGGAGGACCTCACGCCCGCGTCGTTGCGCGAGTCCTACGCGGGCCTCGCCATGCCGGCCGTCGTCGAGGGCGTCACCACCGAGGACCGCACGATCCCGGGCCCGGGCGGCGAGCTCGCCATCCGCATCTACCGGCCCGAGGGCGCCGGGGTCGTGCCGGTCATCGTGTTCTTCCACGGGGGCGGGTGGGTGATCGGTGATCTCGACACTCACGACGGCGGGTGCCGGAGCCTGACCGCGGCCTCGGGGTGTGCGCTCGTGGCCGTCGAGTACCGCCTCGCGCCGGAGGCCACCTTCCCGGCCCCGGTGGAGGACTGCTACGCGGCCGCCCGGTGGGTGCAGGAGCACGCGGCCGACCTCGGCGTCGACGGCACGCGCCTGGCCGTCGCCGGGGACAGCGCCGGCGGCAACCTCGCCGCCGTCGTGTCGCAGTTGGCCAGGGACCTGGGGGAGCCGACGATCTCCTTCCAGCTGCTGGTGTACCCGGTGACCGATTACGAGTTCACGAGCGACTCGATGATCGACAACGCCGACGGGTACCTGCTCACCGCCGACATGATGCGGTGGTTCTTCGGGCACTACCTCGCCGGGGACGTCGATGCGATCGCCGACCCGCGCGTCTCTCCGCTGCGGGCCGAGGACCTCAGCGACCTGCCGCCGGCCCACATCCTCACCGCCCAGTACGACCCGCTGCGCGACCAGGGCAACGCGTACGCCGCCGCGCTCGAGGCGGCCGGGGTGCCGGTCGAGCACATCGAGTACGAGGGGATGTTCCACGGGTTCTTCAACCTCGGCAGCGTGCTCGACACCGCGCAGGTCGCAGTGGAGCGCGCAGCCCAGGCGATCCGGCGCGAGTTCGGGCTGGCCTGAGCCGTGGCGGTCATCGACCTCCCGGGTTTCGTCGCCGACCTCAAGGACCACGCCGTCGAGCACGGTTTCCACGTGCACGACGAGCGGCACTTCGTCGAGTCGTACTCGCTGCGCCAGAACTGGGAGGTGGATCTCCACCCCGAGGAGGGGTGCGAGGGCCCGGTCGATCTCTACCTCTCGCTCGAGGTCGATCCGCGGGTCCTCCTCGGATTCGAGGACGCGGTGCTCGAGCGCGAGGACGACGACGATCCGGCTGACGAGTACCACCTCGCGCTGTCGTTCACCTGGGCCCTGCCGCCGCTGCACCACGGTCCCGACCTGCTCGTGCTGGCGACCGAACTCGCTGGCGTCGGCGGGCCGGACCTGCCGCTCGAGGTGTCGGCGATCGATTCGTTCCCGTCGGCCACGGACGCGCCGGAGACCTCGCTGCGCGTCGTGGCGAGCCTCGCGCTGTCGCTCGTGCGGATCCGGGCGGGCGAGGAGGTCACGTGCGAGTTGCTCGATCGGTGCCTCGCGGTGAGCCGGTACCTGCTCGAGCGGGCGCCGGGCTGGATCGACTGAGGACCGGTCAGCGGGCGTCGGCCACGACGACTCGGTTGCGGCCGGAGCACTTGGCGCGGTTGGCCGCACGGTCGGCGGCCCGCAGCAGATCCGCGACGGACACCTGGTCGGTCGCCACCGCAACGCCGACGCTCGCGCCGATCACGGCCGTACCGGAGGTGAGCAGGTAGGGCTGCGCGAGCGTCGCCTGGATCCGTTCGGCGAGCACCGCGACCTGTGCGGGTTCGTCGACATCCGGGCACACGACGACGAACTCGTCGCCGCCGTACCGGCACACGCCGTCCCTGCCGCGCACCACCGCCCGGAGGCGACGGGCCACGATGGTGAGGAGTTCGTCGCCGGCGTCGTGACCGCGCTCATCGTTGATGCGCTTGAAGTGGTCGAGATCGACGAACAGCAGCGCGAGGTGGGCGTCGAGGCGCCGCTGGCCCCACGCGTGATCGAGGATCTCGGCCAGTCGGGCCCGGTTCGGCAGGCCCGTGAGGGAGTCGTGGAACGCCTGGTGCTCGAGGCGCGCCTCGAGGCGCTTGCGGTCGGTGATGTCGGCGAGCAGGGCGACCCAGTGGGTCGGTTCGCCCGCGGGGTCGCGCAGCAGCGAGGTGTCGGCGTGGGCCCACACCGTGTGGCCGTCGGCGTGCACGAGACGCATCGTCTCGGCGTGCGGCGCGTCGAACTCGGGTCGGTGCGGGTCGGTGCGGGCGACGAGCAGGGGCCGATCGGCGGGATGCACCAGGGCGGTGATCTCGGACCCGACGAGGGCGTCGGCGGCGCGGCCGACCATCCGGCACAGCGCGTGGTTCGCCTCGGCGATCGCGCCGTCGATGCCGATGATGGCGATGCCGAGCGGGGAGTGCTCGAACGTGGCGCGGTACCGCGCCTCTGCGTCGTCCCGTTCGGCCTCGGCCCGTTGCTCGCCGGTGACGTCACGGGCCACGATCACGATGCCGCCGACGTCGGGGTCCGCGGACAGATCGGTGCCGCTGCAAGCGAACCACAGGTACTCGCCGTCGGCGTGCCGCACCCGGACCCGCAGCGGCTCGCCGGTGCCGCGCGTGCCGGCGACGACTTCGGCGAGCGCCTCGAACGCGCGCTCGAGGTCGTCGGGGTGCACGAGCGAGAGCAGGCCGCCCTCCGGTTCGTACCCCGGGGGGTGACCGAGGATGCGTGTGCCGGCGGGGCTCGCGTGCCACTCGCCGTCGGGCATGAGCACGGTGATGATGTCGGTGGAGGCGAGGAACAGTTTCTCGAGGCGGGCGATGGTGTGCACCGTGCGCGCCGGGGCGACGAAGGTCGACAGCCCGCGCAGTTCGATCCGGTTGACGGCCGAGGTGCCGTCGCCGCCGGACCGGGTGATCCGCAGTTCGGCGACCCGCGACCCCGCGCCGGTGTCGGCGAGCCGCACGATGCGGGCGCCCTGCTCGACCGGCCCGGTGAGCAGCCGCGTGACGAGGCGGCGGTCGCTCGGATGGATGTGCTCGAGGAGGGGCGTGCCCGTGAGGTCGCCGCGCCCGAGCAGGCGGTGGGTCGCAGGGTCGGCCTCGTCGATGCGTCCGGACACCCCGACGCGCAGGGAGGCGGTCTCGAGGACGTCGTCGTCCCCGCGTGCTGGCTGCATCCCACCTCCTCGTCCGGATCCGGCGTCCGGGAGGGTTTCGGCGGCCCGGGGGGTCCACTTGAGCCGCCCGGGGGATCGGGGGCGGTTCTGGAAGAATGCCCGCTATGGGCATGCGAACCGACTGCAAGTACTACGAGAGCCGCTCGTACCCGAACGGGGAGACCGTGCGGAAGTGCCGGCTCGACCTGGCCCCCGGGGCCCCGTGGGAGTGTCCGGCCGAGTGCGCCGGCTTCGTGCTCCGGCGGGCCGACGTCGGCTGGGACTACGGGAGCCTCCGGCCGGCCCAGGCGCCGGCCCCCGAGCCGGTCGCGGTCGATGACGACATCGCGGCGCTCCTCGACTCGGCGGAGGACATCGTGAACGCCGCGGCGCCCGACATCCTCGCCGAGATGGAGCGGCGCGAGAAGGCGTCCCGTCTCTTCGACCGTCGACGGCTCGCCAAGTCGCCGAACAAGAAGAAGAAGCGCAAGAAGTAGCGCGCGCCGCACCCGACCGCAACGGCGGGTGCTCGGTGCGAGCGGGGGGAGTCGAACCCCCAAGCCCTTGCGGGCGCCGGGACCTAAACCCGGTGCGTCTGCCAGTTCCGCCACGCTCGCTCGGATGTGAGGTGGATCAGATGGCGGTCCAACCGCCGTCGACGACCAGCACCGAACCCGTCGTGTACGACGACGCGTCGGAGGCCAGGTAGAGGAGTGCGCCGTCGAGTTCACCCTCGCGCCCCGTGCGGCGCAGCGGGGTGTTGCGTGTGGTCCAGGCCACGAACCGTTCGTCCTCGAACACCTCCTGGGTCATCTCGGTCGCGAAGTAGCCCGGGGCGAGCGCATTCACCCGCACGCCCTCCGGCGACCACTCCGCGGCGAGGTGGCGCGTGAGGTTCACGAGCCCGCCCTTGGCCGCGGAGTACGCCGAGAGTCCGGCCGAGGTCCCGACGAGCCCGAACTGCGACGCGACGTTGACGATGCTGCCCGTGCCGGCCCGGAGCATCACACGGGCCGCGGCCTGCGCGAGGGCGAACGGGGCGACGAGGTTGACCTCGAGTACCCGACGGAAGTCCTCCACCGGCAGGTCGACGGCGGGCCGGTCGGTGCCCGCCCCCGCGTTGTTGACGAGCACGTCGAGACGTCCGAACCGGGACAGGACCGCCTCGACGATGACGTCGGCGGCGCCGGGCTCGGCGAGGTCGGCGGTCACTGCGCTGCCGTCCCGGAGTTCGGCGGCCAGCGCCTCGATCCGTTCGGCGCGGCGCGCCGTGACGACGACGCGGGCGCCCGCGGCGTCGAGCACGCGGGCGAAGCGGGCGCCGAGGCCGGAGGACGCCCCGGTGACGACGGCGACGCGGCCGGACAGGTCGAACGGGACTCGGGGGTCGATCGGGGTCATGGCCCATCGAGTGTACGGCCGCGACCGCCGGGTGGGCGCCGGTGCCCCCGGTACACTCCGCCGCGTGGCCACCGGGGGAGCTGACGTCGCAGGGATGCGGGTGCTGCTCATCGACGAACGGGTCGAGCAGCGCACGGCGCTCGCCGAGGACCTCGTGAAGCAGGGGATGGAGGTCGCGACCGCTGAGGACGTCCGCGGGGCCCGGGACGCGGTCGTCGAGCAGGCCCCCGACATCGTCGTCCTCGACGTCGACCTCGAGGACCTCGGGGGGTTCGGCCTGCTCTCCTCGATCGTCAACGACTCCGACGTCCCGGTCATCGTGCTCACCGAGCGGGGCGAGGAGCCGCTGCGGCTCCTCGGGTTCGAACTCGGCGCCGACGACTACGTGGTGAAGCCGTGCTCCTCGCTCGAGCTCGCATCGCGGATGCGCACCGTCCTGCGCCGGATCGATGGGCGTCGGCGCCCGCCGGGGGCGGTCGTCTCGGGTGATCTCGTGCTCGACGTCGAGGCCCGGGAGGCCCAGCGTGGCGGCGAACCCCTGTCGCTCACGGCCAGGGAGTTCGACCTGCTCGCCTACCTCATCGGGCACCAGGGCCAGGTGCTCGACCGTCAGCGCATCCTGCGCGACGTGTGGCGGTCGACCCCGGACTGGCAGGACCCGTCGACGGTGACCGAGCACGTCCGACGCCTGCGGCACCACGTGGAGACGGACCCGGCCCGACCGACCCGGATCCTCACGGTGCGGGGCAAGGGGTACCGCTGGACCGGTTGAGGTCCGACGCGGCGCAGGTGCGGGGGCCCGCGGGCCCGGAATCCGACGGGACCGGCTGCTCCGTAGGAGAATGGCGGGACATCGCGCCCGACGGGCGGGGTGCCGGCGATCGTCGATCGCGGGGTCCGGGCCCGGAGGACCGAGTGGTACGCCGCCAGGGACTCGAACCCTGAACCTACAGATTAAGAGTCTGTTGCTCTAACCAGTTGAGCTAGCGGCGCGTCGGGGACTGTAGCCCGCTCGTGCGTCGCCCACGCCAGCCGAGGCGACTCGGCCCGACGAGGAGTCATCCATGGACATCGCGGTCACCGGTTCGAACGGCCTCATCGGCTCGGCCCTCATCCGTTCCCTCGAGGCGGACGGGCACTCGGTCCGTCGGCTGGTGCGCGGTGGCTCGACGGGTGCCGGACGCGTGGCGTGGGACCCGGCGGCGGGCACGATCGACGCGGTCGGTCTCGAGGGCGTGGACGCGGTGGTGCACCTCGCGGGCGAGGGCATCGGTGAGCGGCGCTGGACCCCGGAGCAGAAGCAGCGCATCCTCGAGAGCCGCACCCTCGGCACCGATCTCATCGCCCGGACGATCGCCGGGCTCCCGACCCCGCCCCGCGTGCTCGTGTCGGCCTCGGCCGTCGGGTGGTACGGCGGGCAGCGTGGCGACGAGGTCCTCACCGAGGCGTCGGCGGCCCCGGCGACCCCGGACTTCCTCGCTCGGGTCTGCGTCGACTGGGAGGCGGCGACCGCACCGGCCGAGGCGGCGGGCATCCGCACCGTGCACCTGCGCACCGGCATCGTCCTGACCCCGTCGGGTGGTGCGCTCGGCCGCATGGTCACCCCCTTCAAGCTCGGGCTCGGCGGTCGGATCGGCAGCGGGAAGCAGTGGATGTCGTGGATCTCGATCGACGACGAGGTCGGCGCGATCCGCCACGCCCTCACCACCGAGGGGCTGGCCGGTGCGGTGAACGCGACCGCTCCGGAGCCGGTCACCAACGCCGGGTTCACGAAGGCGCTCGGCGCCGCCGTCCACCGGCCGACGATCCTGCCGACCCCGCTCACCCCGCTGCGGGCCGTGTACGGACGCGAGCTCGTCGACGCGCTGCTCGTGGGCGGCCAGCGCGTGTTCCCGGCGGCCCTCGAGGCCAGCGGGTACACGTTCGCCCACCGGGATCTGGCCTCCGGCCTACGTGCGGTGCTCGACGCCTGACCGGTCCGGACGCGACGACGCCCCCTCGCAGGAGGGGGCGTCGAATGGGGTGACCGAGGGGTTTCGAACCCCCGACCTCCGAGACCACAACCCGGCGCTCTAGCCAACTGAGCTACGGCCACCATGCGATCCGTCGGAACGGATCGGTTGTCGCGCGCCCGGGAGGACTCGAACCTCCGACCAACCGCTTAGAAGGCGGTCGCTCTGTCCTGCTGAGCTACGGGCGCAGGTCCCTCCGGGCCGCGGGAGTGTACCCGGTGCCCTCCGGAGCCCGGCCAGCCGGTCGAGACGGGCGCACCGGGGACGGCGCGTCAAGGGCGGAGGGCCGGCGGAGCGGCGTGCGGCGGGAGCGGGGCGGATCAGCGGGTGGCGGCGGAACGGGTGGCGTCGACGACCTCGATGCGGTCGCCCTCGGCCGGCTCGGTGAGGAGTCCATGTTCGGCGAGGGCCCGGATGGCGATGCGCGCCAGCTGCTCGACGTTCGTACCGTTCTCGTCGGTCCAGGTGGGGTAGGACCGCACGAGCGCGTCGGTGACCGTGAGCTCGGCGAGGGTGTGTTCCACGGGGATCACTATGACGGACCTCCGGACGGAGCGGGGGGACCTGCGTGGTGTCCTGCGCCACATACCACGCTCCGTGGCGAGCCGGGCGGCCAAGGGGCGGGCGACGGCTGCGGAGCGTGTCAGGCGGCGCCGCTGCGCCGACGACTGCGGCGTTCGTACATCGCGGCGTCGGCGGTGAGGATGAGCGACTCGAAACTCGTGTCCACCGAGGGGAGCGCGACGACGCCGACGCTCACCTGTCCGTCCCAGCCGGGCACGGCGGTGTGACGCAGGGCGTGATCGCGCACGGCCTCCTCGATCCGGTGGGCGTCCGGGCCATCGCCGATGCCGACGAGGACGATCTCGTCGCCGCCCCACCGCGACACGACGTCGGCCTCCCGGACGCAGTCGCGCAGCGCGTTTGCCACTGAGCGGATGACCTCGTCGCCCGCTCCGTGGCCGCACTCGTTGTTGATCTCGCCCAAACGATCGATGTCGACGAACGCCCCGAACACGGTGCGGCCGTCGCGGCACGCGAGTGCCAGCACGGTGGGCCCGGCTGTCTCGAGACCGTGCCGGTTCACGAGGCCGGTGAGCGCGTCGTGGCCGGCCATGTACGCGAGTCGCTCGGTGGCCGCCGCGATCTGGCGGACCGACGCCCGACGGGCGGTGAAGAGCGCGATCCCGAGTCCGGTGGCCATGAGCCCGGCGGCGATCCAATCGTTCAGGGTGCCCTGGCTCACGGGCGCGCGCGTGGCGGTGACGATGTAGGCGGCGAGGCCGAACGTGATGAACGTCCACAACGGGCGTTGGCGGTACACGACGGCGCCGGTCGTCGCGATGACGAGCATCGCGTAGGCGAGGTTGCTCGCGTGATCGGTGACGACCGCGGTCCCGAGCGGTCCGAGCACGGCGACGAGTCCGCCGACCAGCACCATCCACGGTGCGAGTCCGGCGGACAGCCCGCGTCGGGACCAGAGCGCGAGCCCCCCGAGGACGGCCGCCGGGACGAGCGCGGTGACGAGGCGGGCCGCGGTGTGATCGCCCGGGTGCGTGAGCATGTCGGTCGCCGCGGAGAGGCCGAAGAGGACGGCGCCGCACGCCCCGATGAAGGCGAGGTCACGCTTGGCGGCGGCGTCGTACGCGGCGGCGTACTCCTCGCCGAAAACGGTGTGATCGCGCAGGGCCACGGTGCTCCTCGGGTCGCGTGCGGACGCTAGTCCGCGCGCGGTCAGGCGCGGGGCAGCAGCCGGGTGGCGCCCTTGAGCACGCGCAGTCCGCCCTGCTTGGCGGTCGACCGGTGGTGCGACGCGTCCTGTGACACCGTGTCATTCCGGTGGGCGAGGAACCACGCGTACGAGTCGATCATGGCCTCAGCGTTCGAGTACCCGGGCTGCCACCCCAAGCCTTCGCGTGCGTGCTCGATGTCGAACCACAGCGAACGCGAGTACATGATCCAGTGGTACGGCGCGAACGGCGCGAGGTGCAACCGGGCCGCGGCCTGCATGGCGAACGAGGCGGGCCGGGCGGGCAGGGACCGCACCCGGCTGCCCGTCCCTGCGTGGGTGCAGACCGCCTCGAGTGTGCCGCGCATCGTGTCGAACCGGTCAGTCCCGGCGTTCACGATCATCGGGCCCGGCCGTCCGGCGGCGAGCAGGCAGACCTCGGCGAGGTCGTCGGCGTGTACGAACTGGTAGGTGTTCGAGCCGTCGCCGAGCACGAAGACGTCGGCGCCGTCGGCGATCCAGTCGAAGAGGATCCCGAAGATGCCGAGCCGGCCGTGGCCGAGGATCGTTCGGGGGCGCACGATCGTGACGTCGAGGCCCTGCGCGGTGAACGCGTGGCACAGTCCCTCGGCCTCGGTCTTGGCCCGCCCGTACGCCTCGACGGGGGTCGGTGGGGTGTCCGGGTACACGGGGTTGGACGCCGGGATCCCGAACACCGCGCTCGACGACGTGTGGACGACCTTGCGCACCCCGTGCTCGAGCGCGGCGGCGAGGAGGTTGCGGGTGCCGTCGATGTTCACGGTGGTGAGCAGTTCGGGGTCCTTGGCGAGCGGCACCTGGGCGACGTTGTTGAAGACGAGGTCGGCGCCGGCGACCGCGGCGTGGACGACCTCGAGATCGCGCACGTCGCCCCGAACGAACTCGACGTCGGCCGCCCGGTCGTCGGCGTCGTTGAGGTCGAGGACCCGGACGGTGTGCCCGGCCGCTCGCAGTCGCTCGACCATGAGCATCCCGAAGTACCCGCTGCCCCCGGTGACGAGCGAGACGGTCACAGGGAGATCCCCTGCTCGCGGCACCACCGGATGCTGCGGCGCATCCCCTCGTACAACTCGACCTCGGGCTCGTAGCCGAGGTCGACGCGGGCAGCGGAGACGTCGCACGCGATGGTGTGGCCCATCTCGCCGAGCACGTGGATCTGCTGCTGGTAGCGGCCGACCCGCTGGAGCATCCGGTCCGCGGCCTCGGCCCCGCGGGCGATCGCGATCGGGAGCGAGCGCGGGCGGCCCGACACCTCGTACCCCTCGTCGGCGAGGGCGCGCCGCACGGTGTCGACGATCTCGCGCACCTCGTACGGCCGGGCGTCAGCGATCCAGTAGCCGCGGCCGGTGATCCCCTCGGTGAGTTCGGCGAGCAGCACGCCCTGCACGAGGTTGTCGACGAAGACCATGGAACGGCGCTGCACACCCCCGGCGAACATCGGGAAGCGGCCGGTGCGCACGAGCGTGAAGAACGTCGTCTGGCGCTCCGG
Source organism: Actinomycetes bacterium (assembly GCA_046081705.1). Lineage (GTDB taxonomy): Bacteria > Actinomycetota > Acidimicrobiia > IMCC26256 > IMCC26256 > IMCC26256. The sequence continues at coordinate 5,891 of JBJTWK010000117.1, read as the reverse complement.
TTGGAAGGGCCCGTAGAACCACGGCGGCCGCACGATCACCGCGTCGAGGCCGGCCTCCACGCCGGCGAGCACCGCGAGCTCGCCCTGCATCTTGGAGGTGCCGTACCCGAGGTACGGGTGGTACGGCTCCTGATTGCGGAACGTCTCGCCGGCGACCGGGTTGGTGCCGAACGGGCTGTTCGACGACACGTGCACGAACCGACGCACCTCGGCGCGCCGGGCCACCTCGACCATGTACCGGGTCCCCTGGGCGTTCACCCGGGCGAAGTCGGCGACGACGCGCGGGTGGATGATCCCGGCCCCGTGGACGACGTCGGCGCCCGCGGCCAGCCCGTCGAAGAGCCGGACGACGTCGCGGCGGTCGGTGATGTCCCCGGCCACGACCTCGACGCCGCGTGCAGCGAGCGCGGCACCCTCCTCCGGGTCGCGCACGAGGGCCCGCAGGCCGGGCCGCCCGTCGGCGAGGAGTCGCTCCACGAGTGCCCGCCCGAGCCAGCCGGTCGCGCCGGTCACGACGGTGGCGGGCGGGGCGCCACGACGGACGGGGGCATCAGTCAACGCGGGTCTCCTCGATGAATCGGCGGACGTTGCGGATCGCGATGGCCATGACGGTCGCCTGCGGGTTGACGCCCGGTGCGGTGGGCAGCAGCGACGCGTCGTTGACCCGGACGTTCGTGGTGCCGTGGATGCGGCCGTGGGAGTCGGCGCCGCAGCGGTTCGGGTCCTCGCCGAGGGGCACGGTCGAACACAGGTGCACCGTCATCACCGACGCGCGATCGGCCCGGAAGCCGGACTCGAGGCGGGCGACGTCGGCGGGTCGGCGGACGATGGGCGCGCCCCGGAACGAGGGGAAGACCTCCTCGGCGCCGGCTGCGAGCATCGCGAGCGCGAGGCGGCCGAGGCTCGCCCCGAGCAGGGCGCGATCGTTGCGGGTGAGGTGGTAGGTGACGACGGGGTCCCGCAGTCCCGGCACGGCGCGCACGCGACCGCGGCCCTCGCTCGTGATCGCCGCGTAGTACACGCTCATCCGCCGCCAGTCGATGATCTCGCGGCTGAACGCCCGCCAGTTGTCGTTGAGGGCGAGCGCGACGAGCCCGGCCTGGCTCGCCGATCCGCCGAAGGATGCGTGCGGGAAGAACTCGGTCACCTGGTGCACCGGCACGTCGTCGTCGACGTTGACCTGCTCGCGGAACTTGGCCGCCAGCTTCACCGTCGGGTGCACGGCGAGTCGGTCGCCGATGCGGCGGTGCAGCCCGGAGCGCTGCAGCAGGGCCGGGGTCTGGATCGCGCCGCCGCACACGAACACGTGACGGAATGAGATGCGGCCGCGTCGCCCGTCGGACCGGGTGACGAGCGCGACGCATGCGGTGCCGTCGACGATCTCGAGCCGGTCGACCCGGATGTCGGTCGCGAGGGTCGCGCCGGCGGCGACGGCGCGCGGCAGGTAGGTGACGGTCATCGACTGCCGTCGGCCGCTCAGCGCGTCGCCCTGCTCAGGGTAGGCCATCCACCGCGGGATCTCGCCGGTGCGCCATCCGAGCGCCTCGGCCCCGCGGGCGAGCGCGCGGCTCGCCGCGGTCGTCTCGCCGGGCACGTAGGACACCGAGAGGTCGCGCTCGACCTCGTCGGCGATCGAGTCGATCTCGGCGAGGTCGAGGTCGGCGATGCGGTAGTCGGTCCGCCACGCATCGAGCACCTCGTGGGGCGGGCGCTTGTAGAGCCCGCTGTTCACCTCCGTGCCGCCGCCCGCGCACCGACCCTCGGTGTAGGCGACGGCGGGCCGGCCCAGTGCCACGGTGACACCGCCGGACCGGTACTGGCGATCCATCTGCTCGAGGGAGAACGGCTTCACCGCGCCCTGATCGACCCAGGATCCCTCCTCGACGACGAGCACCTCGAAGCCGGCCTCCGCGAGGAGCGCGGCGGTCGGTGCCCCGCCCGCCCCGCTGCCGATGATGAGGACCTCGACCTCGATGTGGTCGGCGGGTCCGAAGGGATCGTGGCCGAGGCTCACGGCAGCACCGGGGCGCGCCCGCCGTCCGGTCGGGTGTCGGGCCAGCGCTCCCAGACGTAGGCGAAGGCGAGGGACCGGATGAGGCGCGGGTACTCGGACACGAACGGCAGGGGTACCCGCGTGGACAGCGAGATGAAGGTGCGGCGCGACCCGAGCCGCAGGAGGAGGTCGTAGACCCACGCGATCACGCTCACGCCGATGAACATGGGCGTGGGGAGGGTCGCGACCCGGGTGGCGACGAACTCGACCGTGTCGGCCCGTCGGGTCGGGTCGAGTGCCGGCAGGTCGCGAGCGAGCAGCGCGTCGGCGTACGGGGCGACGAGGCGGTGCGCGGGACCGGTGGGCATACGGGCCGAGAGGGTACTCGCCCGTCGGCGCCGGGTCCCCGGCCGCGCCGGGGTGCCGACGGTACCCGGCCGTAGACTCATGCGGTCCCGAACGGTGCGACGCGCATCGCCCGGGTCGGCACGCGAGCAGGGGGATCGAGCCATCACCGACGTCCGGACGGTCGAGTCGACGGTGGCGTCGCGCGGGACCCTCGCCGTGCTGGCGGGCTGGTGTCGGACGCACCCCGTCCTCGTCGCCACCGCGGCGTTCGTCGTCCCGTTCCTGGTCGCCGTCGTGTCGATCTCCCGGCACGCGTGGTACCCCGTGCTCGACCTCGCGATGACCGAGTTCCGGGTGCGCGACGTCGGCACCTCGCACACGCCGCTCGTCGGGCTCCCGGGGCGCATCGGTCGGTTCCCGGATCAGGGGAGCCACCCGGGTCCGCTCTCCTTCTACGCGGTGGCGCCCGTATACCGCCTCGTCGGTGCGAGTGCGCACGGGCTCGAGTACGGCACCGTCGTGCTGTCGGTGCTCGCCGTGGGCACGGCCCTGTGGCTCGCGCGCCGTCGGGGCGGTGCCCCGATGACCCTGGCCGTGGCGACCATGGTCGCCGTCGTCGTGTGGCGGTACGGCCCGTCGCTGCTCACCCAGCCGTGGAACCCGTACCTGCCGGTGCTGCCCTGGATCGTGGTGCTGCTCGCCGCGTGGTCGGTCCTCGACGGCGACCCGGTGGGGTGGCTCCCGTTCGTCGGGTTCGGCTCGCTCGCGGCCCAGACCCACATCCCGTACGTCGGACTCGTCGGCGGACTCGGTGCGCTCATGCTCGCTGTCACGGTGTGGCGCGTCGTGCGGGCACCGCAGGACCGCCGCCGGTCGATCGCGTGGTGTGGCGGTTCGCTGGGGCTGCTCGCGGTCCTCTGGATCCCGCCGGCCCTCGATCAGGTCGCCGGGCACCGCAACATCTCGATGATCGTCGACTACTTCCGGAACCCGCCCGAGACCGCGGTCGGGTTCGGCACGGGACTGCGGGTCCTCGTCGGTCACTTCGACCTGCTGCACGCGCTCGGGCAGGGTTCGTTCTCCCGGCTCGTGGTCGAGGGCACCGACGCGTCGACGGGGTCGGTGCTCATCGGTGCGGTCGTGCTCGGCGCGTGGGCCGTCGCGGCCGTGGTGGCGCTGCGGGCCCGCCTGGACCGGATCCTCCCGCTGCACGCCGTGGTCGCCACGGCCCTCGCGCTCGGACTCGTCTCGTTGAGCCGCATCTTCGGAACGGTCTGGTACTACCTGAGCCTCTGGATGGTCGGGACGGTGGCGCTCGCGGTGCTGGCGACCGTCTGGACCGCCCATGCGGTCCTGACGACGCGTGCCGGGGCGCCGGGGACGATCGGTCGGGCCGCGACCGGGGTCGGCATCCTCCTCACCGCGGTCGCGCTCGTCGCCTTCACCGTCGAGTGCGCGACCTTCGAGCCGCCCGAGGCCAGCCTCTCGGACCCCCTCGGCGTGCTCGTCGCCCGCACCGACCGCGCGCTCGTGGCCGGGGCGGGCGGCACGTCGCGCGGCGACCGGTTCGTGGTCACGTGGAACGACGCGCACTACATCGGGTCCCAGGGCTACGGCCTCGTGAACGAGCTCGAGCGACGCGGCTGGGAGGTCGGCGTGCCGGACACCTGGCGGGTGCCGGTGACCCGGCACCGGGTGCTCGATGCCCCGGACGCGACCCGCGAGCTGCGCTTCGCCAGCGGCCGGTACCTCTCGGGCCTGCTCGGATCCGGTGAGCCCGGCGTCGAACTCGTCGCCCGCTACGACCCACGCACGGCGGGCGAGCGGGGCGAGTACCGACGCGCTCGGCGGGAGCTCGTCGACTCCCTCGCGGCCCGCGGGCTCGACGAACGCGTCCGGCAGGTCGACGAGACGCTCTTCACGGTCTCGCTCGAGCCGTCGCTCACCCCCCGCGAGAAGGTCCTCGTCGCCCGCATGCTGCGACTGGGGCAGCCGACCGGCGTGCTGCTCGTCCCGATCGGGTTCCGGCGGTGATGGCGACGGCGGTGGCGCCGACCCCGGGGCGGGCGTCCCGGCGGTCGTTCGGGCGGTGGGTCGGCGCCCACCGGATCGAGCTGCTCGCCGCGATCGTCGCGCTCGCTCCGATCGTCGTCGCCGTGGTGCGGGCGATCGCGAACCGGTACGTGCCCATCGGCGACGACGGGCTCATCCTCCTGCGCAGTCGGGACGTCCTCACCGCGAACCACCCTTGGCTCGGCACGTGGTCCTCGTCGTCGCTCTCGCTCGGGGTCAACCTCAACAATCCCGGACCGTTGCTCTTCGACCTCATGGCCCTCCCGACGAAGGTGCTCGGCGCGGGGCCGGGACTCGCGATCGGCGTGGGTCTGGTGAACGGTGCCTGCCTCGTGGGGGCGGCGACGGTCGCCCACCGCGTCGCAGGACGTCGCGGCTACCTGCTCGTCCTGCTCGTGGGCGCGCTCATCGTCTGGTCCATGGGCAGTGAGCTGATCTTCGACGTGTGGCAGCCCCACGTGCTCGTGCTCGTGTACCTGCTCCTCGCCGTCCTCGCGTGGGCGATGGCGGAGGGGCGGGCCTGGACCATCCCGGGCAGCGTGGCCCTCGTGTCGCTGCTCGTGCAGACGCACCTGTCCTACGTGTACCTCGCGCCGGCGACCCTCCTCGCGGGGGTCGTGATCCACCTCGCGCGCACCCGCGACTGGCGCGTGCTCGTCCGGCCCCTGGTCTGGAGCGTGCCGATCGCTGTCGTCCTGTGGGCCCAGACCCTCTGGCAGCAGGTGTATGGGCCGGGCCCCAGCAACCTCGATCGACTCATCGACGCGGCGTCCGGGAAGTACGGATCGAGCGACACCATCGGGTTCGGCCTCGCGACGCGTCTCGTGGGCGCGGTCGTGGCGCTGCCGCCGTGGATCCTGCGACCGTCGTTCGCCGACACGATCCCCGCGGTGCGCATCACCGACGCGCAGGGCGCGCGCATCCCCGTCCCGGGCCTCCCCGGGTTCCCCCTCGCCGCGCTCGGGCTGGTCGTGGTGCTCGGCCTCCTCGCACTCGTGGTGGTCGCGAGCCGCGGGGCGGAGCGGCGCGCGACCCGATCGGCCGGCATCCTCGGCGGCGTGCTCGTGCTCACGGCGCTCGGTGCTCTCACCCTCATGCCGGTGGGCGCGATCGGTCTCGCGTCCCACCAGATGCGCTGGCTGTGGCCGATCGGTGCGGTCGTGCTCCTCGCGCTTCTGCTCGCGATCACCGATCGGGCCGCCGACGCGCCGGCGCTCGTCCCGTCGGTCCTCGGCGTCCTCGCCCTCGTGTGCGTCCTCAGCCTGCCGACGTACGTGGTACCGGCGGGCCAGACCGCGGACCGTGACGCCACGCCGAGTGTCCGGCGGATGGTGGAGCGACTCGACGCGCTGCGCGGGTACGGCGTGCTGCTCTTCGACCCGTCGACGCTGCGGTTCGCCGAGCCGTACAGCGGTCCGCTGCTCGCCGGGCTCGCGGCCGAGGGCATCCCGTTCGTGACCGCGGACGACGGGTTCGT
>JBJTWK010000116.1:0-28725 GCA_046081705.1 Actinomycetes bacterium | reverse complement strand
ACAGGACGTCGGCGGGCTCACCGGCCACCGCATGGGTGGTGACCGGCACGCCGGCCTCGGTGGCGATGGTCGCCGCGTCGCCGATGACGTGCTGGTTCTCCGCGTCGATCGCCTCGTCGAGCGCCTCGAAGTCGACGCTCGACGCGCCGGGTGCGCTGTCCGCGATCCCCGCGGCGATCGAGGTCACCGGCTTGAAGCCGTGCGCGATGTGCACCGTGGCGCCGAGCGCCGCGGCGAGTTCGACCGCCCGACGCACGACCGCGAGGTCCTTCTCCGAACCGTCCGTCCCCACCACGATCGACTGGTACATCGCTGCTCGCGCCCCTTCGCCGAGTCCGTCGGGTCCGACCGACCGGGTGGACCGCTCGGCGGAGGCTAGCGAAGCACGGGTCGGGCGGCGGCGAGGGCCGCAGCGCCGGTCCAGTCGTTGCGGGCGACCGTCCCCACCGAGCCCGGGGTCGAGACCGCGTACGTCCGGGAGTTCACGTGGACCCGGTCGCTGTTGTCGGCAATCGTCACACCCGACCAGCGCCACACCGAGATGAGGGACCGGTGGAGCACCGACCGCCGGAACTCGTCTGGGTCGGTGCTCCGATTCCCAGTGATCACGAGGCGGTCGCGGAGGGCGTCGGAGTTGTTGGAGGTCTCGACCGTGCAGTGACCGCGCGTGATCGTGTTGTTCGTGATCGTGAGGCCGGAGGCCACGCTCGTGCGCTGGCCGATGTACTGGAAGAAGCCGAGCGAGCCGGCGGTCACCGTGTTGTCGGTGATCGCGACGTCCTGCCACCCGTGCACCGCGGCGGGCTCGGAGTCGAACGTGATGCGCCGGGCCCCGACGATGGTGTTGCGGCGGATCGCCACGTTGGTGCCGCCGTGAATCACGATCCCGTGCCGACCGGCCGATCGCATGGTGTTGTCCTCGATCGTGACGTCCTTGAGCAGCTTGCCGCGTGAGGTCTGGCTCGCAAGGTAGACGAAGTCCCCCCAGACGTTGCGGATCGTCATCCGGTCGACCCGCATGGATGCGGCCAGGTCGTCGTCGTTGTCCCCACCGATGAGGATCCCCATCCAGTCCTCACGATCGGGGTCGTACCGACCGCCGGTCTGTGAGCCGACGAGCGTGCCGTTCGTGATGCGCACGTTCGTAGCGCCGGCCGTGAAGAGCATCGGGTTGCCCCAGCGCTTCCGGGCGTCGAGCACTGCGCCGTTGCCGTACCGCCATGGGGTCGTCGTGCGCTGCTGCAGCGTGGCCCCGTTGAGGTCGAGGGTCACGTTCGAGAGGTCGAAGCCCGCAAGGGCGCGCCACATGTTGCCGACGATCCCGCCGGTCGCGCCCGCGCGCTTGCGCAGCAGGAGCGTGTAATCGAGCCAGTAGTTCGCGTTCGGCTGGAACCGGACCGTGATCGGGTTCGCCGCGCTCGCCGCCGGGATGCTCGCGAGCCACTGCTGCAACGCGTCGGACACCTCGGTGCCGCCGGTCGGGTCGATCGACGCGGGCACGGTGTAGACCCCGGCCACACCGACGGCCGGCGAGCGGGTCGGTGCCGCCGTGGGTGTCGGCGCGGTGGCGGCCGCGGCGCTCGCCGCTCCGCCGGCGCAGCCGATCGGCAGCGCGCGGGCCGCCGAGGACCACGCGGGAGGCGGGTCGGTCGGGCAGGGCGCGGGCGTCGCCGCGTGGGCGATGGACGCGAGCCCCAGGCTCGAGAGGGTGATGGCGGCCGTTCCGGCCACCACGGCGATCCGGCGGGCTCCGCTCCCGACGTTGCGCATCTGTGCTCCGATGTCTCCGGCGCGGCCCTTGCCCGCCACGCTCCGTGGGCACCATCGGCCCCAGGGCCGGGATCCTTGAGCGAGCGTGGTCGTTCGCATCCTTTGCCCCGGGTCGTCGCGTGGGAATCGGCGCTCGCCCAGGCCCTTGGGCCCGGCCCGGGCGGCGCGGGTACCGTGCGGCGATCGCCGACCAGAGGAGTCCCACCGTGCCGCTCTCCGACATCCAGCTCGCCGCCCTCGACGGAACGCCGGGCGCGCTCGCCGCGACCGACGGCACCGTCACGCTCGTCGTGAACGTCGCCTCGGCCTGCGGGCTCACCCCGCAGTACGAGGGCCTCGTGCGGCTCCACGGCGCGTACCGCGACCGCGGGTTCACCGTGCTCGGGGTGCCGTGCAACCAGTTCCTCGAGCAGGAGCCGGGCACGCCCGAGGAGATCGCCACGTTCTGCTCGACCACCTACGGGGTCGACTTCCCGCTCACCGAGAAGATTGAGGTGAACGGCGACGGGCGTCACGCGCTCTACGAGCGACTGACCCCGGTGGCCGACGCCGAGGGCCACACCGGGGACATCCGCTGGAACTTCGAGAAGTTCCTCGTGGGCCGCGATGGCACGGTCATCGGCCGGTTCTCGCCGGTGGTCGAGCCCGAGGACGCCGCCATCGTCTCGGCGATCGAGGCTGCGCTGGGCTAGGCGGGTAGCCTCCGTGGGCGCCGCCGCCACCCCCGGCCGGCCGGCACCCCCGAAAGGTCACCTGCATGCCCGCGCGCGAGAACCTGCGCAACGTCGCCATCGTCGCGCACGTCGACCACGGCAAGACCACGCTCGTCGACGCCCTCCTGTGGCAGTCCGGCGCGTTCCGGGCGAACCAGGAGGTCGCTGAGCGGGTCATGGACTCCAACGACCTCGAGCGCGAGAAGGGCATCACGATCCTCGCCAAGAACACGGCGATCGATTACGGCGACATCAAGATCAACGTCATCGACACACCGGGTCACGCCGACTTCGGCGGCGAGGTGGAGCGAGGGCTCGCCATGGTCGACGGGGTCCTGCTGCTCGTGGACTCGAGCGAGGGGCCGTTGCCCCAGACCCGCTTCGTCCTCCGCAAGGCACTCGAGCAGCGCCTGCCGGTCATCCTCGTCATCAACAAGGTCGACCGGCCGGACGCCCGGATCGCGGAGGTGCTCGACGAGGTCTACGAGCTGTTCCTCGATCTCGACGCCGATGAGCGCCAGATCGAGTTCCCCATCGTCTACACCAACGCGAAGGCCGGCTGGGCCTCGCTCGAGCAGGGGGTGGAGGGGAGCGACCTCACCCCACTGCGTGACCTCATCATCGAGCACATCCCGGCCCCCGTGTTCGAGGAGGGGCATCCGTTCCAGGCCCTCGTCACGAACCTCGACGCCTCCCCGTACCTCGGGCGGCTCGCGATCCTGCGCGTCCGCAACGGCGAGGTGCGCAAGGGCCAGACCGTCGCGTGGTGCCGCACCGACGGCACCATCGAACGCGCTCGGATCACCGAGCTGTTCATGACCGAGGCGCTCGACCGGGTCGAGGTCGCCACCGCCGGCCCGGGCGACGTCATCGCGGTCGCCGGCATCGCCGACATCACGATCGGGGAGACCCTCGCCGACCTCGAGGATCCCCGGCCGCTGCCGGTGCTGCAGGTCGACGAGCCGAGCCTCTCGATGACCATCGGCATCAACACCTCACCCCTCGCCGGTCGGGACGGCGACAAGCTGACCGCCCGCGTGCTCGAGGGACGGTTGCGTCAGGAGCTCATCGGCAACGTCTCGCTGCGGGTGCAGGACACCGAGCGCCCGGACGCGTGGGAGGTCCGCGGTCGGGGCGAGCTCCAGCTTGCGGTCCTCGTGGAGACGATGCGACGCGAGGGCTTCGAGCTCACCGTGGGCAAGCCCCAGGTCGTCACCCGCGAGATCGACGGCAAGGTCCATGAGCCGGTCGAGCGGCTCACGATCGACGTGCCTGAGGACTTCCTCGGCGTGGTCTCGCAGCTGCTCGCCCTCCGCAAGGGTCGGCTCGAGCAGATGGTGAACCACGGCACCGGATGGGTGCGCATGGACTTCCGGGTCCCGGCCCGTGGCCTCATCGGGTTCCGCACCGAGTTCCTCACCGAGACCCGCGGCACCGGGATGCTCCACCACGTCTTCGACGGCTGGATGCCCTGGGTCGGGGAGATCCGGACCCGGCCGAACGGTTCGATGGTCGCCGACCGCACCGGGGTGAGCACCACCTACTCGCTCATGTCGCTCCAGGAGCGCGGAGCGCTGCTCATCGGTCCGGGCGTCGACGTCTACGAGGGCATGATGGTGGGGGAGAACTCGCGTCCCGACGAGATGGATGTGAACCCGACGCGGGAGAAGAAGCTCACGAACATGCGGGCGGCCGGTTCGGACGACCTCGTGCGTCTCGTGCCGCCCCGTCTGCTCTCGCTCGAAGCGGCGCTCGAGTTCATCTCGGACGACGAGTGCGTCGAGGTGACGCCGAGCAACGTCCGGCTGCGCAAGACCGTGCTCTCCGCGAGCGACCGCGGTCGCCTGCGCAACTCCAAGCGACCGCCCCGCGAGGGTTGAGGCTCAGCGGGGCCAGGACGTGGTGCTCGTGACCGTCTGCGTGTCGGCGGTCAGGAACGTGACGGTCGCGAAGCCGTGGGCGAACGACGCGGCGTCGTCCGGGCCGGCGGCCACGGTGCTCGCGCAGTCGACCGGCTCGCCGTTGGGCACGGTCGCGAGCGGTACGGCGACCACCCCGCGGATGGGTGAGCACGCCGGGGCGTTGACGCTCACGACCTCGAGGAGGTCGGCCCGATCGACGCTGCCCGAGAGCGCAGCCCGGTTCCGTTCGATCCAGGCCACCGCCGTGTCGACGCTCGGCGCGAAGTCCGCCGGGTCGGCGAGGCCCTGGCTGACCGCCACCGCCGGGTAGCCGCGCCGCACCGCGGTACGGCCGGCGCCGACGGTGCCCGAGATCGGTGCGACGACGCCGAGGTTCTGCCCGGCGTTCGAGCCGGCGACGACGAGGTCGGGCTCGAGGTCGAGCACGTCGAGCGCGTAGTTCACGGCGTCGGCCGGGAACCCCGTCACCGCGGTCGCCGGGAATCCGCTCGCGGTCGTGACCTTCGCCGCGGTCAGCGCCGACACGTCGCCGGGGGTGGTCCGGTCGGAGGTCCCGGACTGGTTGGTCGCCGGGGCGACGACGGTGATCTCGATCCCGGGCAGCCCGCGCAGGCGCTCGACGAGCGCGTCGATGCCGGGCGCCGCGTACCCGTCGTCGTTCGTGACGAGCACGTCGAGGGTGGGGATCTTCGCGGTCGGCTTCGTGGGTTCGCCGCCGGCATCGTCATCGGACCCGCCGCAGGCGACGAGTGCCGCCGTGAGGATGAGCACGGACAGCGTTGCGATGATGGTGCGGCGCATGTGGTCCCCCCGGTCGACGGCGCGCCACCGATTGTGCCAGAGACCGCGGCCGGCGCCGATGACCGTGGAGCTCAGGGCTCGGTGACGAAGTCGATGAGGGACTCGACCGCGAGCACGAGTGGCTGCTCCAGGTCGCCCCACTCGTGCACGGAGCCGAGGATCCGGCGCCACAGCGCCCGCAGGTCGGGCTCGCCGAGCGCCGCCGCCACCCCCTCCTTCCAGGGCGTGCCGCGGGGGATCACGGGCCAGGCATCGATGCCCACCGTGGCGGGTCGTACGGCCTGCCAGACGTCGACGTAGGGCGTGCCGAGCACGAGCACGTCCGGGTCGCGGACGCTCGCAGCGATGCGCGCCTCCTTGCTGCCCGGCACGAGGTGATCGACGAGCACCCCGAGCCGACGGTCACGGGCCGGACCGAAATCCCGGACCACGGCGGCGAGGTCGTCGATGCCGTCGAGCCGTTCGACGACGACGCCCTCGACCCGCAGGTCGTCGCCCCACACCCGCTCGATGAGCTCGGCGTCGTGCACCCCCTCGACGAGGATGCGGGAGGCGCGAGCCGTGCGCGCCTTCGCGCCGACCACCGCACGGCTCCCGGACGCGGTGCGCTCCGCCACCGCACGTCCGCCGCGCAGGTCGGGTGCGTCGTCGCCCACCGAGGGGCGGGCGCGCGGCGCCACGAGGCGCACGGCCCGGCCCTCGTGCGCGACCGCGCCGGGGGAGTACTTGAGCCGTCGTTCGGCGCCGCTCGCCGTGCGCAGCACCACGTGGTCGGTGCCGTGGGAGACGAGGGCCCCCGTCGTGCCCGAGGCCCGGTGGAGGAGCGGCAGGCCGACGACGGCCTCGACCGGGGGGTACTCGGCGGCGAGGCGTTCGGTCCCGGCGACGGGTCCGGCGAGGATCCCGCGACGGCGGGGCGGTTCGGTCGGCACGGCCGGGAACGGTATCGGTGGGTCGTGGCGCGACGGTGCACCCGAGGTCGGGCGCGCATGCGGGCCGGGCCGCGTAGCCTGCGCGCCGTGACGACCGCGCGGCCCACGGTGCCCGCCGACATCGACCTCACCGACCTCGATCGGTTCGCCGACGGCTTCCCGCACGATGTGTTCACGTACCTGCGCGCCGCCGCGCCGATCGCGTGGCACGAGCCGACCGAGCACACGCCGGACGGCGAGGGGTTCTGGGTCGTGACGCGCCACGCCGACATCGCGGCGATCGCGAACGACGCACCGACCTTCGTGTCCGGGCTCTGTCCGGCACGGCCGGACGGTGGGGGCACGATCATCGAGGACCTGCCGGGAGGGTTCGCCGCGGGCGTGCTCCTCAACATGACCGACGCCCCGCGCCACCAGATGCTGCGTCGGCTCGTCACTCCCACCGTCGCGCCGCGCGCGCTCGCAGCGCTCGAGGCCGATCTCCGGGGTCGAGCCGTCGCCATCGTCGAGGCCGCGCTCGGCCGGGGCGAGTGCGATCTCCTCGTGGACGTCGCAGCGGAGTTGCCGCTCCAGGCGATCGCGGCGCTCCTCGGGGTGCCGCAGGAGGATCGTCACGACCTCCTCGGCTGGGCCAACGCCACGCTCGACTACGACGACCGCGACCTCGGCGCGGTGACCGAGCGGACGCAGGCGGCCGCCACGGCGATGGCCGAGTACGCGACCCGCCGGATCGCCGAGGCCCGACGGGATCCGGGCGACGACATGCTCTCCGCGTTCGTGACCGGCCGCCCCGATCCGAGCCACCCCGACGAGCCCACCACCCTGCTCGAGCAGCAGATGTTCTTCAGCCTGCTCGTCGCCGCGGGGAGCGAGACCACCCGGAACTCCATCGCCGTCGGCCTCCTCGAACTCGCCCGGCACCCGGACCAGTGGCGCCTCGTCCGGGACGACCCGGCGGCCCGACCCGGCGCGGTGGAGGAGATGCTGCGGTGGGCGTCCTCGACCTCCTACAACCGACGGACCGCCGCGGTGGCCACCGGGATCGGCGGGGCGCCGATCGCGGCCGGGGAGAAGGTCACCCTGTGGTGGTCCTCGGCGAACCGGGACGAGACCGAGTTCGCAGACCCGTTCGCCTTCGACGTCACCCGGGCCCCCAACCGGCACCTCGCGTTCGGCCACGGGGCGCACTTCTGCCTCGGGGCGGGCCTGGCCCGGCTCGAGATGCGCCTCGTCCTCGACATCGTGCTCGAACGGGTCGGAGCGATCGAACCGTGTGGTGCGGTGGAGTGGGTCCGGTCGAACAAGCACACCGGGGTGCGTCACGCCCCGGTCGCGCTGACCGCACGCTGACCGGCGTCGGATCGTGCCCGATCGGGCGGATCGGGGTGCGGGTCGAGGTGGGTCCGATCCCACGACGGCCCGAAGATTTCCCCGCGAAATCGCGGGGAAATCCGCACGCGCGGGGCGCGCGGGTGCCATGCTGCCCCTCAACCGACCCCACCAATGGAGGAAGCAAGTGAACCGCAGGGATCTCGTCCTCGCCGTTGCCGAGCGCACCGGGAGCGACCGCAAGACCGCCGACGCGGCTGTCGCCGCCGTCACCGAGTCCATCGTCGCCGCCGTCACCAAGGGCGACGTCGTCTCCATCTCCGGCTTCGCCAAGTTCTACCGGCGCACCAAGCCCGCGACGAAGGCCCGCAAGGGCACGAACCCGTTCACGGGCGAGGAGATGATCTTCAAGGCCAAGCCGGCCTCGAAGACCGTCAAGGTCACCCCGCTCAAGGCGTTCAAGGACACCGTCGCCTCGGGCAAGGCTCCGGCCGCCAAGAAGCCCGCCGCCAAGAAGGCGGCGAAGAAGGCGCCGGCCAAGAAGGCTGCGGCCAAGCGTCCTGCCGCCAAGAAGACCGCCAAGAAGACGGTCAAGAAGGCGGCGAAGCGCCGCTAGTCGCACCCGCCGGGATCTCCCGGCGCTCGCACGAGCACCACGCGAGGGGAGGCCGCTGGCCTCCCCTCGTGGCGTCCGGAGTCGGTGCGCGAGGATGCCCGCCCATGGGACTCCTCGACGGCCAGCTCGCGATCGTGACCGGTGGCGCAGCTGGCATCGGCCGGGCGACGGTGGAGCGCTTCGTGGCCGAGGGCGCGCGGGTCGCCGTCCTCGACGTCGACGCCGAGGGTGCCGCGGCGGTGGCCGACTCGATCGGCGGCGTGGCGGTCGTCGCCGACGTCGCCGATCCGGAGGCCTGCGCCGCCGGGATCGCCGCCGGGGCCGAAGCCCTCGGCGGGCTGTCGATCCTCGTGAACAACGCGGGGATCGGCGCCGCGATGCCGTTGCACCTCTACTCCGACCGGGACTGGCGCCGGATCGTCGGGGTGAACCTCGACGGCACGTTCCACGGCATCCGGGCCGCGGTGCCACTGCTCGAGGAGTCGCGCGGCTGCATCGTGAACGTGGCGTCGCTCACCGGCGTGCGGCCGACCCGCTTCGAGGCGCCCTACTCCGCAGCGAAGGCCGGCGTGATCGCGCTCACGATGTCGGCCGCGCTCGAGTACGCCCCCGCGATCCGCGTCAACTGCGTCTCACCCGGATTCGTCGACACGGACCTCACGGCGATCGTGCTCGCCGACGACGAGCGGCGGAGGATCGTCGAGGAGGCGACCCCGCTGGAGCGGATCGGCACCGCCGCCGACGTCGCGAACGTCATCACGTTCCTCGCGTCGCCCCAGGCCGCCTACGTGACGGGCCAGAACATCGTCATCGACGGCGGATCGTTCCTGCCGAACACCCAGGCCGACGCGATCCTGCAGTCCTTCGTCGGCCGCAGGAGGTCCTGATGCGGGCCGGGAGCCACGTCCTCATCACGGGCGCCACGGGACAGGTCGCGTTCCCGGTCGCGCTCGGCCTCGCCGCCGAGCATCGGGTGACCGCGATCGCCCGATTCCGCGACGCTCCCAAGCGGGCCGCACTCGAGACCGCCGGCGTGACCTGCATCGAGCTCGATCTGGCGAAGCCGGATCTCACCGTCGTACCCCGTGAGGTCGACCATCTCGCGAACTTCGCGGTCGTCAAGAGCGGGCGCTGGGACCTCGATCTCAATACGAACGCCGAGGCGCTCGGTCTGCTGCTCGAGCACGTGCGTCCCGGTTCGCTGCTGCACTGCTCGTCGACCGGCGTCTATCAGCCGGCGGGCGCACACCGGCTCTCGGAGACCGATCCGCTCGGCGACAACCACCGTCCCATCATGGAGACCTACTCGATCTCCAAGATCGCGGCCGAGGTCGTGGCCCGCTACGGCGCCCGCCAGTGGGGCATCCCCACGACCATCGCCCGCTTGAACGTCCCGTACGGCGACGAGGGCGGCTGGCCCGCGTTCCACCTCGCGATGCTGCGGGCCGGTCGGCCGGTGCCGGTGCACCCCGATCGTCCGAACCTCTTCAACCCGATCCACCACGACGACATCGTCCGGATGGTGCCCGCGCTCCTCGACGCCGCGACGATCCCGGCCACGATCGTGAACTGGGGCGGGGTCGAGCAGGTCGCGCTCGAGAGGTGGTGCGAGGAGCTCGCCGACGCCGCCGGCGTCGAGGCCGCCTTCGTGGAGACCGAGGCGACCATCGGAGGCGTCACGATCGACACCACCCGGATGGTCGACCTCGTCGGGCCCACGCGCATCGAGTGGCGTGTCGGCATGCGGCGCCTCGTGGAGGCGCACCCCGCCTGAGGGATCAGTCCGGTCACCCCGCCTGAGGGATCAGGCCGGTCACCCCGCCTGAGGGATCAGGCGGTCCGCGCGACGACGCCGTAGCGGGTCCGGACGGCCTCGAGCGGTTCGTCGAGGAGCGCCAGGTGGTCGTCGTCGGCGAAGTCGCGGTGGCAGGCCCGGCCGCGCCGGAGAGCATCGGCGAGCTCCTCGGGGGCACCGGCCCGCGCGAGTGCGCCGACGACCGGTTCGATGCCGGGGAAGGGGAGCGCCCCGGCCTCGCTGAGCAGCAGCGCCGCCATGAAGCCGGAGAAGTGGTGCTCGAAGTCGGCAGCCGCCAGGAGCATCGCCTGGAGCGCGATCTCGTCCTTCGGATCGGTGCCGTACCCGGCGATGACGTGGGTGATGTCGTGCGTCAGCAGGCTCAGGCCGGCCGGGCCCGCGCCGGTCCCGGGGATCGGGAAGCCCCAGCGTTCGTAGAACGCCACGACCTCGGCGCCGAGCGTGCCCGGTGCCGAGGCCCGCATCCGTTCGAAGACCTCGATCGCGGCGGCGGCCTCCCGATCGGTGCCGATCACGTCGTCGAGTGCGGGTTCGTGCACCGGGGCGTCGGCGAGGCGCACGTAGTCGGCCGCCACGCGATCGATGGCGCCCGCGAGCACGTCGTGCGTCGCCTCGAGCCAGCCGCCCTCGGCGCCGAGCGCGAGCGCGTACGCCTCGGTGCGCGCGGCCTGGGCGGGATCCGCCGGGTGTCGGCACAGTTCGACCGCGATGAGGAGGTCGATGACGCGGGTGCGGTCCGCGCTCGGCACCGCAGCGGCGAGGCCGGCCGGGTCGAGCGGGTCGAGCGCGTCGACCGAGGTCTCGAGTCCGAAGTACCCGTGGATGAGGCAGTCGATGATGCGACGCTGCTCCTCGGTGGGTCCGGCGCCGACCGTGGCCGATCCGATGAGGCCGCGTGCGATGGCGAGGTCGTCCTGCATGGTCCGGGACCATACCGGCCCGAACGCCTCGGATCGCCCGGACCGCTCAGACCGTGCGTTCGTACCGCCAGCCGGTGTCGACCATCCAGAGCCGGTGGCGGGCCCCCGGGGCCCCGGCCTCGCCCGACTCGTACCCCGCGTCGCCGTGCCACATCGCGACCACCCCGCCGTCGTCGGTGCGTGCGGCCCGCGTGGTGAAGAACTCGATCGTCGAGCGGCGGGCGGCGGCCAGCGCGGCGGCGACGTCGGCGTGGCCCGCGAGGGTGTGGAGCGTCACCCAGGTCGGGGGCGCGAGTTCGATCTCGCCGGCGTCGCGGCGCTCGAGCACGGTCGCGGGTCGGGCCCACTCGTGCTCGGTGATCTCGCCGCCGTCGACTGTGACCGCGCCCTCGGGGGCCGCGGCGAGGAAGAACCAGGTGGCGAACCGCTTGGGCGTCTGCGGTGGGGGCTCCCAGTGGGCGAGCGGGACGAGGGCGTCGACGGCCACGGCGAGGTCGGCCTCCTCGGCCGCCTCCCGGACCGCGGCCCGGCGGGCGGCCCCGAGCGCATCGTCGGGGTCGGGGTCGGGGCCGGCGCGGTCGGCGTCGTCGACCCGGCCGCCCGGGAACACCCAGAGGCCGCCGGCGAACGACAGCTTCGAGGCCCGGCGCAGCATGAGGGTCTCGAGTCCGTCGCAACCGTCGCGCAGGAGGATCACCGTGGCCGCGGGCACGGCCTCCTGCGGTGCGCCGATGCGTCCGCCCTGCGCGGCCCAGCGTTCGAACCGCTTGCGTTCGCCCGCGCTCGGATCGACGGGCCCGAGCCCGCGACCCGGCGCGGCGTCGGGGGCCTCGCTCACATCGAGGTGATGACGCTGCGCAGCACCTCGCCGCGCTGCATCGCCCCGAAGGCGTCGTTCACCCCGTCGAGGGCGATCGTCTGCGACACCATCGAGCCGACGTCGAGTCGACCGGTCTCGATGAGCGAGATGAACCGCGGGAAGTCACGGCGCACCTGGGCCGAGCCGTAGACGCACCCGTGGAGGTGCTTCTCGTCGTAGAAGAGCGGGAAGCCCGGGAGCGTGACCATGGAGTCGGTGCGCGGCATGCCCACCACGACGACGTGGCCACCCCGGCGTGCGGTCGTGTACGCCTGCACGATCGTGTCGGGCAGGCCGATGACCTCGAACGCGTAGTCGACGCCGATGCCGCCGGTCGCGGCCATCACCTGCGCGGTGGGGTCGCCCTGGGCCGGATCGACGAGGTCGGTCGCGCCGAACGCGGCGGCCGCGGTGCGCTTCATCTCGACCGGGTCGATCGCGAAGATGCGCGACGCGCCGGCGATGCGGGCGCCCTGGATCACGGCTTGGCCGACGCCGCCGCAGCCGATGACGGCGACCGTGCTGCCGGGCTTGACCTGCGCCGTGTTGAGGGCGGCGCCGACCCCGGTGGTCACGCCGCACCCGATGAGCGCGAGCTGCTCGTCGGGGAGGTCAGTCTCGACCTTCACCATGGAGGCCTCGTGCGCGAGGACCTGCTCGGCGAAGGTGCCGAGACCGGTCACGCCCGAGCACGGTGTGCCGTCGTGACGGTGGGCCTTGGCCGACAGACTCAGTTCGAACATGCGGCCGCAGAGGTTGGACTGGTCGTTGAGGCACCAGAAGCAGGTGCCGCACGCGGGGACGAACGACGCGACGACGCGGTCGCCGACCTGCACGCGAGTGACCTCGCTGCCGACCCACTCGACGACGCCCGCGCCCTCGTGGCCGAGGATGGCCGGCGGGGGGAGCGGCACGGTGCCGTTCATGAACGAGAGGTCCGAGTGGCACACGCCGCTCGCCCCGATGTTCACGATGACGTCGGAGGGGCCGGGCTCGGCGAGCGTGACGTCCTCGATGACGAGCGGCTGGTCGACCTCGGTGAAGATCGCGGCGCGCATGTGGGTCCCCCTCGTGTCGGGCGAAGCCCGCTCGAGGGCCCCGTGGTGGGCCCGAACCTAGCCCCGGGGACGCGTGCGGGTCACTCGATCCCGGCGGCCCGCCGGGCCCTGAGGTACCGGCCCACCATCACCCCGAACTCGCTCGGGTTGTAGATGTCCTCCTCGTAGGACCACTGCCCGTTCCCGGCGTAGTGGAGCATCGTCCAGTTGATCTCCTGGTACACCTCACCGTCGCCGAGCGGCTTGAAGCGGTTCCAGATGGCGCACAGCAACCATCCCCGCTCCTCGTCGATCATCGTCCACTCGGCGGGGAACTCGGTCATCTCGTTGTTCGGGAACTCGGCCATCGTGGACGTGATCCACTCGAGGATCGCAGCGCGCCCGGTGAACCGGCCGTAGTGGTGCTCGTAGTAAGTGGCGTCCTCGGTGAAGCACTCGGACCACGGGACCCAGTCGCCGGTGGCCCCGCCGTGCGCGGCGGTCTCGTTGAAGTGGCGGAACGCCGCCTCCATCTCGCTCCGGCTGTACCCCATGGTCCCCCCGCGGGTCTCGGGCCGGGCCGCGCCGGCGCTCGCAGGAGGCTAGGCGCGGATCAGGCCGGCTCGCCCACGAACCGGTAGCCGACGCCGCGCACGGTGTGCACGTAGCGCGGCTCCTTCGGGTCGTCGCCGAGCTTGCGGCGCAACGACGACATGTGGACGTCGAGCACGTGGTCGTCGCCGAACCAGTCGTCGCCCCAGATCCGTTGCACGAGCGCGGTGCGGGTCAGCACGGCGCGGGGCGTCCCCGTGAGCACCTCGAGGAGGTCGAACTCGGTGCGGGTGAGATCGATGAGCGTGTCGCCGACCCGGACCTCGCGGGTGCTCACATTGATGCTGAGGCCGTCGAAGGTGCGGGTCCCCGTCTCGCGCTCGGCGCCGCGGGGGCGGCGCAGCATCGCTCGGGCGCGGGCGACGAGCTCCCGGGGCGAGAAGGGCTTGGTGACGTAGTCGTCGGCCCCGATCGCCAGCCCGACGAGCTTGTCGGCCTCGTCGGCCCGCGCCGTGAGCATGATGACGTAGGCCCGCGAGAACTCCCGGAGGCGGCGGCAGGTCTCGATGCCGTCGATGCCGGGCATCATGAGGTCGAGCACGACGAGGTCGGGCTCGACCTCCCGGGCCAGGGCCAGGGCCTGATCCCCGGTGCCGGCCTCCCGGACGTCGAAGCCGTCGCGGCGCAGGGCGCTGGCGACGAGTTGGAGGATCTCGGGGGAGTCGTCGACGACGAGCGCCGTCGGGTTCGCCTCGCTCATGGCCGAGCACACTAGGCGAGCGCGGAGCCGATCTGGACCTCCTGCTGAGAAGTTCCAGACTCGTGGCGCGGGGCGACCCTGGGGCGGGCCGCCGCACCCGGCCCATACGATGCGAGCCATGGCGACCATGGTGCGGGCCCTGCGGGTCCACGAACTCGGCGAGCCCGGCACGGTCCTCCGGCTCGAGACCATCCCGGAGCCCGAGCCCGGTCCGGGCGGGGTCCGGATCGAGGTGGCCGCCGGGGCCCTCAACTTCCCGGACGTGCTCATCTGCCGGGGCGGGTACCAGGTCCGGCCGCCGCTCCCGTTCACGCCCGGGGCCGAGGTCGCCGGCACGGTGACCGCGCTCGGCGACGGCGTCGATCCGGGACTCCTCGGTCGGCGGGTCATCGCGGTGCCCGACTTCGGGCCGGGCGGGTTCACCGAGGTGACCCTCGCCCGGGCCTCGCAGGTGTTCCCGATCCCGGATCCGATGCCCGACGCCGAGGCGGCGGCGCTCCACGTGACCTACCAGACGGGCCACCTCGCACTCCACCGTCGCGCCGGCATCCGGCCGGGCGAGACCCTCCTCGTCCACGCCGGGGCCGGTGGGGTCGGGTCGGCCGCGATCCAACTCGGGCTGGCGGCCGGCGCGCGCGTGCTGGCGACCGCGGGGGGACCCGAGAAGTGTGCGATCGTCCGCGGGCTCGGCGCCGAACTCGCCATCGACTACCGGGCCGAGGACTTCGTCGAGGTGGTGAAGGCCGCGACGGACGGCGCGGGGGCCGACGTGATCTTCGACCCGGTCGGGGGTGACACCTTCGACCGCTCGCGCCGGTGCATCGCATTCGAGGGGCGGCTGCTCGTCATCGGGTTCACGAGCGGGCGCATCCCGGAGGCGCCGGCGAACCACGCGCTCGTCAAGAACTACTCGGTCGTGGGGGTGCACTGGGGCCTCTACAACGTCAAGGACCCGGACCGGGTGCACGCGATCCACGCCGAACTCGTCGACCTCCACGGGCGGGGTGCGATCCGGCCGCAGATCTCGGAGACGATCGGGCTCGAGGACGTCCCGGCCGCGCTCGAACGGCTCGCGTCACGGGGCACCACGGGCAAGGTCGTCTGGACCCGCTGAGCCGCCCGGAGCCTGCCCCGCCGGAATCGGTTGGCCCGGGCCGTGCGGATCGGGCAGCATCTCTGGTCCCCTATGCCGACGACGTCCGCCCGCCTCATCCCCGACGGCGACCAGCACGCGCTGCTCGCCGCGACCCTCGAGCGCCTCAACAAGGCGTGCAACGCG
This sequence comes from Actinomycetes bacterium, assembly GCA_046081705.1. Classification (GTDB taxonomy): domain Bacteria; phylum Actinomycetota; class Acidimicrobiia; order IMCC26256; family IMCC26256; genus IMCC26256. The sequence goes on along the minus strand of JBJTWK010000116.1, from coordinate 13,419 downwards.
GCGCGGGTGCGCGCCCTCGACGAGGGGATCCGCTCGGGCCCGGGACTGCGCTCGATCGTGAAGGAGGAGCTCGAGCGGTTCAAGATGCCGACGGCGTACAACGCCCCCGGCACCGACCGGGTCGCCGCCTCGCTCACCCGGCAGAAGTTCGGCACGTACCAGTCGGTCACCCTGCCGCCCGGCGCCGTGAAGTGGTCCGGCACCGATCGGGTGAGCCTGCCGACCTCGGCGGGTCGACGGACCATCCGGGTCTACCAGGACCGCTCCCGCGGCGAGCTCAGGCATCCGCTCGACGGTCGTGCCGTGAACCTCGTGTTCCGCAACGGCGAGTTCGAACTCGTCGACGCCGCCGCGACCGACGACGAGTGAACGCACCCGGCGCGTCCTTGCTCGTGGTGCGCCACGGGCAGTCGACCTGGAACGCCGCGGGCCGCTGGCAGGGCCGGGCCGACCCGGCCCTCACCGACCTCGGCGAGCGGCAGGCCGCCGACGCCGCGCTCCACGTCGGTCCGATCGACGAGGTGTGGACCTCGGACCTCGCGCGCGCCCGTCGCACGGCCGAGATCGTCGCCGAGCACCTGGGGCTCGTGGTCCGGGTCGACCCCCGGTTGGCCGAGCGGGACGCCGGCGAGTGGGAGGGCCTCACCCGGGACGAGATCGAGGCGGGCTGGCCCGGCTGGCTCGCCGAGCACCGGCGGCCCGCCGGGTTCGAGCCGGACGACGTGGTCGCCGCCCGGGGCATCGAGGTCCTCACCGAGCTCGCCGGCCGTGCGGGCCGGCTGCTCGTGGTGAGCCACAGCGGGGTGATCCGGGCGGTCGAGCGGGCGCTCGACGTGAGCGCCGGGCAGCTCTCCAACCTCGGCGGCGTCGAGTTCCACCTCGACGGGGCCGGTCGGCTCGCCGTGGGGGAGCGGGTCGTGCTGCTCGACCCGGGCGAGGTCGAGATCACCACGCCGAAGCAGATCTGAGGTCCGATCGGGCGGATGGTCGCCCTTGGAACGGCGCCGGGCCCGGCCCTAGGATGAGAGGTTCCCCGATTCCGAACGGGGCCGATCCGACGAGCAGCGACCACCTCCCGTGACCGACGATCCCCGCCTCCGCGACCCCGAGTTCGCCGCCGAGCAGGCGTTCCTCGATCGCGTCTACGCGCGCCTCGACGGCATGCGGCGCTCGGCCACACGGGTCGCCGAGGCCTACGGCGACGTCGGGCGCGGCGGCACCCACCAGGCCCGCCTCGAACGCGACATCGCGGTCGAGACCACCCAGCGCCGGCTCGCCGTCCTCGACATCGGATCGGCACCGCTCGCCTTCGGCCGCCTCGACCGGGAGGTCGGCGGTGCCCCGCTCTACGTGGGCCGGCTCGCCGTCGACGACGACGCCGGGGATCCGCTCGTCATCGACTGGCGTGCGCCGGTCGCCGAGCCGTTCTACCGGGCCACCCCCATCGACCCGATGGGGGTCCTGCGCCGTCGGCACCTCATGACCCGCAACGGGCGGGAACTCGTCGGCCTCGACGACGAGGTGTTCGACCCCGAGCGGGCCGACGCCCTCGGCCTCACCGTGAAGGGCGAAGGGGCGCTCATCCGCGCGCTCGAGCGGGAACGCACCGGCCGCATGGCCGACATCGTGGCGACCATCCAAGCCGAGCAGGACGCGGCCGTCCGGGCCGACATCGCCGGGGTCCTCGTCGTGTCCGGCGGTCCGGGCACCGGCAAGACCGCGGTCGCGCTGCACCGGGCCGCGTACCTCCTCTACACCCACCGCCGTCGCCTCGCGAACAGCGGTGTGCTCGTCGTCGGACCGTCGTCGGTCTTCCTCCGCTACATCGAGCAGGTGCTCCCGTCGCTCGGGGAGCACGAGGTGCAACTCGCGACCATCCAGGGGCTCAAGCCGTCGATCGACACCGGCCACGTCGAGCCGAGTGCGACCGCGGCGCTCAAGGGCGACCCCCGGATGGCGACCGTGCTGCGACGGGCGCTCGCCGACCGGGAACGACCGCCGCGCCGCGACGCGCTCGTGCGCATCGACGGTCTCGAGCTCTGGATCCGGCGGGGCAAGGTCGCCGCGATCCTCGACCGGGTCCAGCGCCGCCGCGGTCCGCACAACGGCAAGCGGCGGACCGTCGAGCGGTCCCTCCTCGACCACCTCCTCGCCCGCTACAAGGACGCGCTCGTCGCCGCGCACGACGGGGTGCTCGGAGCGCACCACGACGACGACCTCGACGGCGCGGTCCACGACGCCGCGGTGGCCGCGGCGCTCGCCCGCGGGGAGCAGCCGCCGGCCGACTGGGAGGCCGAGATCCGCAGTCGACTCCGCCGACTGCCCGAGGTGCGCGCAGTGCTCGATCGCTGCTGGCCCGTCCTGTCGGGGGCCGAGTTGGTCCATGACCTCCTCTCCTTCGTCCCGCTCGTCGAGCACGCGGCGCAGGGTGTGCTGTCGGCGGAGGATGCGGGCCGCCTCGTCCGCCCCCGGGCCGCGTCGCTGCGCGAGGTGCCGTGGACGGAGGCCGACGTCGCGCTCATCGACGAGGCCGACGCGCTCGTCGGACCGGTCGAACTCGCCCGGCCGCGCCGGTCCCGCGGACGCAGCGCCGAGGAGCGTGAGCTGCTGGCGGCCGCGACGCGCGTCATCGACGACCACGGCCTGGGCGCGTACACGAGCGCGGCCGACGTCGTCGCCCGGTACCACGGCGGCAGCGGATCGGGCGGGGGCGACGAGGTGCCGGAGCTGCGCACCTTCGGCCACATCGTCGTCGACGAGGCCCAGGACCTCACCCCGATGCAGTGGCGCATGCTCGCCCGTCGCGCCCCCAACGGGTCGCTCACGCTCGTCGGCGACTTCGGTCAGGCGAGCCGACCCGGCGCGGCGCGGGGCTGGGAGGACGTGCTCGCCCTCCTCCCGCAGCGCCAGGCCCCGACCCACGTGTCGCTCACGGTGAACTACCGCACGCCGGCCGAGATCATGGCGCTGGCCAACCGGCTGCTCGCGGTCGTGGCCCCGGGTGTCGCGCCGACCCGGGCCGTTCGCGTAACCGGCGACGTCCCCCGGATCATCGGGACCGCCGATCCGCTCGGCACGGCCATCGCCGAGGCCCGCGCCGCCGCGGGGCGGGGCGGTTCGGTGGCGGTGATCGCGCCGGCGACGATGCGGGCGACCATCGCCGCCGAACTCGCCGACCTCGGGGCCCTCCACGACGTGCCCGAGGTGCTCGACGCGCCGATCGCCGTCGTCGACCCGACCGCGGCCAAGGGTCTCGAGTTCGACCACGTGGTGGTGGTCGAACCGACCGGACTCGTCGAGCCCGGCGTGCCCGGGCTCCGGCTGCTCTACGTCACGCTGAGCCGTGCGACCCGTACCCTGACCGTCGTGCACGCCGGGCCGCTGCCCGAGGCGCTCACGACGCCCTGAACCTCCGAGGAGTCCCGATGGCCATCACCGAGCAGGACCTGCGGGCGAGCGACGTCGCCTGGGACCTCGAGCCGCTCGTCGACGGTCGGGGGGAGGCCGGCGTCGACGCCCTGCTCGACGAGGCGGCGGCGCTCATCGAGCGGATCGTCGAACGGCGGGGCACCATCGGGAGCCTCGACGCCGACGGACTCGCGGCGCTCATGCACGACGTCGCCGCGGTCCACGACCGGATCGGGCGGGCCGGTTCCTACGCCGGGCTCCGGTTCGCGGTCGACACCGCCGACGCCGGGCGCGGTGCGCTCATGCAGCGGGTCGAGGCGCGCAGCGGCGTCCTCGCCTCGGACCTCGTGTTCCTCGACCTCGAGTGGATCGCGGTCGACGACGCACGGGCCGAGGAGCTCCTCGCCGACCCGCGCCTCGCGTTCTGCGCGCACCACCTCCGGACGGTGCGCAGTTCGAAGCCGCACCGGTTGGGGGAGGAGGCCGAGCAGGTCGACATCCAGCGATCACTCACGGGGGTGAGCGCGTGGGGTCGGCTGTTCGACGAACTCACCTCGGCGACGCGGGTCGAACTCGACGGTGACGAGGTGCCCCTCGAGCTCGCGCTCTCCCGGCTGTCGAGCCCGGACCGCGCCGTGCGCTCCGGTGCGGCGGCGGCGATCACCGCCGGGCTCGAGCCGGGACTACGGACCCGTGCGTTCGTGTTCAACACGGTCATCGCCGATGCGGCGACGACCGATCGCCTGCGCGCCTTCCCGACCTGGATCTCGTCTCGCAACCTCTCGAACGAGGCCTCGGACGCCTCGGTGGCGGCGCTCGTCGACGCCGTCGTGGCCCGCTACGACATCCCCCAGCGCTGGTACGCGCTCAAGGCCCGACTGCTCGGCGTCGAGCGGCTCGCCGACCACGACCGCTCGGCGTCGGTCGCCGCCTCGGAGGTCGAGTTCGGCTGGACCGAGGCCCGGGACCTCGTGCTCGACGCCTACGCGTCGTACTCGCCCGAGTTGGCCGTGGTCGCGGGTCGGTTCTTCGACGAGGGGTGGATCGACGCGCCCATGCGACCGGCGAAGCGCCCCGGCGCGTTCTGCGCGTACACGGTGCCCGAGGTCCACCCGTTCCTGCTCCTGAACTGGACCTCCACCCGTCGCGACGTCCTGACGCTCGCGCACGAACTCGGTCACGGGCTGCACGCCCACCTCGCCCGCGAGCAGGGGATCTTCCACCAGAGCACGCCGCTCACCCTCGCGGAGACCGCATCGGTGTTCGGCGAGACCGTCACCTTCGGTCGGATCCTCGCCGGCACGACCGACCCCGCGGACCGACTCGCGCTCCTCGCCGAGAACCTCGACGGGCAGATCGCGACGGTGTTCCGCCAGGTCGCCATGAACCGCTTCGAGGACGCCGTGCACACCCACCACCGTGACCACGGCGAACTCTCGGTCGAGGAGTTCGGCGAGCACTGGCACGCGACCCAGACCGCCATGCTCGGGCCGGCGGTCGAGGTCACCGAGGGGTACCGGACCTGGTGGTCCTACATCCCGCACTTCATCCACACGCCCGGGTACGTGTACGCCTACGCGTACGGGCAACTGCTCGCGCTCAGCGTCTACCGGCGCTACCAGGAGCGGGGCGAGGCGTTCGTCCCCGCCTACCTCGACCTGCTCGCCCGGGGTGGCTCGATGGCCCCCGAGGACCTCGGTCGGCTCGTGGACTGCGACCTCGCCGACCCGGCGTTCTGGGACGGCGGCCTGCGCATCATCGGCGAGACCCTCGACCTCGCCGAGCAGGCGGCCCGGGACGCGGGACGGGTCTGACCGGTCGGCTCAGAAGCGACCCAACTCGGCGGCGAGGAGATCGAGGCCGAGCGGGCCGAGGTCGAGGGCGAACGCGTGCCACGCGCGCAGGTCGAAGGCGGCGCCGTGGCGACGCCGCGCCTCGGCGCGGGCCTCGAGCCACACCCGCTCGCCGACCTTGTAGGAGATCGCCTGTCCGGGCAGCCCGAGGTAGCGGTCGACCTCGAACTCCACCATGTGGTCCGGCAGGCGGGCCCGGTCGTACGCGAACCGCAGGCCGAGCTCCGGGGTCCACGTGGCGCCACCGATGCCGGGCTCGTCGTCCGGGACCCGGAGCCGCAGGTGCATGCCGATGTCGATGATGACGCGCACCGCGCGCAGGGCGTGGGCCCGCAGCATCCCGAGTTCGTGGGCCGGTTCGTCGAGGTAGCCGAGCTCGCCCATGAGGCGCTCGGCGTAGAGCGCCCACCCCTCGCCGTGTCCGGAGTTCCACCCGATGGTGCGCTGGAACCGGGTGAGCGCGTCGCCGAGGTGGGTGAGCAGCCCGCACTGCAGGTGGTGGCCGGGGACCCCCTCGTGGTAGCAGGTCGACACCTCGCCCCAGGTGGGGAAGCGCGTCAGCCCCTGGGTCGGGTACCAGGTGCGTCCGGGTCGGCCGAAGTCCTCGGACGGTGGCGTGTAGTACATCGACGCGCCGCCCCCGGGCGGCGACAGCATCGCCTCGACCCGGCGCACCGGCGCCGGGATGTCGAAGTGCGTGCCGTCGAGGTCGGCGACGGATCGGTCGAGGAGCGCCTGGAGCCAGTCCCGGAAGGCCTCCTCGCCCTCGATCACGAACTCGGGTGACCGGTCGAGGTGGTCCATCGTGGCGTCGATCGAGGCGCCCGGGAGGATGCGCGTGCAGGCCGCCGCCATCTCGGCCTCGATGCGTCGCAGTTCGTGCCAGCCCCACTCGTAGGTCCCGATGAGATCGAGTTCGGTGCCGTTGAAGTACTGGGCCCACGCGGCGTACCGCTCCGCACCCACGCCGTCGGCGTCGCTCGCCGCCGGGATGTAGGTCCCGTCGAGGTGGGTCACCGCTCGGGCCAGCGCGTCGGTCGCGGCCTCCGCGGTGCGCTCGAGGCGGCTGCGCAGCGCCGGCGGCGCGGTGTCGTCGCCGAGGATCGGTGCGACGTAGGCGAGGAAGAACGGGGTCGCGCCCCCGACCCCGGCCCACGCGGCGAGTTGCGCACGCACGCCGAGCGCCTGTCGGCGGGCGGCCACGAGTCCGCGGGCCATGCCGACGTCGAGCGTCCGCAGCGCCGACTCGATCGATGCGGGCACGCCGGCCATACGGGCTGCGATGCGCTCCCAGTCCTCGATCGTGTCGCGGTCCATGAGGTCGAACACCTGGCGCGTGTCCTGCAGGGGACCTCCGAGCACGTTGAGCGCTCGGTACGACTCGCCGAGTTCCGAGAGGACCAGCCCGGTGCGCAGCCGCTCGTCGAGGTACTCGGCGGCGACCCGGTCCCGTTCATCGGTGGGCACTGCGGCGGCGAGGTCCCGCCGGGTCGCGCGGGCGAGATCGTCGCGGGCCTCGACGGCCTCGGGGGAGTGGTCGGTGAGGCGGGTGCCGTGGTCGTCGATGCCGACGGCGGTCGCCGTGGTCGGGTCGAGGGCGGCGAAGGCGGCCACGTACCCGTCGGCGATCTCGTGCACCCGCGTCCCGCCCACCTGCCCCCGTTCCCGCTCCGGTGAGGGCCGCATCCTAGGGCCCTCGGGTACCCGGCGGTCGGGTGACGGTCGGTACCATCGCCGCGCCCGCCGACCACCGGGCCCGCCCGGCCGAGCGGCCGGAGCGCCCACGACACACGAGCGCGACGCCGCCGGGCGTCGCCGGGAGGTTCCCATGGCCGAGCACCAGACGCCGACCCGCACCGAGACGGACTCCATGGGTCCCATCGAGGTGGCGTCCGACCGGTACTGGGGAGCCCAGACCGAGCGCTCGCTCCACCACTTCTCGATCGCCGACGACCACATGCCGAGGGCGGTGATCCGGTCCATGGCGGTGCTCAAGCGCGCCGCGGCGACGGTGAACCGCGACCTCGGGAAGATGACACCCGAGAAGGCCGACCTCATCACTGCGGCGGCCGACGAGGTGATCGCGGGTTCCCTCGACGACCACTTCCCGCTGTACGTGTGGCAGACCGGCTCGGGCACCCAGACGAACATGAATGTCAACGAGGTGATCTCGAACCGCGCGATCGAGATGGCGGGCGGTGTGCTCGGATCGAAGGCGCCGGTGCACCCGAACGACGACGTCAACATGTCCCAGTCGTCGAACGACACCTTCCCGACCGCGATGAACATCGCCGCGTACCAGGAGGTGCAGGCGCGCCTGATCCCGTCGGTCCGGGCGCTGCGTGACGCGCTGGCCGCGAAGTCGGCCGAGTTCGCCGACATCGTCAAGATCGGGCGCACCCATCTCCAGGACGCCGTGCCCATGACCCTCGGGCAGGAGTTCAGCGGCTACGTCGCCCAGCTCGACGCCGATCTCGAGCGCATCGACGCGGTCCTGCCCGGGCTCCTGTCGCTCGCCATCGGCGGCACCGCAGTGGGCACGGGCATCAACACCCACCCGGAGTTCGCGGACCGGGCCGCGGCCGAGATCGCCCGGCTCACGGGGCTGCCCTTCACCTCGGCCGCGAACAAGTTCGCCGCCCTGGCCGCCCACGACGATCTCGTGTTCGCCCACGGTGCGATCAAGACCCTCGCCGTGTCGCTCATGAAGATCGCCAACGACGTCCGGTGGCTGGGTTCGGGTCCCCGGGCCGGGATCGGCGAGCTCATGCTCCCCGAGAACGAGCCGGGTTCCTCGATCATGCCGGGCAAGGTCAACCCCACCCAGTCCGAGGCCATGACGATGGTGTGCGTGCAGGTCCTCGCCAACGACGTCGCCGTGAGCACGGCCGGCTCGATGGGCAACTTCGAACTCAACGTGTTCAAGCCCGTCATGATCTTCAACTTCCTGCACTCGGTCGACCTGCTCACCGACGCGTGCGCGGGCTTCCGGGAGTTCTGCGTCGTCGGCATCGTCCCGAACCGCGAGCAGATCGATCGGTACGTCGCCGAGTCGCTCATGCTCGTCACCGCACTCAACCCGGTCATCGGGTACGACAACGCGGCCAAGATCGCCAAGAAGGCGCACCACGAGGGCACGAACCTCAAGGAGGCCGCGGTCGCGCTCGGGCTGCTCACGCCCGAGGAGTTCGATCGGTACCTGCGGCCCGAGGAGATGATCGGCCCGAAGTGAGGCGATCCCGCGTCGACCTCTCGGGCGCCCACGCGATCGTGACCGGCGGTTCCGCCGGGATCGGGTTGGCGGTGGCCGAGCGTCTCGCGGACCGGGGCGCCCGGGTGTCGCTCATCGCCCGCGACCCTGAGCGCCTGGCGGCCGCCGCCGCCCGGGTGCCGGGTGCGGCCACCGCATCGGCCGACGTCACCGACGCCCGGGCCCTGCGTGCGGCGATCGACGGCCTGGTCGCCGAACGGGGGCCGTGCGACGTGCTCGTCACGAGCGCGGGCGCGGCCCACCCGGGGTACTTCCTCGAACTCGACGAGTCGGTGTTCCGCGACCAGATGGAGCTCGACTACTTCGGGACGCTCCACGCGATCCGTGCGGTGCTGCCCTCCATGGTGGAACGACGGCGCGGCACCGTCGTGGGCGTCTCGTCGGACGCCGGCCTCATCGGGGTGTTCGGCTACACGGCCTACGGTGCGACCAAGTTCGCGGTGCGGGGTCTGCTCGACGCGCTGCGGGCGGAGATGCGGCCCCACGGGGTGCACGTGCTGTGCGCGTACCCCCCGGACACCGACACGCCCGGGTTCGAGGCGGAGAACCGGCTGAAGCCGCCGGAGACCGCTGCGATCTCGGCCGGCATCACGCTGCGCACGGCCGACGAGGTGGCCGCCTCGATCGTGGACGGCATCGAGCGCTCGAGGGTCGTGATCACGACCGACGTCCAGTCGGCCCTCCTCGCCCGCGTCGCCGGCCTCCTGCGCCCCCTGCTCGACCGTGTGATGGACCGAGCGGCTGCGAGGGCGACCTAGTGACGCGGTGCCACTGGTCCGTCCACGGGGTGGATCCGGTGTGATGGACCGAGCGGCTGCGAGGGCGACGTAGCGACGCGGTGCCGCTTGTCTCGCCCTGGGGTGGATCCGGGCGCGGGACCGAGCGGCGCCGGTGTGGTCGTGTGGCTGCGGGCCCCGCTCGTTCCGCCCCGGGGTGTGCTGCGCATCAGTCGGCGACGGCGGGGAGCGACTGACCCGGCTCGAGGGGGTGGTGGCAGGCCACGAAGTGGCCCGGACGGATCTCGCGCATCTCGGGCTCGGTGCTCGCGCACTCGTCGGTGGCGAACGGGCAGCGCGTGCGGAACCGGCAGCCGGAGGGCGGGGCGAGCGGGGAGGGGATCTCGCCGCCGACGCCGCCGCGGGTGGCGGGGTCGACCGTCGGGTCCGGGACCGGGATCGCGCTGAGGAGGGCGGCCGTGTACGGGTGGGTCGGCGTGGCGTAGAGCTCGTCCGGGGCGGCCACCTCGCAGAGCTTGCCGAGGTACATGACCGCGACGCGGTCGGAGATGTTCTTGACCACGGCGAGGTCGTGGGCGATGAACACGAGCGTGAGGCCGTAGCGGGCCTTCATGTCCTCGAGCAGGTTGAGGATCGACGCCTGCACGGACACGTCGAGGGCCGAGACCGGTTCGTCGCAGATGATGACCGCGGGCTCGGTCGCCACGGCGCGGGCGATCGAGATGCGCTGGCATTGACCGCCAGAGAACTCGTGCGGCCGGCGGGGCCCGGCGGCCTCCGGGTCGATGCCCACGATCTCGAGCACCTCACGCACCTTGGCGTCGCGGCTCTCCTCGTCCCCGACCTTCCAGATGTCGAGGCCCTCGCGCACGATCTTGGCGACGCGCCGGCGGGGGTTGAGCGAGGAGATCGGGTCCTGGAAGATCATCTGGAGCCGGGGGCGGGTGCGCCGGAGCTCCTCGCCCTTGAGCCGCGTCAGGTCGGTGCCGCCGAAGTGGACCGAACCCGAGGTCGCCCGGTTGATCTGCATGATCGCCTTGCCGAGCGTCGACTTGCCGCAGCCCGACTCGCCGACGAGGCCGAGGGTCTCGCCCTCGCGCACATCGATGCTGATCCCGGCGACAGCGCTGACCTTGAGGCCGGTGCGGCCGACGGGGAACTCGACGAAGAGGTCCTCGACCCGCAGCAGCGCGCCGTCGGCGGAGAGGTGGGCCTTGCCCGTGCCGGCCATCAGGCCACCGCCGGCTTCTTCGTGATCTCGACCGGGAACCAGCAGCGGTACTGGTGGCCGTGCTCGTCGGGCTCGGTGAGCGGCGGGTCCTCGGTGAGGCAGCGGTCCTGCGCGTACGCGCACCGCGGGCTGAACTTGCACCCGGCCGGCGGCGAGATGAGGTTCGGCGGCCGACCGCCGATGGTCCGGAGACGGGTGTGCGACGGATCGGCGATCTTCGGGATCGAGGCGAGCAGGGCCTCGGTGTAGGGGTGGCGCATGGCTGAGAAGAGGACGCCGGTCGGCGCCTTCTCGACGATGCGGCCGGCGTACATCACGGCGATGTCATCGGCCCGACCGGCGACCACCCCGAGATCGTGGGTGACGAGGATCATCGCCATGTACCGCTCGCGCTGCTGGGCCTGGAGCAGGTCCAGGATCTGGGCCTGCACGGTGACGTCGAGCGCGGTGGTCGGCTCGTCGGCGAAGAGGAGCTTCGGACCGCAGGCGATTGCGATGGCGATCATCACGCGTTGGCGCATACCGCCCGACATCTCGTGCGGGTACTGCTTGAGGCGTCGCTCGGGCTCGGGGATGCCGACCGAGGTGAGCAGGGCCAGCGCGGTCTCCCGTGCGTAGTCCTTGGAGATGTCGAGGTGCCGTCGCAGCATCTCGGTGATCTGGTTGCCGATGCGCATGACCGGGTTGAGCGAGGTCATGGGGTCCTGGAACACCATGGCCATCTGGTCGCCCCAGTAGTCGGCCATGAACTTCGCGTCGGCATTGAGGAGTTCGACGCCCTCGAAGCGCACCGATCCCGAGCGCTGGACCCCGCTCTTGGGCAGGAGACCCATGATCGACCGGGACAGCACCGTCTTGCCGGAGCCGGACTCGCCGACGACGCCGAGGGTGCGGCCGCGCTCGAGCGTGAAGCTCACCCCGTCGACCGCGCGCACGAGACCTCGATCGGTGTCGAAGTGGGTGCGGAGATCCTCGACGACGAGGAGCGGCGCCTCCGGATCGGGCTGCGGGGTCACAGCGCGGCCTCCCGGACGTCGAACCGGGCCCGCACGACGTCGCCCAGGTAGTTGAGTGAGAACACCGTGAGGAAGATCACGAGCGACGGGAGCAGCACCATCGTCGGTGCCTCTCGCAGGAACGACTGACCCGAGAAGATCACGTTCCCCCAGGTGGTGACGTCGGGCTTCACGCCGGCCCCCACCAGCGAGAGGCTCGCCTCGGCCACGATCGCCACGGCGATGCCGAGGAGGGCGATCGAGAGCATGGCCGGGAGGACGTTGGGCAGCACCTCGCGCCACATCGTGCGGACGTGTCCGGCGCCCTGGGCACGCGCGGCCGTCACGAACTCGCGCTCGGACCACGTGAGGGTGGACGCCCGGGTGATGCGCGAGAGGATCGGGATCGACACGATCCCGAGGGCGAGGGTGACGTTGAAGACCGTCCGGCCGAGGAACGACACGACCGCCAGGGCGAGCACGAGCTGCGGGAAGGCGAGGAGGATGTCGGTGAGCGCCCCGAGCGCGCCGCCGATCCGACCCTTGAAGTAGCCGGCGACGAGCCCGAGGATCCCGCCGATGAGGAACCCGGCGAGCACGGCGACGATTGCGATGAAGAGGCTGTTGCGGGCGCCCCAGATCACCCGGGAGAACACGTCACGGCCGTTGCCGTCGAGCCCGAAGATGTGGGACCAGGTCGGGCCCTGCGCGGCCTTGGCCGGGTCGGCGTCGTTGATCGGGTCGGGGATCGGCAGGAACGGCGCGAGGGCGGCGGCGAGGAACAGGACCGTCATCCACCCGATCGCGAGCCACGCGCCGACGGTCAGGCCGTGCTGCTTGACCTTGACCGACCCGGCCTGGACCGCGGCGAAGTGCTGCGTCGCCGTGTCGGCCGGGACGTCGTGCGCGCGCTCGTCGCCGACGAGCGTCTGGATGAGTTCCTCCCCGTGATCGGGGAGCTGGTCGGGACCGACCGTGTCAGGCGACTGCTCGGGCATTCCGGATCCGGGGGTCGAGGACGGAGTAGAGGATGTCGATCACGAAGTTGATGACCACGTAGAGGATCGCCACGATCGCCACGTAGGACTGCAAGGCGGGGTACTGCTTGGCGAGGATCGCCTCGGTGATGCGCCTGCCGAGGCCGGGCACGCCGAAGACGTTCTCGACCACGAGGGCGCCACCGATGAGGGCTCCGACGTTGAGGCCGGCCACCGTGAGGAGCGTGAGGCTCGAGGGACGCAGGGCGTGGCGCCACAGCACCCGGCGGGTCGAGATGCCCTTGGCCTTGGCCGTGGTGATGAAGTCCTCCTGCAGTGTCGCGATCATGTCCGAGCGCAGGAGGCGCATGTACACCGCGATCTGGCCGACGGTGAGCGCCATGACCGGCATGAGCATGTACCGCCAGTTCTCCGCCGGGTTGAGCGGGAACGGGATGACGTTCGACTGCGTCGGGAGCAGCTGCCACTTCGCGCCCACGTAGATCGCGAGCAGGAGGGCGACGACGAAGTTGGGGAGCGCGAGGAGGGCGAACATGGTCGCATTGGCGCCTCGGTCGTACCGGGTGCCCTTGCGGTACGCCGTCGTCACCCCGAGGGGGATGGCGATGAGCAGCGCCCAGATCTGGGCGTAGACCATGAGCTCGAGGGATACCGGCAGCGACTGCTTCAGCACCGTGTTCACCGACTGCTTCGAGTCGTAGTACTGGCCGAAGTCTCCCTGCAGGAAGTTGCCCAGCCACTTCACGTACTGCTGGGCGGTGGACTGGTCGAGGCCGAGGTCGGCTCGCAGTTCGGCCTTCTGCTGCTCGGTGCCGAACGGGATGATCTTCGAGACGGGATCACCGGGCTGCAGCTTCGTCAGCATGAAGGTGATGAAGGTGACGACGATGACCACCAGGACGAGCCGGAGGAACTTCAGGGTGAAG
>JBJTWK010000115.1:0-5736 GCA_046081705.1 Actinomycetes bacterium | reverse complement strand
CGCGGCGATGGCGGCGACCGCCATCTTGAACTCAAACCGGATGGCGAGGTACAGCCCGATCACGAGGAAGAACACGAGGAGGGCCCGCCACGCCTTGGCGCTCACCTGGTCGCCCCAGGTCGGGCTCACGTCCGCGATGCTGACCGTGGCCGCCCGCACCCCGGCGTACTCGCCGAGCGCGTCCCGCACCGCCTGCTGCTCGGCCGGCGCGAGGTCGGGGGTCTGGACCCGCACGGTCGAGCCGCCGACGATCACGATCTTGGCCTCGGGCACTCCGGCCTCGACCATGACGTCCCGGATCGCGCCGGCGCTCGGGGTGACCCGCTCGACCGACACCTGGAACGCGGTGCCGCCCGTGAAGTCGATGCCGAAGTTGAGCCCGCCGCGGATGAGGAACGCGGCGAGGCCGATGGCGAGGGCGACGCCCGAGATGAGCGCCCAGCGCCACATCCGGTGGAGGAAGTCGAAGTCGGTGCGCTCGTGGTAGAGGTCCGCGAGCGTGTGGCGGCGTCCGTCGGGGTGCGGCATCAGGCTGCCACCTCCGGGGTGTCGAGGCCCGCGCCGATCCCCACGCGCCGCATCGTGACCAGTCCGCGGCGTCGCGCCATGAGCGAGACGAGCGGGTGCATCACGAAGTAGCTCACGATGAGGTCGAGGAGCGTGGAGAGACCGAGGAAGAACGCGAAGCCGCGGACCGAACCGACGGCGAGCAGGTAGAGGACGAACGCACCGATGAGCGACACGAGGTCGGCCGCGAGGATGGTGCGGAACGATCGCTGGAACCCCCGGTCGACCGACGAGCGGACGGTGCGACCGGCGCGCACCTCGTCCTTGAGCCGCTCGAAGTAGACGACGTAGGAGTCAACGGTCACGCCGACCGAGACGATGACCCCCGTCACGCCCGAGAGGGTGAGGGTCAACCCGACCGCGTACCCGAGCCACGAGATGATCGTGAAGAGCGTCATGCCGGTCATGGCGAGACCGAGCCAGACCACGAGACCAAGGACCCGGTAGAACAGGATCATGTAGAGCGCGACGAGCGCGAGCCCGACGATGCCGGCGAGCAGACCGGCCCGCAACTGGTCCTTGCCGAGGGACGGCGAGACGTTGTCGACCGTCTCCTGCTTGAGCTGCACCGGGAGCGCACCGAAGCGGAGGACGAGCGCGAGGTCCTCGGCCTCCTGCTGCGAGAAGTCCCCGGAGATGCGGACCGGGTTCCCGGCGGTGATGCCCGCGTTGATGACCGGTGCCGACTGCACGACACCGTCGAGGACGATCGCGACCTGCTTGCCGACGTTCGGGTCGGCGACCTTGTTCACGAAGTCCTGTCCGCCCTGGCTCGTGAAGTTGACGGTGACGCCCCAGGCGCCGTTCTCGAAGGTCCCGTCGGCCGAGGAGACCGCCTCCCCGGTGAGCAGGGTCGGGCCGAGCTGGTAGCGGTTCGGCGCGCCCGGCGGGGTCCGCCCGGGGAGCACGACGATGGCGTCGGCCTTGTCCGCCCCGGGGGGCGTGTTCGGGATCTGGCTGCCGTCCGGGGTCGTGGTCGTGGTCGTGCCGGTGGCGCCCGTCGCCCCCGTGGCCCCCGTCGCACCGGCCACCGTCGTGGTCGGGGGCGTCGGGTCGTACGGCGGGAGGTTCTGGAGCACGGTGCGGAACCGCAGCTCCGCGGTGCGCCCGACGAGACGCTGGGCCTTCTCGCGGTCGCGCACGCCGGGGAGGTCGACGATGATGAGATCACCTTGGCGGCTGATCTCCGGTTCGGCCACACCGAGGGAGTCGACCCGGTTCCGGATGATCTCGACCGCCTTGTCGATCGCCTCCGGCTTCGGGTTCCCGACCGGGGCGAGCACCACCGAGATGCCGCCCTGGAGGTCGAGGCCGAGCACCGGACGGTGATCGGTGAGGGTGAGGGTCGCCGCGAACGAACCGACGACGACCACCAGCGAGGCGATGAGGAACGTGAGCGCCTTGCGGACCGACATCAGGCCTCGCCGACACCATCGGTCGGGGCCGCGTCGTCCGAGGACTCCGGCGTCCCGGGGTCGGGCGGGGTCGGGCGGGCCGAGATGGCGCCGCGGGCGATCCGGATGACGACGCCGGGCGCGATCTCGAGGCCGATGACGTCACCCTCGTCGGACGCGACCCGGCCGTGGATGCCCCCGGCGGTCACCACGTCGTCGCCCACCTGGATCGCGGCGACGAGGGCCCGGCGGGCCGCCATCTGCCGGCGCTGGGGGCGCACGAGGAGGAAGTAGAACCCGACGATGAGGACGCCGAAGTAGAGGAAGATGATCACGGATGGTCCCTCGCCCCCACCGCCACCCTGGCGGTGCTGCGGGCCAGCGTGACGTTAGCCCCTGTGCGACCGGGCCCCGGTCGCGCGCCGCGGCCCCGGGGTGTCAGACGTCGCCGACGCCCGGGAGTGTGCCCGCCTCGGCACCCTCGGGCGCGTCGACCCCGAGGTGCGCGTACCCGCCCGCCGTGGCGACCCGTCCGCGTGGGGTGCGGTGGAGCAGGCCCTGCTGGAGGAGGAACGGCTCGTAGACCTCCTCGACCGTGTCCGGCTCCTCGCCCACCGTGGCGGCCAACGTGCTGAGCCCGACCGGCCGACCCGAGAACGTGACGCACAGCGCGCGCAGGATCGCCCGGTCGACCTTGTCGAGGCCGAGTTCGTCGACCTCGAACAGGGCGAGGGCGTCGCGGGCCACGGCCGCATCGACCGCGCCGTCGGCCCGGACCTCGGCGAAGTCCCGCACCCGCTTGAGGAGGCGGTTCGCGATGCGCGGCGTCCCGCGAGACCTCCGAGCGATCTCGGTCGCGCCCGCAGCGTCGAGCGGCACGCCGAGGATTCGGCCGGCCCGTTCGACGATCGCCACGAGGTCGGAGGTGTCGTAGTAGTCGAGGCGCCCGACGAACCCGAACCGGTCCCGCAGCGGGCCGGTGACGAGGCCCGTGCGCGTCGTCGCCCCGACGAGCGTGAAGCGCGGGAGGTCGAGACGGATCGAGCGAGCGCTCGGCCCCTTCCCGATCACGATGTCGAGCTGGAAGTCCTCCATCGCCGGGTAGAGCACCTCCTCGACGGCGCGGGGCAGCCGGTGGATCTCGTCGACGAAGAGCACCTCGCCGTCCTCGAGGTTCGTGAGGATCGCGGCGAGGTCCCCGGCCCGCTCGAGCGCCGGTCCGCTCGTGATGCGCAGACCCGCCTCCATCTCGGCCGCGATGATCCCGGCGAGGCTCGTCTTGCCGAGGCCGGGCGGACCGGCGAACAGGATGTGGTCGGCGGCCTGCCCACGCCCGCGGGCGGCGGCCAGCACGATCTCGAGGTGCTCCTTGAGCCGGGCCTGGCCGACGAACTCGTCGAGGCGCCGCGGGCGCAGCGTCGTCTCCTCGGCCGCCTCGACCGCGTCGGCTCCGGGACGCAGCAGCTCCTCCCTCACGCCCGCACCGCCAGACGCTGCAGGGCCCGCCGGAGCTGGTCCTCGACGGAGGCGTCGGCCGGCACGTCGGCGAGCGCGGCCCGGATCTCCTCCGTGCCGTACCCGAGTTCGGCGAGCGCGGCCCGCGTCTCGGACCGGGCCCCGGCGTGGTCGCCCTCCACGAGGTCCACCTCGAGGCCGGGCATGTCGAGCCGGGAGCGGAGGTCGACGAGGAGGCGCTGGGCCGTCCGCTTCCCGACCCCGGGCACGAGGCAGAGCGCGTCGAGATCGCCCTCGGCGACCGCGCGTCGCAGCGAGTTCGGCGAGTGGGCCGACAGCATCGCGAGCGCCAGCTTCGGACCCACCCCGGTGGTCGCGATGAGGATCTCGAAGGTGTCGCGCTCCTCGCGGGACGCGAACCCGTAGAGCACCATCGCGTCGTCACGCACGTGGAGGTGGGTGACGAGGAAGGTCGCGGTGCCCGGCTCGGCGACGGCGAGCGTGCCGCTCGGCACGAGGATGCGGTACCCCACGCCGCCGACCTCGACGAGCACCTCGCCCGCCGGGGTCCGCTCGAGCACCGTGCCGCGGACTGACCCGATCACGTTCCCTCGCTCCACTCACCGCGAGCGCCCGCAACCACCCGACCACGTTCCGCTCCTTCACTGGCCCCGATCACGTTCCCTCGCTCCACTCACCGCGAGCGCCCGCAACCACCCGACCACGTTCCGCTCCTCCACCGGCCCCGATCATCACGCCGTCCTCGTCCGCTGCGCGTCATCGCGTGCGATCGCGGCCTCGACGGCGCGGGCCAACCCGGGCGCCGCCGCGCCCCCCGTCGCACCCTGGGCCGCGAGGCGCCCCGACCACGAGTGCGTGAGGGCGAGGGCGAGTGCGTCCGCAGCGTCGGGCGGGCGCGGCGCCTCGGCGAGCCCGAGCAGCCGCGCCACCATCTCCTTGACCTGGGCCTTGCCCGCGGCGCCGTGGCCGGTCACCGCGAGCTTCACCTCGTTCGGGCTGTACTCGACGACGGGGACCCCGGCCCGGGCTGCGGCGACCTGCGCGAGCCCGTTGGCCTGACCCACCGACATGGCGGTGCGGGCGTTGGTCTGGAACAGCACCCGCTCCACTGCCATCGCAGCCGGGCGGTGCTCGGCGACGAGGGCCTCGAGCTCGGTGGCCACCGTCACGAGGCGTTCGGGCATCGGGTCCTCCGGCCGGGTCGTGATGACGCCGTAGGCGACGGCCCGGAAGCGGCCGCCGCCCGCCCGCACGACGAGGCCGTACCCGCAGCGGGACACGCCGGGGTCGATGCCGAGCACGGGCCCGTCCGGATCGAACATGGGTTCGATCCTAGGACCCCGGGCCGCCACGGCCGGGGACCTCCCCGGGCGGGCCCCGGCGCGCCGATCAGTCGATCTCGGCGAGGACCCCGGCGAGGACGTCGGGGCCCTTGAAGGTGACCCCGACGAGCGCCGCGACGTGCCGGTACCGGACCACACCCTCGCGGTCGAGGATGAACACCGACCGCTTGATGCCGAGCGGCCCGTTGCAGCCGTACTCCTTGGCGACCCGCTGACCCTCGTCGGTGAGGAGCGGGAAGGCGAAGCCGTGCTTGCCGGCGAAGCCCTCGTGGCTGTCGATGTCCTGCCGGGAGATCCCGAGGACCACCGCGTCGAGCGCGGCGAGGTCGTCGAACGCGTCGCGGTAGGAGCAGAGCTGCTTCGTGCAGCCGGGCGTGTTGTCGCCCGGGTAGAACGCGAGCACGACCTTGCGGCCCCGGAACTCGGAGAGCGAGTAGTCGCGCCGCTCGCCCGCGAGGATGCCGGGGAGCGTGAAGTCGGGTGCGGTGTCGCCCACCTGCGGCATCAGCCCATCACCGCCTCGAGCACGGACTCCGGGATGTCGAAGTTCGCGTACACGCCCTGGACGTCGTCGTGGTCCTCGAGCGCGTCGATCACCCGGAGCACCTGCTTCGCGCTCCCCTCGTCGGCCAGCTCGATCGAGGTCGAGGCGACCATCGTCGTGTCGGCACTCTCGATCGCCACCCCGGCCTCCTCGAGGGCGGCCCGGATGGCGAGCACGTCGCTCGGCGCCGTGGTGATGGTGAAGGACCCGGCCTGCTCGGCGATGTCCTCGGCCCCGGCGTCGAGCGCCGCCGTCATGAGGTCGTCCTCGGTCGTCGCGTCTGCGCCCACCAGGATCAGGCCCTTGCGCTCGAACTGCCAGGCGACCGATCCCGGCTCGGCGATGGAGCCGCCGTTGCGGTTGAAGATGTTCTTCACCTCGGCCGTGGTGCGGTTCCGGTTGTCGGTGAGGC
>JBJTWK010000114.1:0-22938 GCA_046081705.1 Actinomycetes bacterium | reverse complement strand
GCCCAGCCGAGCGCTCGGGCCTTGGAGCAGTCGATCGAGTAGCGCCGGTCGTGGCCGAGGCGGTCCTCCACGTACTCGATCATCTCCTCGCCGACGCCGAGGATCTCGAGGATGGAGTCCGTGAGGAAGCGGTTCGGCTCCTCGTTGCCCGCGCCGATGTTGTAGATCTCGCCGATCGCGCCCTTGCGCAGCACGGTGTCGACCCCGGCGCAGTTGTCCTCGACGAAGCACCAGTCGCGGACGTTGAGGCCGTCGCCGTAGAGCGGCACCTTCTTGCCGTCGAGCAGGTTCGTCGTGAAGAGCGGGATGACCTTCTCGGGGTACTGCCACGGACCGAAGTTGTTCGACGAGCGGGTGACGATGACCGGCAGGTCGTAGGTATCGTGGTAGGCGAGCGCGATGAGGTCCGAGCCCGCTTTCGACGCCGAGTACGGGGAACGCGGGCCGAGCGGGTCGGTCTCGGAGAAGGATCCCTCGTCGATCGACCCGTAGACCTCGTCGGTCGAGATGTGGAGGAACCGCTCCACGCCGACGCGTCGGGCGATGTCGCACATGACGTTCGTGCCGTCGCAGTTGGTCTTGACGAACGCGTCGGGGTCGACGATCGAACGGTCGACGTGGCTCTCGGCCGCGAAGTGCACGACCATGTCGTGGCCGGGCATGGCCGCACCGACCGCCTCGCGGTCGGTGATGTCGCCCTTGATGAACGTGAATCGGGGGTCGCCCTCCAGGTCCTGGAGGGTCTCGAGGTTGCCCGCGTAGGTGAGGGCGTCGAACACCGTCACCTCGTCGTCGGACGTGGCGAGGACGTGGCGGACGTAGTTGGAGCCGATGAAGCCGGCTCCACCGGTGACGAAGAGGCGCATGGTCTCCCTCGGGTCAGGTGCGCATCGCCCACGCGGGACGGAGGCGGGGGTCGAGCTCGTCGCGACGCGGGTTCCCCTGGTCGCGCTTCGAGAGGATGGGGTCGGTGACCCCCCAGTCGGCGTCGATCGCGGGGTCGTCCCACGCCACGCCGCACTCGTCCTGTGGGTTGTAGTACCCGTCGACGAGGTAGGTGATCGTCATGTCGGTGAGCGACGCGAAGCCGTGCGCGACGCCCGGCGGGATGAAGATGCCGCCGTGGTCGTGGGTGCCATCCTCGCGACGACCGAGGTCGAGGCAGAGGGTGGCGCCATCGGTGGGGCCGCCCGCCCGCAGGTCGTGGAGCACGACCCGCGCGCGCCCGTAGGGCACGTACCAGTAGTCGGCCTGGTGGAGGTGGTAGTGCAGCCCGACGATGCAGCCGGCCTGGCGGTCGCCGCGGTTGCCCTGGATCATCTCGCGACCCTCAGGGAACCACTGGCGGCGGTACGTCTCGACGAAGTAGCCGCGGTCGTCGCCGTGCACCACCGGGTCGACGAGGTAGACGCCCTTGATGACGTCGGATTCGGTCACGGTCGCCATGTCAGTCCAGTTCCACCTTGGAGTCGTCGCCGAGCATGAGGCGCAGCGCGCGGGGGCGCTGCTCGGAGCGCACCACCTGCACGTCGCGGCCGATGAGGGAGTCGGTGAGGCGGTGGATCCCGATGATCCGGGCCGCCCCGAGCACCACCGAGTGGTCGAGTTCGGAGTCGACGATCTCGCAGTCGGCGGCCACCGACGAGAACGGGCCGATGTAGGAGTTCTCGACCACGGTACCCGCGCCGATCACGGCCGGCCCCCGCACGCGGGAGTTGATGATGCGCGCGCCCGACTCGATGCGCACCCGACCCTCGATCGTGGAGGCCTCGTCGACCTCCCCCTCGTTGCCGGGCTCGAGGATCTCGAGCACGAGTCGGTTGCACTCGAGGAGCGGGTCCTTCTTGCCGGTGTCGATCCACCAGCCCCGCAGCACCTCGTGGCGGACCTTGTGGCCCTGCTCGACGAGCCACTGGATGGCGTCGGTGATCTCGAGTTCGCCCCGGGCGCTCGGCTGGATGCTGCGCACCGCGGTGAGGATCGTCGGGTCGAAGAGGTACACGCCGACGAGGGCGAGGTCCGAGGGCGGATCCTGGGGCTTCTCGACGAGGCCGACGATGTGGCCGTCGGGCGAGATGTCGGCGACCCCGAACTGCCGGGGATCCTCGACGTGGGCGAGCAGGATCTGCGCGGCCGGGGCGTCGGGTCCGCCGGCGTCGCGGGCCGCCTCGAAGTTGGCCACGAAGTCCGTGAGGTCCTGCTCGAGCATGTTGTCGCCGAGGTACATCACGAAGT
Organism: Actinomycetes bacterium; assembly: GCA_046081705.1. Classification (GTDB taxonomy): domain Bacteria; phylum Actinomycetota; class Acidimicrobiia; order IMCC26256; family IMCC26256; genus IMCC26256. The sequence continues at coordinate 20,703 of JBJTWK010000114.1, read as the reverse complement.
CGTCGTCGCCGAGGAAGTCCGCGGCGATGAGCACGCAGTGGGCGAGCCCGAGCGGGGCGTCCTGGGGGATGTAGGTGACCTCGATGCCCCAGCGGGACCCGTCCCCGACGGCGGCCCGGATCTCGTCCCCGGTGTTCCCGATGATGATGCCGATCTCCCGGATCCCGGCCGCGGCCATGTCCTCGATCCCGTAGAAGAGGATCGGCTTGTTGGCGATCGGCACGAGCTGCTTGGCGCTCGTGTGGGTGATGGGACGCAGGCGGGTACCGGCGCCCCCGGCGAGGATCAGGCCCTTCATCGGGCTGCAGGCTAGGCGAGGCGGACCGGCGGGCCCGACGGTTGGGGGCCCGACCCCCCTCGGTGCGCCCCGTGGGGGAGAATCGCTCCAGCGCGGCGGTCCGATCCGCCGATACCACCGGGGAGCGCCGGGGCGGTCCACGGATTGCCCCGGGCCGGAGCCCGCGACCCCGTAACCTCACGAACCACACCAACCACTCCCTCCCCACCGCATCGCCGGATCCCGAGCACCCATGAGCCACCACCTCCTCCCCAGCCCCGTCCGTCGTCGCCTCGGCGCGTCGGCCGCCGCGGTGTTGCTGCTCGGATCCCTCGTGGCCGGGGCCCTCGTCGCCCCGACGGCGACGCCGCCCGCCGCGGCCGACGCCTCGGTCACCGTCCCGATGATGGGTCCGCCGGTGCTCTCCGCCGCCCAGCTCGCGGCCTGGTTCCGGTCGACCGGCCGTGCCTTCAACGTCCCCGGCGAGACCCCCGAGTCGCTCGCCTCCTACTTCGTGGACGAGGGCGTCGGCGTGAACATCCGCGGTGATCTCGCCTTCGCGCAGTCGATCGTCGAGACCGGGTACTTCGGATTCGTCGGGTCGATGGTGAAGCCGACGGACTACAACTTCGCCGGGATGGGCGCGTGCGACACGTGCAACTCCGGTCGCCCGTTCCCGAACGCACGCACCGGTGTGCGGGCCCAGGTCCAGCACCTGCGGAACTACGCGGACATCACCTCGCGCGCCGCGAACCTCCCGACGCCCCCGGTCGTCGAGTGGTACGGGCGCCGGATCGTGAACGGCGTGGTCACCTACGACCCGGCGCTCGCCATCTACAACTTCGACACCTTCTTCGCGAAGGGCCGCGCGCCCACGTGGAACCAGATGGGCAACGGCAACTGGGCCACCGCGACGAACTACTTCACGACCGTCGTCGGCGTGTACGAGAAGATCCTCACGTGGAACGGCATCCCGACCATCGCCAAGGCGGGCGCGGATCCGGCCGGTCGCACCGATCTCGTCGAGCGCGTGCCGGCCGGGGTGCACATCGGCGGCTGGGCCTTCGACATCTCCACGCCCGATGCGATCAACGTCCGGATCACGCTGAACGGCACGCCGATCGCGACCGTGGTGGCCAACGGCTACCGGCCCGACGTGGACGCGGTGTTCCGCTGGGGCGCCTACCACGGCTTCGACGCAGTCGTCGGGGTCAACACCGGCGGCACGGTGTGCGCGTTCGGGGTGAACGTCGGGGTCGGCTCTCGGGACACCCCGCTCGGCTGCGGCACGATCCCGGGTCCGGACCCGGTCGGCGCCCTCGACTCGATCAGCCGCGCCCCGGGTGGGGTGCGCATCACCGGCTGGGGTCTCGACCCCGACACCGCCGGGGCGGCGACCATCCTCGTCACGAAGGACGGAGCGCTCGGCGCGGCGATCCCAGCCGGATCCCCCCGGGCCGACATCGGCGCGGCCTACCCGCCCTACGGCGCGAACCACGGCTTCGACGCGGTGGTGCCGGTCGCCGGCGGCTCCGTGTGCGTGTACGTCGTGAACGTCGGACCCGGCGCGCCCGTCCGCCTCCTCGGTTGCCAGAACCTCATCGGGCCCGCGCCGCTCAGCGCGATCGAGTCGATCACCCGGGTGCCCGGCGGCGTGCGCGTGATCGGGTGGGCGATCGACCCCGACGCCGCCGATCCGGTACCGGTGCACGTGTACGCCGGGGGCGTGGGGGTCGCGATCCTCGCCGATCGGGTGCGTCCGAACTTCTCGCAGTACTTCCCGGGTTACGGCGACGCGCACGGCTTCGACGCGACGGTCGCTGTTCCCGGCGGGCCGACCTGTCTGTATGCCATCAACGTCGGGTTCGGCACGACGAACCCGCTCATGGGCTGCTCCACCCTGCTCGGGCCCGTGCCCGTCGGCACCGTCGACTCAGCCGCGCGGGTGCCGACCGGGGTGCGTCTGCGCGGCTGGTCACTCGACGGCGACGCGGCGGGCCCGGTCGACGTCCACATCTACGCGAACGGTCTGTTCGTCGGCGCGACGACGGCGAGCACCAACCGTCCGGACCTCGGGACCTTCTTCCCGGCCTGGGGTCCGAACCACGGCTACGAGGTCACCGTCCCGGTCACCGCGACCGGGCCGGTGCAGTACTGCGCGTACGCGATCAACGTGGGCTTCGGCGGGGTGAACCCGCTGCTCGGGTGCCGGACGGTCACCGTCGGCACTGCGCCGTTCGGCATCCTCGAGTCGATCTCGCGGGTCGCCGGCGGGGTCCGCATCACCGGGTGGGTCATCGACCCGGACACGACCGATCCGGTCACCCTGCACGTCTACGTCGACGGCACGTTCCGCGGGGTGGTGACGGCGAACGGCGCTCGTCCCGACGTGGGCGCGATCTTCGCCGGGTACGGCGATCTCCACGGGGTCGACGCGACCGTGGCCGCGACGGGCAGCCAGGTGTGCGTCTACGCGATCAACGTCGGGGGCGGCGTGAACCCGCTGCTCGCGTGCCGCACCGTCTGACCCCGCGGCCCGTGGGCCGGGTGAAGGTCAGACGATGAAGTACTTCGCCTCGGGGTGCGGGACGATGATCGCCGAGGTGCTCTGCTCGGGTTCGAGCTGGAACTCCTCGGTGAGGTGCACGCCGATGGCCGACAGGTCGAGGAGGTCGGCGAGCTTCGCCTGCTCCTCGAGGTCCGGGCACGCGGGGTAGCCCCACGAGTAGCGGGAACCGCGGTACTGCTGGCGGAACAGGCCGGCGAGGCTCGGACCGTCCTCGGCCACGAAACCCCACTCCTCGCGGATGCGCTTGTGCCAGAGCTCGGCGAGGGCCTCGGTCATCTCCACCGACAGCCCGTGGCAACGCAGGTAATCGTTGTACCGGTCGGCCGCGAAGAGTTCCTTCTCGCGCTCGGTCGCCTGTGCGCCGACGGTCACGACGTGGAACGCCGCGTAGTCGACCTCGCCGGAGTCCACGGGTCGGAAGAAGTCGGCGATGCAGTGGAACGGCGCCTTGCGCTGGCGCGGGAAGTTGAGGCGGAGGCGCTCGGTGGTGCGCGACGCGTCGGTCCAGACGATGACGTCGCCGCCCTCGCTGTTCACCGGGAAGTAGCCCCACGCGACGGCGGGCACGAGCCAGCCCTCGGCCTTGGCGGTCTCGAGTTCCTCGCGCAGCACCGGCCGGATGCGGTCCTTGAACTCCTCGTCGGTCTCGTGGTGACCGTCGTGGGTCTCGGGGCGGAACTGCCACTGGTTGCGGAACAGCGCGGTCTCGTTGATGTACTGCGCGATCTCGTCGAGCGCGACGCCCTTGGCCAGCCGGGCCCCGAGGAACGGGGGGGTGAAGACCGGGACGTCGGTGGCGACCTCGGAGCGGGCGGGCACCTCGATCTCCTCGGCGCCTGCATCGACCTCGGACTTCCGGGCCACGCGGCGCTCGGCGATCACCCGACCGAACTCGGGGTCGAGGTTCCCGTCGCGCTTGCCCTGCATGAGGGTGTCCATCGTGCGCAGACCCTCGAAGGCGTCCTTGCCGTAGAACACGCGACCCTCGTACACGCCGCGCAGGTCGCTCTCGACGTAGGAGCGCGTCAGGGCAGCGCCGCCGAGCATCACGGGGTACCCGGCGAGCCCACGCTCGTTGAGTTCCCCGAGGTACTCGCGCATGATGATCGTGCTCTTCACGAGGAGGCCGCTCATGCCGATGGCGTCCGCGCCGACCTCCTGCGCCTTCTCGATGAAGGCGCTGAGCGGCAGCTTGATGCCGATGTTGTGGACCTCGTAGCCGTTGTTCGTGAGGATGATGTCCACGAGGTTCTTGCCGATGTCGTGGACGTCGCCCTTCACGGTGCCGAGCACGACCACCCCCTTGCCGCCGGCGTCGGCCTTCTCCATGTGCGGCTCGAGGTGGGCCACAGCCTGCTTCATGGTCTCGGCGCTCTGGAGCACGAACGGCAACTGCATCTCGCCGGTGGCGAAGCGCTCGCCGACGATCTTCATGCCCTCGAGGAGCACGTCGTTGATGATGGAGAGCGCGGGGCGACCGGACTCGAGGGCCTCGTCGAGTTCGGCCTCGAGGCCGTCGCGCTCGCCGTCGATGATGCGGCGCTCGAGGCGCGCCTCGACCGGCCAGTCCGAGCGGTCCTCCTGCTCGACCGCGCCGGCCACGACGTTCTCGAACAGCGCCATGAACTCGGTGAGGGGGTCGTAGTCGTCGGTGCGACGGTCCCAGATGAGGTCGAGCGCGACCTCCTTGGCCCGATCGTCGATGCGGTGCATCGGCATGATGCGGGCGGCGTGGACGATGGCCGAGTCGAGGCCGGCCCTGCGGCACTCGTCGAGGAACACGCTGTTGAGCACGTGGCGCGCCGCCGGCTTGAGGCCGAACGACACGTTCGAGAGGCCGAGGACCGTGGAGGCGCCCGGCAGTTCGGTCTTGATGCGGCGGATCGCCTCGATGGTCTCGATGGCGTCGCGGCGGAGGTCCTCGGTGCCTGCGCTCAGCGGGAAGGTGAGCGGGTCGAAGAACAGGTCGGTCGCGGGGATGCCGTACTTCTGCGTGGCGAGGTCGTAGATGCGGCGGCAGACCCGCATCTTCCACTCGACGTCCCGGGCCTGGCCCTCCTCGTCGATCGCGAGGCAGATCACGGCCGCGCCGTACTCGGCGGCCAGGCGGAACACCCGGTCGAGCCGCGTGCCCTCGTGCTCGCCCTCCTCGAGGTTGGCCGAGTTGAGGATGGCCTTGCCGCCGAACAGTTGGAGGCCGGTCTCCATGACCTCGGGCTCGGTCGAGTCGAAGACGAGGGGGAGGGCGGCCTGGGTCGCGAACCGACCGGCGATCTCCCGCATGTCCTCGACGCCGTCCCGGCCCACGTAGTCGACGCAGACGTCGAGCACGTGGGCGCCCTCGCGCACCTGCTCCCGGGCCATGTTCACGCAGGTGTCCCAGTCCTGCTCGAGCATCGCCTCCCGGAACTTCTTGGATCCGTTGGCGTTCGTGCGCTCGCCGATCGCGAGGTAGGCGACGTCCTGGTCGAACGGCACCTGGCTGTAGATGCTCGCCGCCGAGGGCTCGTGCACCGGGCGGCGCTCGAGCGGGGCCCGACCGCCCACACGGTCGACGACCGCCCGGATGTGGTCCGGGGTCGTCCCGCAGCACCCGCCGACGATGTTGACGCCGAACTCGCTCGTGAACCGGTCGTGCGCGTCGGCGAGTTGCGCGGGCGAGAGGTCGTAGTGGGTGTGCCCGTCGACGACGCTCGGGAGGCCGGCGTTCGGAAGCACCGAGAGGAAGGTGCGGGCGTGCTGCGACAGGAACCGCAGGTGCTCGGTCATCTCGGCCGGGCCGGTCGCGCAGTTCATGCCGATGACGTCCGGGCGCATGGCCTCGAGGGTGGTGAGGGCCGCGCCGATCTCGGACCCGACGAGCATGCGCCCGGTGGTCTCCATGGTGACCTGCACCATGAGCGGAACGTCGCGTCCGACCGCGCCCATCGCACGCCGGCAGGCGATGATCGCCGACTTCGCCTGCAGGAGGTCGTAGACGGTCTCGATGAGGAGGACGTCGGCGCCGCCGTCGAGGAGACCCCGGGCCTGCACCTCGTAGTCGTCGCGCAGCGCTCGGAACGTGATCGCGCCGAGGGACGGGAGCCGGGTGCCCGGACCGATCGAGCCGACGACCCACCGAGGGCGATCCGGCGTCGAGTGGCCGGTCGCGACCTCCTTGGCGATGCGGGCCGCCGCGACGTTGAGGTCGTAGGCCCGGTCGGCGATGTCGTACTCGTTGAGCACGAGGCCGAAGGCTCCGAAGGTCGCGGTCTCCACGGCGTCGCAGCCCGTGGAGAGGTAGGCATCGTGCAGCGCGGCGATGAGATCGGGCCGGGTCGCGACGAGGTTCTCGTTGCAGCCCTCGAGGTCCGGTCCGCCGAAGTCGTCGGGTCCGAGATCGTGGGCCTGCATCCACGTGCCGAACCCGCCGTCGAAGACGAGCACGCGTTCGCGCAGGGTTGCGAGGAAGTCGGCCATGGGACGGGGAGTCTACGGGGTCGCCGGGCCGCCGAATCCCGTCGGAACGGCCACGACGCAGCCCCGGAGCCGGGCGTCGGGCGAGGGGTTCCGTACACTGCCCCTCGTGAAGATATACACGCGCGGCGGTGACGACGGTTCGACCGCACTGTTCTACGGCGGGCGCGTGCGCAAGCACTCGGCCGGACCGTCCTGCTACGGGGCGACCGACGAGGCGGTGTCCATGCTCGGCGTGGCTCGGGCCGAGACCGAGCCGGGCAGCGAGGTGTTCGACCTCATCATCCGGCTGCAGCGTGAACTGTTCGTGGTCGGCGCCGAACTCGCCACCGCTCCCGAGAACCGTTCGAAGTTGACCGACGGCACGACCCGGGTGACCGCGGACATGGTGTCCGCACTCGAGCCGATCATCGACGACCTCACCGCCCGCTTCGAGATGCCCCAGGAGTTCGTGCTCCCGGGCGAGAACCGGGTGTCGGCGGTGCTCGACGTGGCGCGCACCGTCGTGCGCCGGGCCGAGCGTGACTGCACCGCGGCGACCGAGGTCGAGTGGCTCGAACCGACGAGCCAGGTCGTGCCCTACCTGAACCGGCTCGCCGACCTCGTCTGGACGATGGCGCGCTGGCAGGAGGGCGCGTACCGTCCGGCCCGCGCCGCCGGCGACGCCTGAGCGGGCGCCACCCGGGTCGGGTGCGCACCGGCCCGTAGACTCCGGCTCGCTCGCCCGTCCCGATCCGAGAGGAAACCCCCGTGACCCTCGCGTTCCGCGTCAGCGCCGCCGATCCTGCGACCACCCGTACCGATCTCCTCGCCGTCCCGGTGTTCGCGGGTCGGGCGCTCGGGCCCGGCGCGGCGGCGGTCGACGACTCACTCGGCGGCGGCCTCGAGGCCTTCCTCGCGGAGGCCGGGTTCGAGGGCAAGGCCGGCGACGCCGTCCTCGTGCCGGGCGGTGACGATCTCGCCGCCCGCGCCGTGCTCGTGCTCGGGCTCGGCGAGCGGAGTGCGATCACCCTCGAGGTGCTCCGCCGGGCCGGCGCCCTGCTCGCCCAGCGCGGGACCCGGGTCACGAACGCGGCCACGACGCTGCTCGACGCAGTGCCGGGCTCCATCGACCGGACCGACGCGGCGCAGGCGATCGCCGAGGGCGTCGTCCTCGGCGGCTACCAGTTCCTCGACTACACCTCGAAGCGCAAGCCCTCGAAGCTCGCGCGCGTGACGCTCCTGGGTGGGGGTGGAGCCGGGGTCGGGCGGGCCGCGGCGCGGGGCGTGCTCATCGCCGAGGCGACCTGCTGGGCCCGCGACATCATCAACACGCCGTCGAACGACAAGGCGCCGGAGGTGTTCGCCCGGGCCGCACAGGCGTTCCTCCGCGGCAAGGGCGTGCGCGTCCAGGTGCTCGGCCCGGACGAGATCCGACGGGCCCGGATGGGTGGGGTCATCGGCGTGGGGCAGGGTTCGACCCGGCGCCCGCGCTTCGTGAAGGTGACCTACACGCCGACCGGAGCGCGCGGTCCCGCGCTCGCCCTCGTGGGGAAGGGCGTCGTCTTCGACACGGGCGGCATCTCGATCAAGCCGGCCGCCGGCATGGAGACCATGAAGACCGACATGTCGGGGGCCGCTGCGGTGCTGGCGACGATGGCGGTGCTCAAGGAACTCGGGGTGAAGCACAAGGTCGTGGCGTACGCCCCCCTCGTCGAGAACATGCCGAGCGGGAGTGCGATCCGCCCCGGCGACGTGCTCAAGCACCGCAACGGCGTGACCACCGAGGTGCTCAACACCGACGCCGAGGGTCGGCTCATCCTCGCGGACGCGCTCGCCCTCGCGGTCGACGACGGTGCGGGGGCGATCGTCGACGTCGCCACCCTCACGGGTGCGTGCATGGTGGCCCTCGGCGACCGGATCGCCGGGCTCATGGGCAACGACGACGCCTGGCGCGACACGGTGCAGGGCGCGGCCGACCGGGTCGGTGAATCCGTGTGGCCGCTGCCGCTCCCCGACGAGTACCGGCCGCTCCTCGAGTCCGAGGTCGCCGATCTCCGCAACATCAGCACCGGCGGGTACGGGGGTGCGCTCACCGCAGGGCTGTTCCTCCAGGCCTTCGTCGAGGACGTCCCCTGGGTGCACCTCGACATCGCCGGTCCGTCGCGTGCGGCGACCGGTTACGGCTACATGCCGAAGGGCGGCACGGGGTTCGCCACGCGCACGCTCATCGAGTTGGCGCGCACCTACACGCCGCCCAAGCGCACGAAGGGCTGACCCGCCGACGACCTCGTCGCGCGTCCCGTCGCGGTCGGCTAGAACATCGGCGCCCGCATCCGGACGACGCGAGGGGGAAGTCGATGAACGGTCACGGAGGTCTGCGCCGCATCGCGGCGCTGGTGACGGCGGGGGCCGTCGGGTTCGCCGGGATCACCGCGGTCGCGGGTGCGGTCGCGGGTGCGGCGCCCTTGAGGCCCGCCGCTCCCGAGGTCGGCATCGCCGCCCGACCCGCTGCTGCGTACAACGAGTTGACGGTGACCATGGTCGACAACGTCAACGCGCCGCGGACCGCGACGATCAACCCCGGGACGACGATCCACTGGGCGAACGAGGGCCGCAACGAGCACAACGTCAAGCCGAACAAGCCGGGCGCCGGGTTCGGCGACGACCTCATCGGCGTCGGCGAGGAGTACCAGCACACCTTCGAGACCCCGGGCGTGTTCGGCTACTACTGCTCGTTCCACGGTACGCCGGGCAAGGGCATGTACGGCACGGTCATCGTCCGCAACGCGGACGGCAGCCTGCCCGCCGGGGCCGACAAGGTCGACAAGGGGCGTTCCGGTCCGGCGGCCCGGGGCGAGCCGATCACGATCCGGGTGCCCGCCGACGTCCGGACCATCCAGGGCGCGGTCGACCGGGCGAAGCCGGGTGACCTCGTGCTCGTCTCCCCGGGCGTGTACCACGAGGCGGTCGTCATCACGACCGATCGGATCGTGCTGCGCGGTCTCGACCGCAACAAGGTGATCCTCGACGGTCGCTACCAGCTCGAGAACGGCGTGAAGGTCATCGACGCCGACGGCGTCGCGGTCGAGAACATGACCGCGCGCAAGTACGAACGCAACGGCTTCTTCTGGACGGGTGCGAAGGGCTACCGCGGCTCGTACCTCACCACGACGCGTACGGGGGACTACGGGATCTACGCGTTCGACTCGGTGGACGGTTGGTTCGACCACGACTACGGGTCAGGGTCACCGGACGCCGGCTTCTACATCGGCCAGTGCTACCCGTGCAACGCGATGATCACGCACTCGATCTCGGAGTACAACGGTCTCGGGTACTCGGGGACGAACGCGGGTGGCGACCTCGTCATCACGAACTCGCTCTGGCGGTTCAACCGTGCGGGGATCGTGCCGAACAGCGGCGACGGCGAGGCGAACCCGCCCGAGCGCGAGACGACGATCATCGGCAACATCGTCTACGACAACAACAACGGGCAGACCCCGGCGATCGATCCGGCGAAACTCGCGCAGGGCAACGGGATCCTCGTGGCCGGCGGCGAGGACAACCTCATCACCAGGAACCTCGTGTTCAAGCACGACATCGGCGGGATCGTCACGGTGCTCAATCCCGAGAAGAACGTGTGGTTCCCGAACGACAACACGACGATCGACAACGTCGTGCGGGACTCCGGTGAGGCGGACCTCGCCACCTTCGGCGGCGAGGGGAACTGCTTCGCCCGCAACCGGTTCGGGACCAGCAAGCCGTCGAACATCGAAGCGACGAACCCGTGCCCGCCGGGCACGAAGGGCATCGAGCCGACCGACCAGCTCGACCTGCAGAAGTACATCGACGCGACCAAGCCGCCGAGCGTCGACTACCGGGTCGCCAAGACCCCGAAGCCCCCGAAGCTGGCGAACATGCCGAACGCGGCGTCCGCCAAGGCGGTGCCGGCGGTCGGCATCGCGAAGCGGGTCAAGCGGTGGATCGCCACGGAACAGGCCAAGGTGCGCACCCCGCGGACGCCGAAGGACCTCAGGACCACGCAGGTGCCGGTGCCCTAGCGCCGTCGCATCCCGGAACGCTCGAGGCCCCGGCGCACGCCGGGGCCTCGTCGCGTGATCCGGCGGGTCGCCCGCGGGTGAGCCGTCCGATCAGTGGGACAGCGTCGAGCCGTCGGCGAGCACGGCGTGCGGGAGGCAGTGCTGGTCGTACTCGGCGATGATGATCTCGCCCGCGTCCTCGCCGCACGCGGGGCAGCGCGGGTCACGGCGCACCTTGAAGGTGCGGAATGACTGCTCGAGCGCGTCGTAGGCGAGGAGTCGACCGCGGAGCGGGTCGCCGAGACCGAGCAGGAGCTTGATCGTCTCGAGGGCCTGGATCGAGCCGACGATGCCCGGCAGCACGCCGAGCACGCCCGCCTCGGCGCACGACGGGGCGAGCTCCGGCGGCGGCGGCTCGGGCAGCAGGCAGCGGTAGCACGGCCCGTTGTAGGGGTCGAACACGGTGACCTGCCCCTCGAAGCGGAAGATCGAGCCGTGGACGACCGGCACCCGCTTGAGCAGCGAGGCGTCGTTGAGGAGATACCGGGTCGGGAAGTTGTCGGTGCCGTCGACCACGACGTCGTACCCGTCGATGATGTCGAGGACGTTGTCGGCGCCGAACCGGACGTCGTACCCCACGACGTTGACGTCGGGGTTGAGTGCGGTGAGCGTCTTCTTGGCCGAGTCGACCTTGCGCTCGCCCACCCGGTCGATGTTGTGGAGGATCTGGCGCTGCAGGTTCGACTGGTCGACGACGTCCATGTCGACGACGCCGAGCGTGCCGACGCCCGCCGCGGCGAGGTAGAGCGCGGCCGGGGAGCCGAGGCCACCCGCACCGAGCAGCAGCACCTTCGACTCGAGGAGCTTCTGCTGACCCTCCTCGCCGACCTCGGGCAGGAGCAGGTGACGCTTGTAGCGGTCGCGCTGCTCGGTGGAGAGCACCGCCGGCGTGATCCACGTGCGGCCCTCGTTCTTCCACTGGCCGTAGCCGCCGGCCATGGAGACGACGTTCGTGTACCCCATGTCGAGGAGCGTCCTCACGGCGAACGCCGAGCGCACGCCGCCGGCGCAGTAGACGACCAGCTCGGCGTCGCGATCGGTGACCCGGCTCTCCACCTGGCTCTCGAGGAACCCGCGGGCGATGTGGACGGCACCGGGGATGGTGCCGGCGTCGTACTCGTCCTGCTCGCGGACGTCGAGGAAGGTGGCGTCGCCGACGCGTGTCTCGGCCTCCTCGGGGCTGATCTCGGTGATCTCGCTCTTCGTGCGAGCGAGGAGCTCGCGGAAGCTCGCCATGGTGGGACCCCTCGGGGGAGTGGACGGACTGGCCGGGACGTAAATCCTACTCACCGGGTCAGGTATTCCCAACCCTGGCCGCGACGGCCCCCGGGGTCGGCGGATCCCCCGCCGGGCGGGGTGGATCGTGGGCGGCGGTGCGGGGCCCGGTTCAGCCGGTGCGGACGGTGCGGAGCGGCTCGGCCGTTCGCCCGGCCGACGGGGCCGCCGGGGTGCCCGCCGTCCTCCGATCGCGCGCCCAGGTGCTGAGGAGTGCGCCGAGCACGACCACGTGCGCGACGGCGGCGGCCGAGATCGGGACGGCCAACCAGATCGGGAGCGGCCCGGTGAGCACGACGACGAGGAGCGCGCCGAGCGCGAGGAGCGCGGTGTCGAACGCCACCGCCCGTCGCGTGAGGATCGTCGTGCCACCAGCAGCCATCGCGTCGTCCCCCGGATCGCCGTGCGGTGAGGATCGTTCCAGCCCCGCTCGGGGCGCGGGGGGATGGTTCACGCTCCGCGGTGATACGGGTCCGAATGGTCCCAATCCGTGAGCAACGTGCGGATCGCGGTGAGGAGGATGAGGGGCTGGTCGAGCATCGCGTGGTGTCCGGCCTCGGGCAGCTCGACCACGGGGGCCACCCGGCCGAGGCGTTCGTACATCGCCTCGCCGATGTCGCGGGTCACGAGGCCGTGCTCCGATCGGAGCAGGGCGAAGCGGCAGGCGACCTGCTCGAGGTACGGGAGCGCGACGGCCCGGACGCCGCCCGTGAACTGGGCGAAGATCGTGCGGTCGAACTTCCACTTGAAGCCGTCGTCGACGGCTCGCAGTGAGCGTCGCGCCACGTGGTCGATGACGTAGGGCAGGTAGTGCTCCTGAGCCGGCACGGTGCGGAACCGCAGCAGCGCCTCGGCCTCGGTCGCGTAGATGCGTTCGCGCCCGAAGGCGTCGCGCACGTGGTACTCACCGATCTCGGGGTCGGGCTCGGTCACCGGTGAATCGCAGATGATGACGCCGGTGAGCCGGTCGGGGTGGAGCGCGGCCGTCGCGATCGTCACGAACCCGCCCATGGAGTGGCCGATCACGACCGGCCGCCCGAGCACGCTCCCAGCGTCCGCGACCGCGACGACCTCGTCGGTCCAGTCCTCGAACCGGTAGCCGTCGCGGTGCGCGCTGTCGCCGTGGCCCGAGAGGTCGACGGCCAGCACGCGGAAGTCCGCGGCGAAGTGGGCGGCGACGTGGGTCCACCAGTGCGCGTTGGCGCCGCCACCGTGCACGAAGACGAGGCCGCGACGGTCGGGCTCCCCCCACGCGAGGAAGTGGATCCGACGTCCGTCGACGTCCACGTACTCGTCGGTGAACGGGACGGCGAGGGCCCGTCGGAACCAATCGGGTGCGCCGTCGGTCGGCACGAACGCCATGGGGCGAGCCTACCGACGCGTCGGGATCGGCCGTTCCGAGGGCACGGCCCCGCCGACGCGCGCGAGCAGCACACCGCCGAGCAGCACGCCGAGTGCGATCGCCGGGGTCCACGGGATGCCGACGTACTCGCGCACGTGGTTCGGGAACCCCTGCATGCCGGTGAGGGAGATGACGAGGAATCCGATCGCAAGGACCGGCACCGAGATCACCGCGGCCGCGTCGCGCCCGACACCGGCCCCGCGGGTCGGTCGCTCGAGCCACGGAATGGGGAGGTGCTCGAGCGGCGCGGCGAGGAGCACGACGCCGACGGAGAGGGCGAGGAACGCCAGGACGTGCAGGAGCGTGGCCGGCCAGAACCAGAGGTCGTGCGGGGCCGGGCGGTCCAGCCCGAGGACGTGCTCGACGACGGTGAGGACGATGAGGGCCGTGAGGTGCCACAGGTACACGGTCATCGCGAGCCCGCCCATCAGGCAGGTCGCCACCCACGCCCGCGGTCGGTGGCACCAGCGGTCGAGGCGCGGCCACGCCCAGCCGACCAGCGCGACGAGCCAGACCGAGTGGAGGGCGAGGACGAGGGTGGGCGGCGCCATGTTCGAGATGGGCTCCCCGGGCATGCCGACGAGCGACAGCGGGTAGGGCCCGGCGCGCACCACGAGCGCGTTCGCGACGAGGGCGGCGAGTGCGACGAGCAGGAGCCGGGGCGAGCCGGCGCGGGCGCGCACGATCGGTCCGAGCGTGGCCGCGAGCACCCACACGACGAGGAAGTTGATGACGCCGATCCCACCGGTGATGTGGAACCGTCCGAGGTCGACGAGGGTGATGACCGTGAGGAGCGCGGCGACCGACGGCCACCCGCGTGCGGCCAGACGGCCGATCGGCCCGGTGAGGGCGACGACGAGCACGTACACCCCGAGGAACCAGAGCAACTGGGTCGAGAGGCGGGCCAACGGGCCGGCGGCCCGCGGCATCGCCGCCTCGAGGCCGAGCGCGAGCGGGATCCAGATCGCGAGGTAGTAGAGCGCCGGACGGGCGAGGCGCCGCACCCGTCCCCAGTACCAGACCCGCCACGGGCTCCCGGCGGCCCGGCTCGCGGCGTACGAGCCGGCGTTCGCGATCTGGCCGGCCGCGAAGAACAGCGGCATCACCTGGAGCACCCACGTGAGGATCTTGAGCGCGGGCAGTTCGGCCAGCAGGTTGCCGAGCCGAGGGCGGCCGGCGTCCCAGGTGACGTAGGCCATGAGGACGTGGCCGAGCACGACGACGAGGAGGGAGCCGGCCCGCAGGGCGTCGACGACCCGGTCCCGGCTCGGCGGCGTGGCGGCCGACGCGGCCCGCGCGAGCGTGAGGGGTCCGGCCCGGTGCTCCCTCATCTCCCACGACATTAGGCGCCGGCAACGCGACCGCCGGGGCCGCATCGGTAGCGTCCCGGCGCGTGAGGCTCGAGCACCCCACCCCCTTCGGGGCCCGTTGGCGATCCGTGTGGATCTGGGACCGGATCCCGGGCATCGTCGCGGAGACGGCGACCCGGCCCGTGCTCACCGACCCCACCGACCACGTCGCGTTGCTGCGCCGAACCGTCTCCGTCCCCGCCGTCCCGGAGCACGCACCGGCCCGGATCTGGGTCGACGGCCGGTACTGCCTGCGGGTGAACGGCGTCGAGGTCGCGCGCGGTCCGGTTCGGTCCGATCCGCGGCGTTCGCACTACGACGTCGTCGACCTCGCGCCGCACCTGCGCGTCGGTGAGAACGTGCTCGCGATCACCGCCCGACACTTCGGTGCCGCGACCTCGTGGTGGATGCCGGTGCCGCCCACCTACGCGCTCGGTGGTGGGTGCGTCGCGTTCGAGGCGCTCGTCGGCGACGAGTGGATCGTCGGCGACCCCGCCTGGCGGGCGCGCGCCGGCGAGGCGTGGAGTCCGGTGCCGGTGCCCGGTGACGTCGCATGCCTTCCGCTCGAGTCGTTCGACGCCCGGGTCCATCCGTCCGGCTGGGACCTCCCGGGCTACGACGACTCGGCCTGGGGACCGGCGGTCCAGGTCACCCCGGTGCACACCGGCGGTCGGATGGATCCGCACCCGCCGAGCGAGCCGTTCGGCATGCTGCGGCCGCCGGTGCGGATCGGCTTCCCCGACGGTGCGACGCACCCCGCGGCGGAGCGCACGCGTCGCACGGTGGTCGGTGCGCCGCTCGGTGCCGATCCGGTGGCCCAGGTGCTCGCCGACGAACCGACGGCCGCCGGCGATGGCGTCACCGTGGTGTCGTTCGATCTCGGGCGCATCGCCGCGGGGACCGTCCTGCTCGAGGTGTCGGGGGCGACGGCCGGGACCACCATCGACCTCGCGGCCTCCGAGCACCTCGACGCCGACGGTCACCTCGCCCCGCTCGGCCAGCACGCGGGCCTGCGGTACGTGTGCGCGGGCGGCGACGAGCGCTTCGAGTCGCTGGAGTCGATCGGGACGAGGTACCTCACGGCGTCGGTGCGGGTGCCCGACGGTGGCGCCGTGCCGGTGTGCTCCGTCGCGATCCACGACCGGCACCGCCCCCGCCCGGACGGTGCGTCCTTCGCCTGCTCCGATCCGCTCCTCGAACGCATCCACGCCGTGGGACTGCGCACGGTCGACCTCAGCGCGCTCGACGCGTACGTGGACTGCCCGACGCGCGAGCAGCGGGCGTGGACCGGGGACTCGGTCGTCCACCAGCAGGTCGACCTCACGAACAACCCGGACTGGTCGATGGCCGTGTGGCATCCGCAGCTCGCCGCGCAGCCGCGGTTCGACGGCATGCTCGCGATGGCGGTGGCGTCCGACTTCCAGGCGGACGACCGCACGATCGTGCCCGACTGGTCGCTCCACTGGGTGCGGTCGGTGCACAACCTGTGGATGTACACGGGGGACCGTGCGGTGGTGACCGAGCTGCTCCCGGTCGCGGAGCGGACGCTGCGCTGGTTCGAGTCGTTCCTCGGCGACGATGGGCTGCTCCACGACGTCACGGGCTGGCTGCTCGTCGACTGGGCGTCGTGCTACACGACCGGCTGCTCGTCGACCGTCAACGCGCTCTGGGCCCGGGCCCTCGAGGACTTCGCGGAGATGTCCGACTGGATCGGGAACGCCGGGTCGGCCGCCTGGGCCCGCGATCGCCGTGACGGCGTGCGCGCCGCCTTCGAGGTGTTCTGGGACGACGCCCGCGGCGTCTACATCGACCACATCGACCGGGGGGAGGCCCGGCGGGCCGCGGCGCAGCATCCGGGCGCGGCGGCGCTCGCGGCGGGGATCGTGCCCTTGGACCGGATCGATCGGGTCGTGGCGGGCATCACCGATCGGTCCCGGCTCATCAAGCACGCGTGGGTGATGGACAAGGTCACGGTCGAGGGTGGCGGCGCGGGGTACGTGTACATGGTGATGGGGTACCCGGAGCCGGAGTGGGACGCCGAGACCCAGATGGTCGAGGCGGAGCCGTTCTTCCGGTACGTCGTGCACGACGGGCTCGCGCGGGCCGGCCGGGCCGACCTCGTGGCCGATCGTTGTCGCGACTGGTCGTACTTCCTCGACCGCGGCGAGACGACCTGGCCAGAGGACTGGAACGGCGGCACCCGATGCCACGGGTGGTCGTCGACGCCGACCCGCGATCTCATCGTCCACACGCTCGGTGTGCGTCCGGCCGAGCCCGGTTACACCGCGGTCCGGGTGGCGCCCGCGCTCGGCGACCTCGAGTGGGCTCGGGCCGTCGTGCCGACCCCGCACGGTCCGATCACCGTCGAGGCGCACGCGGACGGCCGGGTCGAGATCGACTCGCCCGTCCCGGTCGTTCGGGGCTGAACGAGCACCGGGTTCAGCCGGCGTGGACCGCGGCGACGAGCGTGGGCAGGACCTCGCCGAGCGCCCCGCGGGCGACGGCCGCGGCCGCGTCGTCGAACGGGGTCGGTTGGGCGTTGATGATCACGATGCGCGCACCCGCAGCATGCGCGAGGGCGGGCATGCGGGCGATCGGGTACACGCCGAGTGACGTGCCGAGGGCGAGGAACACGTCGGCCGACTCCGCCGCGGCGAACGATCGCTCGAGGTCGGCCTCGTCGAGCGACTCGCCGAACGAGACGGTCGCGCTCTTGAGGATGTACCCGCACTCGGGGCAGGCGGGGTCCGCCTCCCCGGCGAGCACGCGGGCGAGCGCGTCCTCCATCGGTGCGCGGTAGGAGCAGCGCAGGCACTTGACCCGGTGGGTCGTGCCGTGGATCTCCACGAGGCGATCCGGGTCCGATCCGGCGGCGTGGTGGAGGCCGTCGACGTTCTGGGTCACGAGCAACGACACCGGGACGAGTTCCGCGAGCTCGACGAGGGCACGGTGTCCGGCGTTCGGCTCGACGTCCCACATGCCGTTCGTGGCCCGCGCCTGCCAGTTCCGCCGTCGCAGTTCCGGGTCCGACCGGTAGTGGCGGATGTCGGAGGCCTTCTCGGCGTCGGGGTTCGTGGTCCAGAGGCCCTGGGGTCCGCGGAAGTCGGGGATCCCCGACTCGGTCGAGATGCCGGCGCCGGTGAGGATCACGACGGAGCGGGCGGCGCGCAGCCAGCCGGCGACCTCCACGATGGGGATCGGATCGAAGGGGGAGCGGGTCGCGTCCACGATCCGCAGGGTACCGGCGGCGATCGGGGTGGCCCACGAGCGGAAGTGGGCCCGGGGCGCGCCGGTAGTCTGCGCCGCCATGGCCACCGACGACACCCGCCGCACCGACTCCGGCATCGAGATCAAGCCCGTCTACACCGAGGCCGACCTCGCGGGCTTCGACCCGCGGGCCTCCCTCGGCGAGCCGGGCGCGGCGCCGTACACCCGCGGCGTCTACCGGGAGATGTACCGGACCCGTCCGTGGACCATGCGGCAGTACTCGGGGTTCGGGACGGCGGCGGAGACGAACCAGCGCTTCCACTTCCTGCTCGGTGCGGGCCAGACGGGTCTGTCCTGTGCGTTCGACCTCCCCACGCAGATGGGGTACGACTCCGACCACCCGCGGGCCGAGGGCGAGGTCGGCAAGGTCGGTGTGGCGATCGACTCGCTCGAGGATATGGAGATCCTGCTGCGGGGTCTGCCCCTCGACGAGGTTTCGACCTCCATGACCATCAACTCGACCGCCGCGATCCTGTTGCTCCTCTACCAACTCGTCGCCGAGGGCCAGGGCGTCGATCCGTCGCGGATCAGCGGCACGATCCAGAACGATCTCCTGAAGGAGTACGTCGCGCGCGGGACCTACATCTACCCGCCGCGGCCGTCGATGCGGCTCATCACCGACATCTTCGCCTACTGCAAGGAGCACACGCCGCGCTGGAACACGATCTCGATCTCCGGGTACCACATCCGTGAGGCCGGTTCGACGGCGGTGCAGGAGATCGCGTTCACGCTGTCGAACGGCATCGCCTACGTGCAGGCCGCGGTCGACGCGGGCCTCGACGTCGACGAGTTCGCGCCGCGTCTGTCGTTCTTCTGGAACGGCCACAACAACTTCTTCGAGGAGGTCGCGAAGTTCCGGGCCGCCCGCCGCATGTGGTACCGGATCATGTCCGAGCGCTTCGGCGCGCAGGACGAGCGTTCGAAGATGCTGCGGTTCCACACCCAGACCGCCGGCTCGATGCTCACCGCCCAGCAGCCCGAGAACAACGTCGTGCGCGTGGCCGTGCAGTCGCTCGCCGCGGTGCTCGGGGGGACGCAGAGCCTCCACACGAACGGCTTCGACGAGGCGCTCGGCCTCCCGACCGAACGGGCCGCCAAGATCGCGCTGCGCACCCAGCAGATCATCGCCTACGAGGCCGGGGTCACCGAGACGGTCGACCCGCTCGCGGGTTCGTACTTCGTGGAGGCGCTCACCGACGAGGTCGAGGCCGGTGCGTGGGCCTACATCGAGCGGATCGACGAGATGGGCGGTGCGGTCGCCGCGATCGAGGCCGGGTACATGCAGGACGAGATCGAGCAGGCCGCGTTCGACTGGGCGAAGGCCGTCGACGGTCAGGACAAGGTGATCGTCGGGGTCAACCGGTTCCAGGACCCGGCGCCCGAGGAGCCCGAGGTGTTCCCGATCGACCCGGCGCTCGAGCGTCAGCAGGCCGATCGGGTGCGGTCCCTGCGGTCCCGGCGCGATCAGGCGGCGGTCGACGCGGCACTCGCCGACGTCGCCGCGGCCGCTCGGGGCACCCAGAACCTCCTGTACCCGATGAAGGAGGCCCTGCGCGCCTACGCGACGCTCGGCGAGGTCAGTGACGTGCTCCGCGGGGAGTTCGGCACCTACCAGCCAGCCCGCTGATCTCGGCGCCGCGACGCCGGGACGATCAGGCCCGGTCGGCGCGACGCAGGAACTCGGCCACGTCGATCACCGGGATGCCGTAGTGGCGCGCCTTGCGCGCCTTGCCGCTGCTCGACGAGGTGTCGGCGGCCACCACGAGGTCGCAGCCGCGCTTCGTGACGTCGGCGACCGGCTTGAGCCCGATGGCGCAGGCGATCGCCTCGAGGTCCGAGCGCGAGCGCGGGCCGCCGTCGGGCCCGACGGCGGTGCCGGTGAAGCAGACCCGCTGCCCCCGGTCGAGATCCTCGATCGTCGGGAGCTCGGTGGGCGCGGGCACGCGGGCCGGGGCAATGTCGAGGAGCGACGCGAGGCGGCGCAGGGTCGCGTGCTCGAGATCGGACACCACGCCGTCGCGCCGGCTCGCCTCGACGAACGCCCCGAAGTAGCGGTCGTGGAGATCGGCGACCTCCGCGGCGTCGGCGCCCGCGTGGTGGGCGAGCAGGAGCAGCGCGCCGCGCTCGTCCTGATCGAGGTCGAAGTCGTCGAGCATCCAGTCGAGGGTCTCGAGGTAGGCGCGGTCGAACGAGCCCGCGCGGGCCTGCGCGTCGGCGACGACCCGGGCGAGGACCGCAGCGCCGTCGATCGAGAACGCGTCGCGACGCAGCGTGCGGAACGAGGAGTCGAGGTCGCCGATGATCGACGCCGCCTCGACGTCGGCCGGGGCGTCGGCCCGCAGGATGCGCAGCAGTTCGGCCGCGGCACGCGCGTCGGCGAGCGCACGGTGGTGGTCGTCGAGCGTGATGCCGTGGTCGCGGGTCGCGGTGCTCAGGCGGGAGCCCGACAGGCGGAGGGTACAGATGCCGCGCCCCTCCGAGAAGTCGGCGTCGAGCCGGGAGAACTCGCCCTGCACCATGCGGACGTCGAAGGGCAGGTTGTGGGCCACGAGCACGTGGTCGTCGAGGCGGGCCGCGAGGTCGCCCGCGATCTCCTCGAACGTCGGGGCCGCCTCGACCATCGACGCACTGATGCCGTGGATGTGCTCGGGGCCGACGTCGCGGCGCGGGTTGACGAGCGTGTCGTACTCGTCGACCGTCTCGAGGGTGGTCGCATCGAGGACGACGACCGCGATCTCGACCACGCGGTCCTGCGCGCCGAGGCCCGTCGTCTCGGTGTCGATGACGGCGAGCCGAGGCATGGCGCGCAGGCTAACGGGGTCGGCCATCGCGGGCCGGGTGCGCCTCACCCGGCCTTCGGGAACTGACGCCCGGTGGTGGGAGGCGGTTGGATGCGGGCCAGGGTCTCGCGCGCCTGCGCGACACCCTTGCGGCCGATGCGCCGGGTCTTGGCGTCGAGGTTACGGCCGAGCCGGCCGCCGTCGAGGAGGTGCAGTTGCGTGGTCACGGGATCATTGGATCCCAGGGGT
>JBJTWK010000113.1:0-10184 GCA_046081705.1 Actinomycetes bacterium | reverse complement strand
CCCGCACTCGAACCTCACGCTCGGGCTCGTGCTGCGCGACGTGGCGGTCACCTGCAACGACTGGGGCACCTCGATCACCGACCCGTCCGACTACCTCGAGCACCTCGAGGCGATCGCGATCGTCGATCCGACCGACGGCGGCTGGACCGAGGTCGGCCTCGACGCGCTCCCCGAGATCACGGCGGCGGTGCACGGTGCACAGCGCACGCTGTACCGCCTCATCGCCGGGATGAGCCGCAAGGAGAAGATCGACGCGGGCGCGTACGTGTACTTCTCGTTCCTCCTGCCGTTCGCCCGGGTGGCCGGCGTCGAGCACGAACTCGACTGGACCGTGCCACGCGACAGCATGGACCTCTACGAACTCGTCTCGATGGTCGACGAGGCGCCGGCCCAGATCGAGGCCGACCCGAACGTCCCGTACTACCCCCCGCTGGCGTAACGGGTGCCGCCCCGTCCGACGACCGCATCGGTGGGCATCGAGTGGGTCGGCCCGCTGCGGGCCGACGTCGACGTGCTCGGCGGGTTCGTGCGCCTCACCCGGGGCGACGACGGGTACGCGTGGGCCTGGGCCGGTGTGGTCGGTCCCGGCGTCGGGACGATCGCGCTGCGCGACCACGAACTCGGCTTCCCGCGGCGCGGCCACGCGGTGCGCGGCGACGGCATCTGGCTCGACCTCGTCGAGGAGACCTCGGGCGAGCACTGGAGCGTCGGGCTCGAGTCGTTCGCGCTCCGGTACGCGACCGCGGCCGACGCGCTCGCGGGCGAGCGGGGCGAACGCATCCCGTTCGGCCTCGAACTCGAGTGGGAGGTCCTGCCCGACGCGGGTGAGGCCACCCCGGCACGCGTGCCCGGGCGCGTGCACGGCGTCGTGCTCGTGGCGGAGCAACGGTTCCCGGTCGAGGGCGGCGGGTTCCTGTGCCTCGACGCCGCGCTGCCGCCGGTGCGGGATCCGTGGCGCTGCGCGTGGCACGACGCCGAGGGCGTGCCGCACGGCGGCGAGGGCCGGGCGCCGGCCGAGGAGTTCCTCGACCTCGCGACGATCATCGTGCCGTGCGGGGCCGAGCGGCTCGACCGGTCGATCGTGGCCGTGGCGGTCGAGGGACGACCTCCGGGGACCGGTTGGTCCGAGGTGCGCCGCCCGATCGACGCGCCGACCTGAGGACCTAGAACGACAGCGAGGAGAGGCCGGACTCCCAGCCCGCGGCGCGGCGGACGGCCTCACGCCAGCGGTCCCGGTCGAGCGGCGCGCCGGGGTCGATCACCGCCCGAGGTCGCCACGCGGCACCGAGGTCGTCGATGCCCGCGAAGGCGCCGACCGCGACGAGGCCGAGGAGTCCGGCGCCGAGGGTCGTCGCCTCGAGCACTGGCGCGATCTCGACCGGCCGCTGCGTGGCGTCGGCGAGGGCCTGCACGAACGTGGTGTTCGCGCTCATGCCGCCGTCGATGCGCAGCGTGGGCAGCGTGAGGCCGGCGTCGCGCTCGGCGGCCGCCACGAGGTCGGCCCCGCGGTGGGCGACGCCCTCGAGCACGGCCCGGGTGATGTGGGCCCGGGTGCTCCCGCGGGTGAGTCCGAGCAGCGCGCCCCGCGCGCCGAAGTCCCACTCCGGGGTGCCGAGACCGAGGAGCGCGGGTACGAACGCCACGCCGCCGGCGTCGGGCACCGACGCGGCGAGCGCGTCGGAGGCACCGGCGGACTCGAGGATGCCGAGGTCGTCGACGAGCCACTCGACCGCGGTACCGGCCGACAGCATGATCGCCTCGACCCCCCAGGTCGTGGTGCCGGCGTGGCGCCAGCCGATGATCGGAAAGGTGCCGGCCTCGCTGCGGGCCTCGGTCGTCGGCGGGGTGGTGCCGGTGCACGCGTCGAGCATGCCGCCGGTCCCGAACGTGATCTTGGCGAGGCCCGGGTGCACGCAGCCCTGCCCGAGCATCGACGCCTGCTGATCGCCGGCGAGGGCAAGGATCGGCGGCGCACCCGGGAGCGCGCTCGCCGGACCGATCGGCCCGCAGGAGTCGACGATGGTGGGCAGGCTCGCCGCGTCGATGCGCAACGGGCCGAGCGGGATCTCGGACCACCCGGTCGCGCCGGGCGCGGCGAGGCCGGTGACCGCGGCGTTCGAGGGGTCGGTGACGTGGAGCGTGCCGCCCGAGAGGGTCCAGGCGATCCAGGAGTCGACGGTGCCGAGGCAGAGGTCGCGGCTGCGCTCGGGGTCGGAGGTGTCGAGCAGCCACGAGTACTTCGTGGCCGACTGGTTCGGCGCGAACCGCAGGCCCTGGGCCTGAAGTTCGAGGCAGGTGAAGACCGTGCGGAGGTCCTGCCAGCCGATGCCGGGGCCGACCGGTTCGCCGGTCGCGCGGTCCCACACGACGGTGGACGCGCGCTGGTTCGTGATCGCCACGCCGTCGACCGGGCCGTGCGCGTCGAGTGTGGCGCGGGCGACCTCGAGCGCAGTGCGGGCGAGGAGGGCCGCGTCGAACTCGACCATCCCCGGTGCGGGCGAGTCGGGGAGCAGCGGGCGTGCGGTCTCGTGGATGACGGTCGCATCGTCGCGGACCACGGCGGCGCGCACCGAGGAGGTCCCGACGTCGACGACGAGGATGCTGCTCATCGGCGCGTCCTCAGGGCCACGCCGGTCCGCCCCACGGGTCGGGGAGGCCGAGCTTGCCGGGGTTGAGGATGCCGTTCGGGTCGAGTGCCCGCTTCACGTCGACGAGGACGCCGTGGGCGGCACCGAGGGCCTCCTCGATGAACCGGGACCGGTTGAGCCCGACCCCGTGGTGGTGGGAGAGCGCACCGCCGTTGGCGAGCACGGCCCGCTGCCCCGCATCCCACGCGGCCCGGTAGTACGCCTCTCGACCCTCGGTCGGCGGGTTGCCGGCGAACGTGAAGTAGAGGCACGCACCGTCGGGGTAGGAGTGCGACTGGTGGGCGCTGGCGACCATCGTGCCCTCGACCCCGCGGATCGCCGCGGTGGCGGCCGCGTAGATGTCGGCGCACGCGCCCCACGGTGCGGAGATCTCCATGGTGTCCACCACGTAGCCACGGGTGATGAGCGCCTCGAGCGCGCTGACGTCGTTCCGGTGGCCCATCCACTGCTCGACGAGGGCGACGTCGAGGGTGTCGCCGCCGCACGCTCGGGCCTCCTCGTCGACGACCTGCATCGTCGCCTCGACGATCGCGGGGTCACCCTCGTCCATGACGAGGAGCACCTGGCGATCGCCCGTCTTGTAGGAGCGGTCGCCCTCGATCTCGTCGTAGTGCCGCAGCACCGCGGGACGCGCGCCGCGCCGCATGATGCGACGGCACACCTCGAGGCCGTCGGCGAAGGTGGCGAACGAGTAGGCCGCGCGCTGCTCGGTGGCCGGGGCGGGGTGGAGACGCAGCGTCACCTCGGTGACGATGCCGAGCGTGCCCTCCGACCCGACGAAGAGCTGCGTGAGGTCGGGGCCGACCGCGGCGCGGGGCGCCCCGCCGGTGCGGATGACGCGACCGTCGGCCAGGGCGACCTCGAGGCCGGCGACGATGTCCTCGATCTTCCCGTAGCGGGTGGAGTACTGGCCCGCCCCGCGGCAGGCGATCCAGCCACCGACCGTCGAGAGGTCGATCGACTGCGGCCAGTGGCCTGCGGTGACGCCGTGCTCGGTGCGCAGGGTCTCCTCGAACCAGGTGCCGAACGTGCCGGGGAGCACCCGCACGAGCATGGAGTCGAGATCGACCTCCACGATGCCGTCGAGCGCGGTCATGTCGAGCAGGACGCCGCCGTGCACCGGCACGCTCGCCCCGCAGACGCCCGATCGCCCACCGGCCGCGGTGACCGGGATCCCCGCCGCGTCGCAGACCTGCAGCACGGCGGCGACCTGCGCGGCGTCGGCCGGCCGCACGATCGCAGCGGCGCGCGCGGCGACCTCGCCGTCGAGCGCCCAGATCATGGCGAGCGGCCACCAGTCGCGGCTCGCCTCGACGATCTCGCCGTCGATCGTGCTCACCGTGGCCCCCGTCGCGAGGAGGGCGTCGATCTGCTCCGGCGCGATCCCGACCCGGGTGGCGGCGAGGTGCCCGGTGACCTCGGCCGGCTCGCCGGCGATCGCGATGGGGGGAGTGGGCTGGCCGGACGGGCTCACACGGGTCCTCTCGGGTCGTTCGGTTTCGGCGACGTCGGGCGCGGCCCCGACGAGCAGGGTCAACCTAGAGGCTCGGACCGGGCGCGCGCAGGGGCGGCGGTACCGGCGACGTGCTGCGGCCGCGGCCGGCACCGTGACCGCACGAGGTGGCCTCGTCGGGCTCGCTCAGGCGCCGAACGAACGGTCGGCGGCCGACTCGGCCCCGCCGATGGCGCTCTCCGGGAGGGCGCTCACCGTGCGCTCGTGGGCGATCGAGGCCGCGTACGCCGCGACCTCCGCCTCGGTCCGGGCCGCATCCCAGTCGAGCTCCCGGGCCATGAGTGCGGCCACCGAGGGTGCGGCGGCGAGGCTCGCGTCCCGGGCGATGATCCGGGCCCGGGTGCGACGCTCGAGCACATCGGCGAGGGTCCGGGCCATCTCCTCTCGGATCGCGTACACCGCCTCGGCCCGGAGGTACGGGAGACCGGGGATGAGCGGTGCGGCGAGGTCGGCGTCGCCGTGGGCGAGGGCGAGGACGTCGGCGCCGAGCGAGCCGTACCGGCTCTGCAGGTGCTCGTCGCTGGGCTGGGAGCCCTCGGCCCCGAGCAGGCGCAGCTTCTTGGTGCGCGACTTCGCCTTCACGTCGAGGCGCGCCGCCACGGCGTCGACCGTGTCGGCCGCCATGCGCCGGTAGGTCGTGAGCTTGCCGCCGGTGATGGTGGTGACGCCGCCGGGGGAGGTGCGCACCCCGTGCTTGCGCGAGAGGTCCTTGGTCTTGTCGCCGACGCTGCCACCGGCGATGAGCGGCCGGAGACCGGCCCACACGCCCGTGACGTCGGCGTGGGTGAGGGGCTCCCGCATCGCGAGGTTCATGGCGTCGAGGCAGTACTGGACGTCCTCGGGGGTGCACTGGGGGTCGTCCGAGTCGCCGTCGTAGTCGGTGTCGGTCGTGCCGATGTACGTGAAGTCGCCCCACGGCACGACGAAGATCGAGCGTCGGTCCTTCGGGACCGGCACGATCGTGGCGATGTCGTTGCGGACCTTCTCCCAGGGCACGGTGATGTGGATGCCCTTGGCCGGACGGATGGATCGCGGGTCGGCGCCCTCGTCCATCGCCCGGACGGCGTCGGACCATACGCCCGCCGCGTTGACGACGGCCCGCGCCCGCACGTCGAACTGTCGACCGTCGGCCTCGACCGTGGCGCCGCGCACCGTGCCGGCGGCGTCCTTGAGGAGGTCGACCACGGTCGTGTGGTTCGCGACCGCGGCGCCGTGGGCGGCGGCGGTGCGGGCGACGGTGAGGGTGAGCCGGGAGTCGTCGACCTGCGCGTCGTAGTAGATGTACGCGCTGGCGAGGTTCCCCTCCCGCAGCGTCGGCATGTGCTCGAGCGCCTGCGCCTTGGTGATGCGCTTGTGGATCTTCCCGCTGCGCACGCCCCCGGTGAGGTCGTACATCCAGAGCGCCGATCCGAGGGCCCGGGCGATCTTCGGGTTCATGAGCCCGTCCCGGGTCAGCACCGGGATGAGGAACGGCAGCTCGCGCACGAGGTGCGGCGCGTTGCGCAGCATGATCGTGCGCTCGTACAGCGCCTCGTAGACGAGGCCGAACTCCTTCTGCTGCAGGTAGCGCAGCCCGCCGTGCGCGAGCTTCGAGGACTTCGACGAGGTGCCCGACGAGAAGTCGTCCCGCTCGACGAGGGCGGTGCGCAGCCCGCGGGAGGCGGCGTCGAGGGCCACGCCGACGCCCGTGATCCCGCCGCCCACGACGAGGACGTCGAAGGTCTCGGCCTCGAGGCGGGCGAGGTGCTGGGTGCGGTCGAAGGTCGTCGGCACGGCGGCGAGGCTACCCGTCGTCCGGTCGGCCGAACGAGGCCGGAGATCAGGGGACGAGCACGCTGCGCGCCGCCGTGACGGGGTAGGCACGGGTCGCCCGCCGGCTGATCGGGGGCAGGGTCTGCCAGACCCCACCGGGTGTGCGCCAGCGCACGCCGAGGTCGAGCACCGCGCTGACCGCGTACCCGGGTGACCGTCGCTCGTACCGGTGTGCGAGCAGGCCGCGGGAGGTCGCGGTGAACGGCACCCGCACCGAGCCGGTGCCGTCGCCGGGATCCCAGGTCACGGTCCTCGGTGTGGCCTCGACCTCCACGGTCGTGCCGAACCCGCTGACGCGGTCCGCGATCGTCGCGCCGTACCCGGTCGTCGCGAGGTACGAGTCGAGGCCGGCGAGGCCCCGGCCCGCCGGGTTCACCACGATCCCGAGTGCGGGGTAGGGCAACCGGGCGACGAGGCGGAGCGCGAGGTCACGCGCCGAGCCGGCGGTGGGTGTGAACACGCGCGGTTCGAGCCACACGCTCGTCACGTACGTTCCTCCGCAGTACACGTGGTACGCGACGGATGCCGGGGTCGGCTTCGATGGCATCGGGTGGCGTCCGTTCCACATCGTCCCGCCGCGGTCGAGGTACACGGGTGCGACCGCCCGGACCCACACCCTGCGGCAGCCACTCGCCGAACCGCGCCCGCCGCTCGATCCGGACTCCCGCCAGGAGCCGCGGGCGTCGATCGTGACGGTCGCGCCGGTCGGATCCGTGGAGACGTCGGAGGTCACCGCGGCGAGTGCGGTCGTGGGGTGGCGGTCGAGGACCGTCACCGCGACGGCCGCGGCGAGCGCGGCCGCGAGGACCACGAGGACGACGATCGCGAGCCGGGCGGCGCGCAGGAGCGAGGGAGCGTGCATCGGTGCCTTCCTTGGCGTCGGGCCCCGTCCGTGGGGCGTGCGGGGCCGAGGTTACGGCGGTCCGGGCGACCGGACAAGGGCCCGGGCCGAGCGCGCCGTCAGGCGCGCGGGGGGCGGGACGAGAGCACGCCCTCGGCTTCGAGCCGGTCGATCTCGGCGTCGTCGAGGCCCGCGAACTCGCGGAGCACTTCGCGGTTGTGCTCCCCGCGCCACGCCGGCACACCGCGGACGCCGGTGTCGGCGTCCGAGAACCGCCACGGGGCCTGGGGGATGCGGGCCCGCCCGCCGGCCCGGTCGTCGACCTCGGCGATCGCGCCGCGCGCGACCGACCACTCGCTCGTCGCGACCTCGGCCACGCTGCGCACCACGCCGTTCACGAGCCCGATGGCGTCGAGGCGGGCCTGGAGATCCTCGACCCGATCGAACGACGCGACCCACTCCCGGATGATCTCGAGCAGCGCGTGCCGGTGCCGGCTGCGTACCTCGACCGCGAACCGCGGGTCGTCGCGCAGCTCGGGACGATCCATGGCCAGGACGTACCCCTCGAAGACGATTCCGTTGCTGGGATCCCCCGCGATCACGATGTCGGTGCCGTCGCCGGTGGTGACGATCGGCGAGTACACGGGGGCGAGACTGGGGCGGGTCGCGCCGGGGTCCGCCTCGGCGAGGTCCCAGTGCGCGAAGTCGTTGACGTGCAGGAGCGCCTCGGCCATGTCGACGTCGATGTGCTGCCCGCGCCCGGTGCGAACCCGCTGGATGAGGGCGGCGAGGATCGCCGACGCGCAGTGGAGGCCCGCGTAGACGTCGCCGTGGCTCATCGGATCCTGGGCCCGCAGCGCGTGCTCGGTCTGCGGGTCGGCGTCGTCGGCGTCGTGCGCGCCCGCCGCGTCGGCCCGCCACCGTCCGCCGGCCTCGAGCAGGCCCATCTCCGCGTGGATGACGACGGCGAACGCCCGACGGTCGGACCACGGACCCTGCTGGCCGTACCCGGTGATCGAGGCGTAGACGATCCCCGGGTTGCGCGCCGCGAAGGTCGCGTAGCCGAGGCCGAGTCGATCCATCACCCCTGGCCGCGAGTTCTCGATGAGGACGTCGCAGTGCTCGCCGACCCGGAGGAGCGCCTCGACGCCCTCGGGCCGGTGGAGATCGAGCGAGACGTTGCGCTTGCCCGTGTTCTGCTGGGCGAAGTAGGCGGAGGTGATGCCGGCGCGGGGCACCGCGAAGCGGGTGAGATCACCCTCGGGCGGTTCGACCTTGATGACCTCGGCGCCGAGGTCGTGGAGGACACGCCCGGCGATCGGCCCCGAGAGGACGCGCGAGCAGTCGAGGACCCGGATGCCCTCGAGCGGCCGGTCCGGACCCACGGCTCAGGCGACCCGGCCGGGTCCGTCGTCCGCGACGACCTCACGGCCCGCGGCGGCCCACGCCAGCATCCCGCCGCTCACGTTCACGGCGTCGATGCCCTGGGCCCGCAGGTACTCGGTCGCGCGCGCCGACCGACCGCCGACCTTGCAGATGACCTGCACGGTGACGCCGGGTTCGACGTCGAGCGTCGCGTCCGCGAGTTCCGACAGCGCGAGGTGGATCGCGCCGGGCGCACGGCCCGCAGCCCACTCGTCGGCCTCCCGCACGTCGAGCAGCACGAGGTCGTCGCGCACCTCGTCGATCGAGATCTCCGGGATGGTGCTCATCTCAACCCCTCCGCTTCGTGGCCGTGCCGGACTTCTTCGCGGCGGGCTTCTTGACCGCCGCCTTCTTCGCGGGCGCCTTCGTGGTGGCCTTCGCCGCCTTGGCGACCTTCTTCGTCGCGGGCTGGGCCGCAGCCTTCGTGGCCTTCTTCGTGGGGGTCTTCTTCGCAGGGGCCTTCGGGGCGGCGGCCTTGGTCGGCTTCGGGTTCGTCGCCTTCTTGGCCGTCGCCTTCGCGGTCGCCTTCTTGGTCGATGGCTTCTTCGCCGCGGCCTTGGCGACCTTCTTGGCGGGCTTCGCCGCCTTCTTCGCGGCCCCGGCCTTCGCGGCCGCCGCCTTCGCCTTCTTGGCTGACGCGGACTTCTTCGCGGCGCCGCGGGCGCGGTGCGGCGCACGCGTCTCGGCGTCGACGGTCTCGTCGCTCGGGGCTGCGGCCGGATGCGCGAAGCCGGGCAATGCGAGTTCGATCCCACGCCGGGGCGCGTCGACCGCCTGGACGATGAAGGTGCGGGTCTCGCCCTGGTCGAGCGCGTCGCGCGCCCGGGTCGGCGCCGGATCACCCATCGCAGAGAGCGGCACGTAGCAGCGCACCGAGCCCACGGTGACGAACGCGCCGTGGGAGGAGAACGACTCGACGGTGCCCTCGACCTCGCCGCCCGGTCGGTGGTCGATGACGAACTGCAGGAAGGGCGCGGGTTCGTTCACGGGCTCGGCCGGCTTGGTCCCGCCCCGGGACCGGCGCTTCCGCTTCCGCTTCGCCTCGGGCTGCATCACGTCGGCGGTCGCCTCGGCGATGGCTTCCTTGACCTGGCGCCGGGCCCGACCGTCCTCGGCCTTCGTGGCCTTCTTCTTGGCCGCCACGGCCTTGCGGCTCGTCACCCCGCGCACGGGCCGACGCAGCGAGAAGATCCAGCCCACGCCCGGCACCGGCTTGCCCCCGACGAGGCGCCCGGTGTCGAAGAGCCACTCGTACTCGCCGTGGAACTCCTGGAAGGAATCGTTCGAGAGCACGGAGGCGCCGGTGCGGTTCGCGATCTGCAGCAGGAAGCCGTCGCCGCGTCCGACCGCCCCGGCCGGCGGGGACACGACGCCGCCGGAGGCCTCGAGCCGGGCGAACTCGTCCCGTTCCGCGGAGTCGATGCGGTGCTCGAAGGAGGCGTCGACGACCACCGTGATGATGGCGTCGGGGTGCTCGACCCTGAAGGCTTCGAGCGCCTCGTTGAGCTGGGCGAGGCTCGGCTCGGTGCGACCCTCGGTCGCCAGGTTGGATCCGTCGATGACGAAGTGCTCGTTGCGCACGCGGCTTCCTCGTTCGGGGGTACGGCGCTGACCCGGGCGAGGCTAGGCGGCCGGGCCGACGGGACCCGCCTCGCGCCCGGGCGGCCGGGCGGCCGGGGTCAGCAGGTGCAGGGGGAGGCCGAGCACCGGGGACACCCCGTCCGGTAGCGCTCGAGTGCCTCCTCGAGGTCGAGCCCCAACTGGTTGGCGATCGAGGCCACCCAGGCGACGACGTCGCCGAGCTCGTGGAGCTGGTCGGCCCGGGTGCCCTTGCGGATCGCCTGGGCGAGTTCGCCCACCTCCTCGGTGAGCCAGGCCACCGAGGTCGGCAGGCCACGGGCCCGGTCCTGGACCCCGTAGGTCGCCTCGATGATGGCCTGCAGGT
>JBJTWK010000112.1:0-5258 GCA_046081705.1 Actinomycetes bacterium | reverse complement strand
ATGAGCTCCATGGCCCGCGTGATCTTCTTGGTCGACTGGACCGAGAGGATCCGTCGCTTGAGGATGCGTTCCTGGCCGCCGGCCATGAGACTGTCGTGACTCCCGTTACTCGGTGGCGAGCGTCTTGGTGGATTCGGCCTCACCGAGCGCCTCGGCGTCGGCGTCCGGGTGCCCCGCCGCTGCGGCGCTCCCGCCCCGGGAGGCGAGGAACTGCGCCTTGACGTCGAGGATGGCCGCGACCATCGCCCCCTCGTCCGGCAGCGTGCCCTGGTCGCGGATCTGACCGAGCAGGTTCGCGTACCGGGTGCGGAAGGCGTCGAGCAGGGCCGCCTCGAAGGCCTTGATGTCCGCGACCGGGATGTCGAGGATGAGGTTCGGCTCGTCCTTGGTCCCCGTCCCTGCGAACACGACGACCACCTGCTCCTCGACCGGCATCGGCGAGTTGAGCGGCTGCTTGAGCAGCTCGACGAGGCGGTAGCCACGCTCGAGCTGGTTCTTCGACGCCGCGTCGAGGTCCGAGCCGAAGGTTGCGAACGACTCGAGGTCACGGAACTGGGCGAGGTCGAGCTTGAGCGTTCCGGCGACCGCCTTCATGGCCTTGATCTGCGCGGCACCACCCACGCGGGACACCGAGATGCCCACGTCGACGGCCGGGCGCACACCCGACTTGAAGAGGTCGTCCTGGAGGTAGATCTGGCCGTCGGTGATCGAGATCACGTTGGTCGGGATGTACGCCGAGACGTCACCCGCCTTGGTCTCGATGACCGGGAGCGCCGTGAGCGAACCGGCACCGAGGTCGTCGGAGAGCTTCGCCGCACGCTCGAGCAGCCGGCTGTGCAGGTAGAACACGTCGCCCGGGTACGCCTCGCGGCCCGGCGGCCGGCGCAGCAGCAGCGAGAGCTGACGGTAGGCCTCGGCCTGCTTCGAGAGGTCGTCGTACACCACGAGCGCGTGCTCGCCGTTGTCCATCCAGTGCTGGCCGATGGCTGCGCCGGCGTACGGGGCGAGGTACTTGAACACGGCCTCGTCACCCGCCGGGGCGTTGACGACGACGGTGTACTCCATCGCGCCGCGCTCCTCGAGGGTGGCGACGGTCTGGGCCACCGAGGACGCCTTCTGGCCGACGGCGACGTAGATGCACTTCACGCCCGAACCGCGCTGGTTGAGGATCGTGTCGATGGCGATCGTGGTCTTGCCGGTCTTGCGGTCGCCGATGATGAGCTCACGCTGACCGCGGCCGACCGGGGTCATGGCGTCGACGGCCTTGATGCCGGTCTGGAGCGGCTCGTGCACCGGCTTGCGGCCGACGATGCCCGGGGCCTGGACCTCGAGGCGTCGGGTCACGTCGGTGGTGATCGGACCCTTGCCGTCGATCGGCAGGCCGAGCGCGTTCACGACGCGACCCAGCAGGGCATCCCCCACCGCGATCGAGAGGATGCGCCCGGTCGCCCGGACCGCCTTGCCCTCCTCCACGCCCTCGGCCTTGCCGAGGACGACGGCGCCGATGGCGTCCTCGTCGAGGTTGAGGGCGAGGCCCAGCAGGCCGCCCTCGAACTCGAGGAGCTCGTTGACCGCGGTGTTCGGCAGCCCGGCGACCCGGGCCACGCCGTCACCGACGTCGAGCACCTGCCCGACCTGCTCGGCGGCGAGGGTCGGCGTGTAGGAGTCGACGTGCTTGCGCAGCGCCGCCGCGATGTCGGTCGCGTTGATGGTCAGCTCGGCCATGTCAGATCTGCTCCTTGAGCTGTTCGAGCCGGTGACGGACGGTGCCGTCGATCACGGTGTCGCCGACCTTGGCCACGATGCCTCCGAGCACCTTGGGGTCGACGATCACCTTCAGTTCCACGTTCTTGCCCACGGCCCGGCCGATCGCCTCGGCGAGGCGGGCCTGGTCGCGCTCGTCGAGCTCGATGGCGGTGCGCACCTCGGCGACCTCACGCTCCCGACCTGCGGCCGCCAGTTCCACGAAGCGGTCCACGATGGCGGAGAGGTCACTGCCCCGGCCGGCGGCGACGATCGCCGCAGCGAGGGCCGTCGAGGTCTCGAGCGCCTTGGCCCCGATGAGCTCGCTCACCACGGCGAACCGCCGCTCGGCGGGCAGGCTCCGGTCGACGAGGGCCGAGCGCAGCGCGTCGTTGCCCTCGACCGCGCGGGCGAAACGGAAGAGCTCGTCCTCGATCTCCTCCACGTGCCCCTCGGCCCGGGCGATCCCGAGGAGGGCCTCGGCGTAGGCGTCGACGCGCTCGGTGCTCACGACCGCGTGCCCCCGACCTCGTTGATGAAGGACTCGACGAGCGCCCTCTGGGTGTCACGGTCGAGGTTGCGCTGGACGACCCGCTCGGCGAGGTCGACCGAGAGCTCGGCGACCTGGGACTGCAGGTCGGCCATGGCCCGCTCGGTCGCCAGTTGGGCGTCGGCGTTGGCGCGGGCCCGGATGTCGGCCGCGTCGGCCTCGGCCCGGGCGATGGTCTCCGTCCGGACCCGGTCGGCGTCGGCCTTCGCCGCCTCGATGAGCTTGCCGGCCTCGGCGCGAGCCTCGGCGATGATGCTCTCGTGCTGGCCGTCCGCCTGCTGGGCCGCGGCCCTGGCGGCCTCGGCGGCCTCGAGGTCCTCACGGATCTTGGCCTCACGGTCGGCGAGACCCTGGCGCAGCGCCGGGAAGCCGAACTTGATGAGACCGAAGGCGACGATCAGGAAGGCGATGCCGCCCCAGATGATCTCGCCCGTCGCCGGGAGCAGCGGGCTCGGAGCCGCGTAGCAGTTCTTCGCCTCGACGTCGAAGGTCGCTTCATCGATCTTGCCGGCCTCTAACTCCTCGGCCTTCTCCAGGAGGCACTTGGAGATCTCCCCGGCGCTCCCGCTCGCGTGCGCGACGCCCGGCACGGTCACGACCGTACCGAGTGCGAGCAGCGAGACGGCTACCAACCGTCGGATGCGCATAGCGCGTCCCTTCCCTTCAGGCGCCGGGGCGCTCAGATGAACTTGACGACGAAACCGATGAGGGCGAGCGCCTCGGCGAAGGCGATACCCAGGAACATCGTGGTGCGGACGTTGCCGGCCATCTCGGGCTGGCGGGCCATGGCCTGGACCGACTGGCCGACGAGGTAGCCGATGCCGATGCCCGGGCCGATGGCGGCGAGGCCGTAGCCCACCGCCGAGAGGCCGGCCTTGAATCCGGTGTCGGTGATGCCGGAGGCGGCGATGGTCATGAGGGTGCTCACGTCAGGTGTCTCCTTGGTTGTGGAACTTCGTCGAGCGGGTGGAACAGGTTGGACCCGGGCTAGTGCTCGGGGTGCACGGACTCGCCGATGTAGACGGCCGAGAGGATCGTGAAGATGTAGGCCTGCAGGAGCGCCACGAGGATCTCGAAGGCGGTCATGAAGAGCAGACCGAAGAACGGCAGCGGGATGAAGGCGATCTGGTACGGCCCGCTCTCCGCCTTGAGCAGCTCCACGCACATCACGGCGAACACCGTGAGGAGCACGTGGCCCGCCACCATGTTGGCGAAGAGACGCACGGCGAGGGAGAACGGCCGCACGAGGTACTTCGAGATGAACTCGATCGGGATGACGAGGATGTAGAGCGGCTTCGGCACCCCGGGCGGCGTGATGTTCTTGAAGATGTAGAGCGGACCCTGGGTCTTGAAGCCCGCCCCGATGAACACCAGCCACACGATGATGGCGAGGAGGCCCGGGAGGGCGATGCGGGCGGTCGCCGGGAACTGGATGCCCGGGAACACCGACCACACGTTGATGAAGTAGATGAAGAAGAAGAGCGACGCGAGGAACGGCGTCCACTTCTTGCCCTCGTGGGGACCCATCACCTCGACCGCGATCTGCTGCTCGATGGCGAGGTAGCCCGCCTCGGCGACGTTCTGCAGGCCGGTCGGGACGAGCGCGCGCTTGCGACTCCCGACCACGAAGATCACGAGGCAGATCACCATCGAGACGAGCACCATGATGCCGGTCTTGTTGAGCGCCAAGGGCGAGCCCTCGAAGAGGATCGCCTTCCACTCGAAGAGCTCGGTGATCCCGTTGGGGAACAGTTCGGCGACGACGGTCACCCTTCCTCCTTGCGCGTGGACGAGAGCGGGCCGGGTGCGGCGGGCTTGAGGCCCGGAGCACCGAGGGTGAGGCTGATGGACGGCATCTCCCAGAACAGGAGACCGAGGTGCAGGCCGGCG
Source organism: Actinomycetes bacterium (assembly GCA_046081705.1). Classification (GTDB taxonomy): domain Bacteria; phylum Actinomycetota; class Acidimicrobiia; order IMCC26256; family IMCC26256; genus IMCC26256. The sequence continues at coordinate 1,075 of JBJTWK010000112.1, read as the reverse complement.
ACCGTGAGGACGAACGCCGTCATGCTCACGGCGGGCCGCCCGGAGAGGGCGATCGCGGCGAGGGTGATGAGCGCGAGTCGGAGCACGTAGCCGCCGATCGCCGCGACCGAGACGGCCTCGGGCGAGATGCGGGCCGACCACGTGATGAGCCGCGACGACAGCAGGAAGTTGGCGCACACCACGAGCACGCCGAGGAACGTCCCGACGACCGAGCGCCGCCCGCCGAGGAACGCCGCAAGCACGAGGAGCGCCGGGGCGACCATGGCGGCGCGGCGCACGAGGTGGTCGGCGACCCGCGACTCGTGATCCTCGGGGAGGCGGGTGGGTACGCCCTCGACGGCGAGGCTCATGCGGCGCGCCTCGCCCAGGGCTTGCCCGCGTCCTCGGCGGCGGACGCCGCCTGGTAGCGGTAGTAGATCGTGGTGCCGACGGCGACGACGCCGAGGACCCCGAACGCGATCATGAGGATCGGCTCGGTGCCGAGCACGCGGTCGAGCAGTGCCCCGAACGCGCCGAAGATCACCGGGCCGAGCACGAAGGTGAGCGCGGTCGAGAGCGCGTCGTTGTAGCCGGGCTTCGCCTTCGGCATGAGCGCTCGCGTGCGGGGACCCACCCCAGCTGCTCCCCCGTGTCGTCGGCGGGCGCGCGAGCACCCGTCCGGATTCCGTCGTGAACGGCACGGAACGTACCGACGCCCGCCGCGCCGTCGCAAACCGCGCGGACGGGTCGTGAGGGCGGATCGCGCCGGTTCGGCGCGGACCCCCGGGCGACCCTCCGCGCCGACGGTGGTCGGGCCCGACGCGGCGCCGGGGAGGGTCGGGGCTACCGGTCCAGGCGGCGCGACCGACGGGTCGCGAGGTCGGCCACCGCCGCATCCCCACTGCCACCCTCAGCAACACCGGCCACACCGGTACCGGGCGCAGACCCGGCCCGAGTGTCGATGACGCCGACCTCGCCCACCCAGTCCGCCCGCCGGGGGAAGAAGAACCCGTAGATGAGGAGCACGAGCGCCAGGATCGCCACCGGCACGAGGGCGTTGCCCTTGTCCGTGTAGGTCGGGATGAGCGCCACCCCC
>JBJTWK010000111.1:0-7510 GCA_046081705.1 Actinomycetes bacterium | reverse complement strand
AACGCCCCGACATCGGGCCGTTCTTCCCGGACTACGGGTCAGGGCACGGGTTCGATGCGCTCCTCGCCGCCGGCCCGGGCCAGCACCGTGTCTGTGCTTACGCGCTCGACGAGGTCGCGCCGGGTACGACGACGACGCTCGGCTGTCGGGACGTGGTCATCGGGGGATCGCCGACCGGGAACCTGGAACTCGTCGAGGTCGGCCCGCGCACCGTGACCGTCGCTGGGTGGGCGCTCGATCGCGACACGGCATCGCCCACATCGGTGCATGTCTACGTCGATGACGCCGGAACGGCGATCCCGGCGGACCTCGCGCGCGAAGACGTCGCGACGGCCTTCCCGCTCTTCGGTGCCGGCCACGGCTTTGCTGCGACGGTGCCTGTGTCGCCGGGCGACCATACCGTGTGTGCGTACGCGATCGATGCGGTCGCTCCCGGCACCGCTGCTCGCCTCGGGTGTCGGCGGGTGGCGGTCGGCGGCACGCCGATCGGCCGGCTCGAGTCGGTGACGACGGGTCCCGGATCGGCGCGCGTCGCAGGGTGGACGATCGATCCCGACACGCCGAACGCGGGGCAGGTGCATGTGTACGTCGACGGCGTCCCTACCCGCGCGGCCGCGTCGGGACTCTCGCGTCCGGATATCGCTTGGACGTTCCCGGCGTACGGCTTCGACCACGGCTTCGCCGCCGAGGTGCCGGTGGGCCCCGGCTCGCACGACGTGTGCGTGTACGCCATCGACGTTCTGGCGCCCGGCGTCAACCCGCTCCTGGGGTGCCGGTCGGTCGTCGTCGGCGGTTCGCCGTTCGGATTCCTCGAGCAGGTCGAGACCGCATCCAGCGCCATCCGTGTGAGTGGGTGGGCGATCGATCCGGACACTGCTTCGCCGATCCAGGTGCATCTGTACGTCGACGCCGACGGAACAGCGACGGACGCCGATCGCGACCGTTCGGATCTCGCAACCGCGTTCCCGGGGTACGGGGGTGGCCACGGTTTCGACCTCGTGCTCCCGGCGACTCCGGGTGGACACCGTGTGTGCGCATACGCGATCGACGCGGCCGGAGGCGGGTCCAACCGCGAACTCGGGTGCCGAGTGGTGACGGTACCGGCGGGGTGACGCGGGCGGCCCGCGACCCGACGGGGCACGCCGGCCAGTGACAGCCTGCGCGCTCGGCCTCCGAGACCCCGTCGGGCCGGTTCGGAGGCAGCGCACCGCCGGGACCGCTACCGGGTCGCCGGGGGCGGTGCGCGTCCGCGAGACTGTGCCCCTCATGGCTGATGCAGTGGTACGTCTCGGACTCCTGGGTTGCGGCAACGTCGGAGCCGCCCTCGTGCGGTTGATCGCCGACAACGGCGACGTCGTCGCGGCCCGCGCCGGCGTGCGCCTCGAGGTGACCCGCATCGCCGTGCGCGATCTCGCCCGGGACCGCGGCCTGCCCGCCGGCGCGTGGACCTTCACCGACGACGCGGCCTCCGTGGTCGCGGCCGACGACGTTGACCTCGTGGTGGAGGTCATGGGCCCGATCGAGCCGGCCGGCGAGCTCATCCTCGAGGCGCTGCGCCTCGGCAAGCCGGTGGCGACCGCCAACAAGGCGCTCCTCGCAGCGAAGGGCGCCGGCCTGTTCGCCGCGGCGGAGGCCGCCGGGCTCGACCTCCTCTTCGAGGCCGCGGTGGGCGGCGGCATCCCGCTCATCCGCCCGCTGCGCGAGAGCCTCGCCGGTGACCGCATCGGCCGGGCGCTCGGCATCGTGAATGGCACGACGAACTACATCCTCACCCGCATGACCGAGGCCGGCTCGACCTTCGCCGACGCACTCGCCGAGGCCCAGGCGCTCGGATTCGCCGAGGCCGACCCGACCGCCGACGTCGAGGGCTTCGACGCCGCGGCGAAGGCCGCGATCATCGCGTCGATCGCGTTCGGCGCCGAGGTGCTCGACACCGACGTGCACCGCGAGGGCATCACGGGCATCAGCGCGGCCGACATCTCCTCGGCCGACGAACTCGGCTACATCGTGAAGCTGCTCGCGATCGTCGAGGAGCGCGACGGACGCATCGGCGCCCGGGTGCACCCGACGATGGTCCCGATGCACCACCCGCTCGCCTCGGTGCGCGAGTCGTTCAACGCGATCTTCATCGAGGGCGAGGCGACCGGCGAGGTGATGCTCTACGGCCGGGGTGCGGGCGGGTTCCCGACCGCGTCGGCTGTGCTCGGCGACGTCATCGACGCGGCCAAGAACCTGCGCAGCGGCTCCCGCGGCGCCACCATCGGCACGCTCAGCCGGCGGGAGATCCTCCCGATCGACGACGTGCGCTCGCAGTACTACCTCGAGGTCGAGGCGGCCGACCGCCCCGGTGTGCTCGCGGCGATCGCCGACACCTTCGGCCGCCACGGCGTGAGCATCGAGTCGATGGCCCAGCGCGGCATCGGCGAGGGGGCCCGGCTCATCTTCGTGACCCACGCGGCCCGCGAGGCGGACCTGCGGTCCACGGTGGAGGACCTGCGCGGCACCGAGGTCGTCCAGCGGGTCGGCTCGGTGATCCGGGTGCTCGGGGCCGACGCGTGAACCCGAACGCCTGCCCGGCCGGTGCGGCCTGGCCGGGGATCATCGAGGCGTACCGCGAGCACCTGCCCGTCACCGACACGACCCCGGTCATCACGCTGCGCGAGGGCGGCACGCCGCTGCTGCCCGCGGTGCGCCTCTCGGAGGAGCTCGGGCTCGACGTCCGCCTCAAGATCGAGGGCGCGAACCCGACCGGGTCCTTCAAGGACCGCGGCATGACGATGGCGATCACCAAGGCGGTCGAGGACGGTGCGGAGGCGGTGATCTGCGCCTCCACCGGCAACACCTCGGCCTCGGCCGCGGCGTACAGCGCGCGGGCCGGGCTCACCTGCGGCGTGATCATCCCCGAGGGCAAGATCGCGATGGGCAAGCTCGCCCAGGCGCTCATCCACGGCGCCCGCGTCGTGCAGATCGAGGGCAACTTCGACGAGGCCCTGCGCATCGTGCGCGAGCTGGGGGAGACCGGTCGGGTGACGGTCGTGAACTCGATCAACCCGTTCCGCATCGAGGGCCAGAAGACCGCGGCGTTCGAGATCGTCGACGCGCTGCGCGACGCCCCGGCGGTGCACTGCATCCCGGTCGGCAACGCGGGCAACATCACCGCGTACTGGCAGGGCTACGCCGAGTACGCAGCGATGGGGCGGGCCACCCGCCGGCCCCGCATGCTCGGCTGGCAGGCGGCCGGCGCGGCGCCGCTCGTGCTCGGCCACCCGGTCGCCGCGCCCGAGACCATCGCGACGGCCATCCGCATCGGTGACCCGGCGTCCTGGGACGGCGCGATCGCGGCCCGCGACGAGAGCGGTGGCCACATCGGCATGGTCACCGACGACGAGATCCTCGACGCCTACCGCCTGCTCGCCCGGACCGAGGGCGTGTTCGTCGAACCGGCCTCGGCGGCCTCGGTGGCCGGGCTCATCAAGGGCGCACGCGACGGGCTCGTCGAGCGCGGGGAGTCGGTCGTGTGCACCGTCACCGGCCACGGCCTCAAGGACCCGCAGCGGGCGATCGAGCAGGCCACCCTCGGCGCCGCGGTGCCCGCATCGCTCGACGCGGTGGCGGGAGAGCTCGGCCTGTAGCAACCTCTCGGGGTCCCGTCGACCCCAGGAGTGCTCATGGCCCGTCCCGTCGCCCTCGTCACCGGCGCGTCCGCCGGCATCGGCCGTGCGTTCGCCGTCGGTCTCGCCGATCGCGGGTACGACCTCGTGGTGGTCGCCCGCCGCGCCGATGCGCTCGAGACCCTCGCGACCGAACTCGAGCCGTACGGCGGCACGACCGAGGTGCTCGCGGCCGACCTCACGAGCGAGGCCGGGCTGTCGGCGGTCGCGACGCGTCTCGCCGACGACGCGCGTCCGGTCGATCTGCTCGTGAACAACGCGGGCTACGGCACCGCAGGGATCTTCCACACGATGCCGGTCGAGGACGAACTCGGCATGATCGACCTCAACATCACGGCGCTCGTGCGGCTCGCGCACGCGGCCCTCGGTCCGATGGTCGCTCGTCGGCGGGGCGGCGTCATCAACGTGTCGTCGACCGCGTCGTACCAACCCGCGCCGGGCAACGCGACCTACTCGGCGACGAAGGCCTTCGTGTCGTCGTTCAGCCAGGCCACCCACGAGGAGGTGCGCGGCGCCGGCGTGAAGGTGCTCGCCGTCTGCCCGGGCTTCACCCGCAGCGAGTTCCAGGCCCGGGCCGGCATGGAGGCCGAGGACGTGCCCGGGTTCATGTGGCAGGAGCCCGAGCAGGTCGTGGCTGCGGCGATGAGGGCCTACGACCGCGGCCGGGCCGTGGTCGTCACCGGGCTCATCAACCAGGCGACCGCCGCGTTCGCGACCGTCTCGCCGGGCGTCGTCACCCGCAAGATCGCGGGCCGCGTCATGGCCGAGGCGAGGAGGACCCGGGCGACGTAGACCGGGTGCCGGCGGCCGGCGTCAGGCGTTCAGCGTCGCGGTGCCGAACGGGGTCGAGAACCGATCGCACCAGATGACCACGTGGGGCAGGTCCCCGAGGTCGAGGTCGGCGGGCAGCTGGTAGAGCTGGGTGCCCTGGTTCCCGCGCAGCGCTTCGATGCGACGACCGCCGTCGACGGACCCCTCGGCGGACGGCGACAGGTAGAGCTGCAGGTCGGGTCCGTTCTCCGCGTCGAGGTCCTCGAGGACCAGGACGCGACCGTCGTCGGAGTCGAGGACGACGGCGCGCCCGGCGACGGAGTGCCCCGCCTGCCCGACGAAGTCTCCGGCGCCGATCACGGTCGGTGTGGGCGACGACTCCTCAGGGTCGTCGACGCCGGTCGGGCCGTCCGGCTTCGGAGTGTCACCGCTCGACCCGGCGAGCGCGTCGGCGACCTCGGCGGACAACGCATCGTCGACCCGTTGGTCGATCACGGCCCGGTCGGGCCGGAACCATGCGAAGGCGGCGATGCCGACGACGAGCAGGCCGGCGACGACGACGGCGATCGTTCGGCGACGACCTCGGTTCGGCGTGAGTGGCGCGTCGTCCATGACCGCAGGGTAGACAAGGGCGGCCCGGGGCGCGGGTCGGGGCGTGGCGCTGGTCAGCGGGGGACGAGGCGCGAGACGGTGCCCCGCAGCGAGACCACGAGGACGGAACCGTCCGGCGCGATCCCGAAGGTGGAGGGCGCGTCGACCTGCACGTCGAGCTGCAGCGTGCGGAGGTTCTGGCTCGTCAGCACGGCGCTGAGCTGCCCGGAGCAGAAGTCGGCGAACAGGTACGCGCCCTGCAGCGGGGCCGGGAGGCGCCGGTCGCGCGCCACGACGCCACCCGTGACCGAGCAGGAGTCGCCGGCGTGCGCGTACTCGAACACCGGATCGACGGCACGCTCGGCCGTGCCCTCGCGGAACCGATGCGTGCCCTCGAACACGTTCCAGCCGAAGTTCGCGCCGCTACCGGCCCGGAGGGAGATCGCGTTGACCTCCTCCCACTCGTTCTGGCCGACGTCCGCGATCCAGAGGGACCTCGTCGGCTCGTCGACGACGAAGCGCCACGGGTTGCGCAGGCCGGAGGCGAAGATCTCGGGCCGTTGCCCTCGGGTCGCGGTGACGAACGGGTTGTCGGGCGGGATCGTGTACGGGTCGCGGCCGGTGGGGGTCGGTGTGATGCGCAGCAACTTGCCGAGGACCTGGCGGAGGCTCTGCGCGTTGCCGCCCTCGACGTGCCCCGGCCCTGCGTCGCCGGCGCCGCCACCGTCGCCCACGCCGATCCAGAGATCGCCGGCGGCATCGATGGCGATCCCGCCGCCGTTGTGGTTGGGCTGGGGCTGGGCGATCGTGATGATCGATCGGCGTCCGTCGGCCGTTGCGGTCCCGGCCCGCCACGGGAACGCGTCGATGGTGAGCGCGCCGTCGGGCTTGCGGGTGCTCGCGGTGTAGAGCCAGCGGCCGTCGTTCGAGAACGCGAGTCCGAGCAGGCCCTGCTCGCTGAACCCTGACTCCGTGCGGTCGCGCAGGTCGAGCACGCCGACCGGACCCTCGCGGGGGTCGAGGCGCACGACGCGGCCCGCCCGCTCGGCGAGGTGGATCGTGTCGCCCAGGGTCGCCATCGCGACCGGCTCGTCGAGGCCGGCGGCGATCTCCTCGAGCCGCACCGCCTTCGGGTCACCGGACGTCGTCGACGTCGGGCCGGCGGTCGTCGAGGTGGCGCGCGAGGTGCTCGAGGGTCGAGCGTCGTCGTCGGCACCACCACCGCAGGCGACGACCGTCATGACCACGAACAGGGCGGCGAACGCTCGACGGCTGCGCATGCGGGCACGGTACCGGGATCGGTCGCCGCGTCCGCATCGCGTACGCTGCGGGCGTTCGGCGCAACCGGTTGCGCCCCGATCGCGAGGATCGCACCGTGAGCAGCCCCGACGGCCAGCAGACGATCGTCACGCTCGATCTCGAGGGCGTGCTCGTCCCCGAGATCTGGGTCGCGGTCGCCGAGCGCACCGGCATCGAGGCGCTGCGCCGCACCACCCGCGACGAACCGGACTACGACGTCCTCATGCAGTACCGCCTCGACATCCTCGAGGCGAACGGGCTCACGATGAGCCTCATCGCCGACGTCATCGCCGGCCTGTCGCCGCTCGACGGCGCCCGCGGGTTCCTCGACGACCTGCGGTCCCGCACCCAGGTCGTGATCCTCAGCGACACCTTCGAGCAGTTCGGTGCGCCGCTCATGCGCCAACTCGGCCTGCCGACGCTGCTGTGCCACCGGCTCGTGGTGGAGGACGACCGGATCACCGGGTACCGCCTGCGCATGGCCGACCAGAAGCGCCACGCAGTGGAGGCCTTCCGGAGCCTCAACTACCGGGTCGTGGCGGCCGGGGACTCCTACAACGACTCGGCCATGCTCGGGGCCGCCGATGCGGGGTTCTGGTTCCACGCGCCTCCGGCGATCGCCGCCGAGTTCCCGCAGTTCCCGGCCCACGACGACTACGCGGGCCTCCTCGCCGCGATCACGGCCGCCCTCGAGGCCTGAGCCGATCCGATCCGGGCCCGGACCCCGGAGTGGGCGGGCCGGGGTGGGGATCCGCTATGGTATTGGGGAACCGCCGCCCGAGCGACCAGCGCTCGTGGATGCGAAGTCTCCCCGCCACCGAGCCGTCCAGCGGCCCCTTCGGTCCAGCGGGATCCTCGAACGGCCGATGTGGATCCGTCCACACCGTCGCCACCACCCGGTGTCCGATGCGACCGTCGTGGTTCACCCTCCTTTCCCATGGCGTCGCGCCGCCTCGGTCCTCGGAACCGGGCGGGCACGGGGCCCCACCTCGCACCCGGGCGCATCGCCCGCCGATCGCCGGAGTGCACGTCCCCAGGGAGCCAGATTGAGTCCGCAGCAGGGCATCGAGCGTTCCATGCTCGACGGCAAGGACCGTGAGGAACTCCACTCCATCGCCTCGGCGATCGGCCTGAAGGGCGTGACCCGCCTCAAGAAGGCCGACCTCGTCGACGCCATC
>JBJTWK010000110.1:0-17481 GCA_046081705.1 Actinomycetes bacterium | reverse complement strand
GGGGGTGGGGGAGGGGGGAGGATCGGCGGTGTGGCGTGGGGGGGTTCTTGCCCTTTTGCGGGTCAGGAACGGGGGGGGCCGGGGGATCCCCCCCTGGCCCCGCGTCGGTCGCCTGCCGGCGTGGCGTCGAGCGCCACGACCGGAACGGTCAGAGAGCCAGTGCCGGTGCGTTCTTGACGCAGTAGGACAGGATCCCGGTGCCCGGGTCGGCCAGCTTCTTGAGCGGCACGAAGCCGTACAGCTGGATGGTCTTCTGGCCGAGGTTGGAGCACAGCCACCCGTTCGTCACCGGCGTCGCCGGGTTGGCGTCGAAGTCACCCGCACCGACGAACTTCGCCGCCCGGAGGTAGTCCGGGTTCCGGGTGTCGAGGATGTTGTAGAGGTACCGGGTCGCCGGGAAGCGGGTCGGGGAGGTGTTGATGGTCGCCGCCGACGGCTTGATGAGCGTGCCGCCCACGTTGATCGCACCGAGCACCGCGCCGTTCCGGAGGTCGGCGAGGACCGACTTCGACTGCGCGAACCACTGGCCGTACGACATGTAGTAGATCGCCCGCGCCTTGTCGGCCGTGGCGATCGCCCGGTTGTCGTTCTCCTGGGTGACGATCGCCCGGTAGTCGGTGGTGTCGCCCGGGGTCGCCTGCACGTCCACACCGTCGGCGCAGTTCGTGTTCAGGTTGGTCGTGGAGTTGTTGAGGTACCTGGCGAAGAACTGGCCCGTCCCGGCCGCGCTCTGCGCGATGTACCGCTTGATCGGCCCGGTGAGCCCGGAGCCGGGGATGCCGTTCCAGTCGGTGACGGCGGGCTTCTTGGTCACGGAGTCGCAGTTGTAGATGCTCTGGAGCTGTGCCTTCGTGAGGCTCGGGGTCGCGTTGCCGGCGAACCGGACCCAGTCCACCGCGTCGAGCGCGAAGGCCCAGAACTCCGTGGTGCCGGCCTCCACGCCCGGCGACGAGGACGAGCGGCCGATGTCGCTGCAGGAGTTCGCCGGCACGGCGTTGCCCGAGTTCAGCACCGCGGACTTGCCCGCGCCGGAGCCGTTCGGAGGTGCGGCCACCGTGACGCCGGAGACCCCGGTGATGCCGGCGATGGCGCGCACGGTGGCGTTCGCGAAGATCTGGGTGGACGAGCAGTTGGCGTCCGACGGCACGATCTGCCCGCCGGGGAAGACCTTGTTGACGACGTCGGAGTCGTTGATCGAGATGAGGGGCGGGGTGTTGACCACGACGTCGAGGTCCGTGTTGAGCGCGGCGACGTTGTACGACCGGCTCAGGGCGTCCATGACGAAGTAGGTCGTGTCCGACCCGACGGAGTTCAGGTAATTGCCGGCGTATGCGGCCGGGGCGACCATGCCGACGATCCCCGCTGCGAGGGTAGAGGCGATGGCCAACTTGCGGAAGCGGTGCTTCATGGTGGCTCCTTGGTTGGGTTTCCGTCCGGCGCCGGAAACCTCCGCCCGACGCTCGGTGGGAGTTCTACGGGGCGAAGGTGAACGGGATCCGCGCCGGTGTGAACGCCCACGTGAACAACGGGTCACCATTCGGGTCCACGCTGCGTGGGGTCGAGCGGGGTGGACGTCGACGCAGCGCGGGACGCGCACCGGCCCTGATCGCTCACGGCGTCGGGTCGGTCACCATGAGCGCCGGTGCGGTGGAGCCGGGCGAACCGGCGACCGGGTCGTACGTCAGCGGTGGAGCAGACGACGACCGAGGGACCAGGCGCTCGGCGCGAGGGCGGCGAGGCCCGTGATGACACCGAGCGCCAGCACGAGGACGAGACCGCTCGGGCCGCTCGGGTCGCTCACGGCGACGACGGGCTGGAACCGAGCGAGCCCCTTGCGGACGAGTGTCGCCGGCGTCCCCGGGCCACCGCCGGGCGCGCCGGTCCCGTCCGACAGGAGGTCCGAGCCGCCACCGTCGGAGCCCGGGTCGAACCCGCCGGCCGACGGGCCGAGGTCACCGGTCGGGAGCGACGGCAGGTCGATCCCGCTGATGAGGGCGTCGAGGCTCGAGGCGACCGCCGTCGCCTGCTGCCGCTCGACGGCCGGGAGTGCCACGTACCCGGGGAGACCGGCGTCCTGGACGGCGCCGACCGTCTCGGTGATGAACCGTGCGGTCTTGGCGACCCGACGCGGGTCGAGGGCGTCGGTCACCATGCCGTAGTCGATCTTCACGAGCGGGTACGCGACGGGGTCGGTGGCGCCCGGGTCCGCCGCCTTCGTGCCGTCGGCGTTCACGACCATCGACCGGTACCCGGCGAGGATGGCGTCATCGGTGGGGGTGACCGCGTTCCCCGAGGCGTTCACGATCCTGGCGACGCCCAGGCCGTACCGACGCGCAGTCGGGAGATCGACCACGCCGATGACGCCGGTGTAGTTGACGGCCGTCGTGAAGTTCGCCGGGACCACGCCGTAGAACAGCCGTTGACCGACCGTCCGTTGGCCCGTGAGGGGGATGTAGCCCGAACTCGCGGCCCGGCTCTCGAACACGTCGATCGGGTACGGGACGTTCCGCCACGCCGGGGTCACCGCTTCGCCGTAGGAGTCGGTTCCGTCGAGGAACGCGCGGGCCGGGCCGTTCGTCGTGATCCAGTTGGTGACGATCCCGGTGTCGGCGTTCGCCTCGGCGCGCAGCAGGGGCTGGGCGAACCCGCCCTGGGGCCAGCGCCGTCCCGGGTTCAGCAACTGGAACTCGGGGTCGGCGAAGAACTCCTCGGGACGTGTGCCCGAGACGATGCGGGCGACGAGACGGGGCGAGAGCGTCAGGTCGGTGATCGGCTCGTTCGTGAACGGGTCGGCGAGGTTGTAGGCGACCACGACGGCCGTGAGGTCGAGCGGTGCGTACCGCACGCGCACGACCTCCGGGTGGGCCGCCCGTTCGGCCACGGTCGCGCCCACCGAGGTGATACCGAGGTCGAGCTGGTCCTCGAAGACGGCTTCCCGACCCTCGTTCGACGAGGACTCGGTCACGTCGAGGATGGAGGGGTCGGCCGCGGTGCACGCCGTGCCGGCGATGCGGTAGGCGAGCGGCATCGCCGAGGCCGCGCCACCGATCCGGGCGTCGAAGTCGACGACGGCCGGGCAGTCGGCCGGGCTCGGCGCGAACTCGATCGTGGCGTACGCGTAGAACTCGGGCATGGTGCCGGGCGCGACCGGTGTGCCGGTGACCTCGTAGGCGAGGACCGTGCACGGCTTCGCCGCGGCGCACCCGAGCTCGACGAGGTCGAGGGCCGCCCGGACCTCGAAGAGCGCGTTCCCGGTGCCGTCGCTGCGCGTGGTCGCTCCGAGCACGATGGAGCCCTGCTCGCTGTTCGGGTACCGCTGCGCGTTGAAGCAGTCCCGGTCGAGGGCCGTCGGGGCCGCCGCGCACTGCACGAGGTTCACGGCGTACTGGCCGTTGCGGCGGGTCGGATTGAACCCCGCCCACGCGACCCGCACCGCACGGGTGTCGAGACCGGTCGACTGATCGAGCGTCAGGCTCCGGCCGTCGACGCCGGATCCGGCGGTCGTCTCGGCCCGGCCCGAACCGGGTGCGGCGGCGAGGATGCCGGCGGTGGAGATGCAGATGACCGAGACGGCGGCGAGCGAGCGGCGCAGGATGGGCACGGGTGTCCTCAGAGGGCGGCGGGGAGCAATCGGGAGGCGGCCTCGAACGTCGCCCAAGCCCCGGCGATGACGACCGGCACGACGACGAGGTAGGCGGACCACGGCCGCCAGCGCAGGAAGAGCCAGGCACCGGCCGCACCCGCGAGGAGCAGGGTGACGAGGCCGGCCACGAGCGCCAGGAGGCCGGAACCCTGTCCGGTCAGCCCGGTCTCGGCCGCGCCGATGGCTCGGGGGTGCGGCGTCGAGGCGGCCGACGGGCCGACCAGTTCGGCGCGTGCGACCAGGTACCGAGTCGGACTCAGCGGCGGGTCCGCGGTGAGGAGGGTGAGCCGACCCTGCCGGCTCGTCGTGGCGAACACCGACGGGTCGTCGGCCGCTGCGGTGCCGACCGAGGTCACTCGGTAGGCGTGGCGTCCCTGACCGGTGACCACCGAGATCCGGTCCCCCCGCTCGAGCGACCCGATCGATCGGAAGGGCGCCCCGAAGGTCGAACGTCGGGCGATGAGGACGGAGTTGCCGGCCTGCCCGGGGATGGGCGTGGCCCGCACGTGGCCCGCGCCGCCCTGGGTCACGCCCGCCGTCGTCCCCTCGGCGACGACCTGTCGGAGATCCAGTGCGGGGATCCGGAGGATGGCGATCGGCGCGCCGAGCGCGATCGGGCTGCTAATTGGGGCCTCACCGATGGCGAGTGCGGCGCGGAACTCACGATCGCGGATCACCTGGTCGCGTTGTCCGGCGAGTCCCGATCCGACGAGGAGGAACGCGGCGAACGCGGCGATGAGCGCGGTGACGGTCGCCAGCGCGGCGCGGATCGGGTGCCCGCTGCGGGTCGCCGGAACGACGGCGTGGGGGACGCTCGGCGCGCCGTCCTCGAGCACGATCTCGATGTCGTCGGCGACGGGCGCGATGGTCACGAGCAGTAGCAGTAGCACGGCGGATGCGAGGACGGACAAGGCGCTGCCCGGTGTTCAGCCGGAGTTCACCTGACGGTCGGGAGTCGGCAAACCGGTCCTGAGCATGATGCGGGGGCTGTGCCGGATCCCCCGGTGCGAGTCCCGTTCCGGAGCGCCGCCGAGCCGATGCAATCGATCGATCCCACGATCGCCCTCGAAGGGGTGCACGCCGCTCCTGACGTCCCCGTCCGCCCGGTCACCCGTCGCAACGCCGCCGACCGGATCTTCCGCATCACGGTCACCTCGGCGGGAGCGCTCACGCTGGCGCTCATGGCGCTCATCGGACTCTTCCTGCTGATCCGGTCATGGGACGCGGTCAACGTCGCCGGGTGGTCGTTCCTCACCACCGCACGATGGGAACCCGACGGGGGCGTCTTCGGTATCGCTGCCGTCCTGTTCGGCACCTTCCTCATCGCGGTGGTCGCCCTGGCGGTGGCGGTACCGGTCTCGATCATCGGCTCGATCTTCATCACCGACTACGCGCCGGCCCGTCTGCGGACGCCGCTCATCTGGCTCGTCGACCTCCTCGCCGCAGTGCCGAGCCTCATCTACGGGCTCTGGGGACGGGCCTACCTGCAGCCGAAGATCATCCCCCTGAGCGACTGGATCAGCACCCACCTCGGCTTCATCCCGTTCCTCCAGGGCGACCGGGCCGTCGGATTCGCCGCATCGACCTTCATCGCCGGCCTCGTCGTGGCCCTCATGGTGCTGCCGATCTGCACCGCGGTCATGCGCGAGGTGTTCGCGCAGGCCCCGGCCGGCGAGAAGGAGGGCGCGCTGGCGCTCGGCGGCACGCGGTGGGGCGTGATCCGCACCGTCGTGCTGCCCTTCGGCCAGGGCGGCATGGTCGGCGCGTCAATGCTCGGTCTCGGGCGCGCGCTCGGCGAGACGATCGCGATCACGCTCATCATCTCGCCGACCTTCGAGATCGACCGCCTCTCGAAGATCCTCCAGACCGGCGGCAACTCGATCGCGTCGCTGATCGCCCTTCGGTTCTCGGAGTCCTCATCCTTCGGCATCAGTGCGCTCATGGCCGCCGGCCTGACGCTGTTCGTCATCACGCTGCTCGTCAACGCGGTGGCGTCGATCGTCGTCGCCCGCTCGCGCTCCGGCGCATCGACGGAGATCTGACGTGGGCGCCCCGTTCACCGACCTCGAGGAACTCGTGCTCGCCGGGCACCCGCACACCGGCCATGCGCCGGTGCGCTTCCGCACGGTCGAGCGTGGCGACGTCCTCGCCATCGGTGGTGCCGCGGTCGGATCGTTCGCACTCGCGTGGCTCGTGTTCACGAGACTCACCGCCGCGGGCATGAACCTCGGGATGTTCGTGGCCTGGTACGCACTCTTCCTCCTGATGGTCTGGCTCATCGGGAAGGAGCAGTACGACGCGGTCCGCGCCCGGGACCTCCTCGCCCGAGCCGTGTTCTGGACGGTCGGACTCCTGCTCGTCGTGCCGATGCTCGCGATCACGATCTACACGATCTCCAAGGGCCTCGCCGCGCTCAAGCCCAACTTCTTCCTCGAGGACCAGAGCCGCGTGGGACCGCTCAGCCCGCCGAGCGTCGGCGGCGCGTCGCAGGCCATCGTCGGCACACTCGAGCAGGTCGGGCTCGCCACGCTCATCTCGGTGCCGCTCGGTGTGCTCGTCGCGGTGTTCCTCAACGAGGTCGGCGGACGGCTCGCACGGCCCGTGCGGATGATCGTCGACGCGATGAGCGCGATCCCGTCGATCGTCGCAGGCCTCTTCATCTTCGCGGCCTTCATCCTCGCCCTCGGCGGTCAATTGAGTGGTTTCGCCGCGGCGCTGGCGCTGTCGGTCCTCATGCTGCCGACGGTGACCCGCACGACCGAGGTGGTCCTCCGGCTCGTGCCCGGGGGCCTCCGCGAGGCGGGTCTCGCCCTGGGTGCCACCGAGTGGAAGACCACCCGCCACGTCGTGCTCCCGACCGCCCGGTCAGGAATCGTCACGGCGGTGATCCTCGGCGTGGCCCGGGTCATCGGCGAGACCGCTCCGCTCCTCCTCACCACCCTCGGTGCCACGGCGATGAACGTCAACCCGTTCGAGGGCAAGCAGTCCGCACTGCCGCTCTACGTCTACCGACTCTTCCAGCTCCCGCAGGAGGTCGCGATCCAGCGCGCGTGGACCGGCGCCCTCGTGCTGCTCATGCTGGTCCTCGTGTTGTTCGTCACGGCTCGGCTCATCGGCGGACGCGGTCCGGGCCACATCAGTCGTCTCCGTCGCGCCCGTCTCGCCCGGGAGGGCCTCGCATGACCACCACCGACCGTCCCGTCGTCGATCTCACGGCGACCGAGCGACCGCAGTCGTGCGAACTCGTGGCGCGCGACGTGAGCGCATGGTTCGGCAGCCACAAGGTGCTCGAGCGGATCTCGCTCGACATGCCTCGGAGCCGGGTCACCGCGCTCATCGGTCCGTCCGGCTGCGGGAAGTCGACGTTCCTCCGGATCCTGAACCGGATGCACGAACTCGTCCCGTCGGCCGCACTCTCGGGGACGATCGAGCTCGACGGCACCGACATCTACCGGGGGGAGATCCCGGTCACCGAGATGCGGCGGCGCATCGGGATGGTGTTCCAGAAGCCGAACCCGTTCCCGGCCATGACGGTGAGCGAGAACGTGCTCGCCGGTCTCAAGCTCTCCGGGGTGAAGTCCACGAAGTCCGAGCGCCGGGACCTCGTGGAGTCCTGCCTGACGCGCGCCGGGCTCTGGAACGAGGTGAAGAACCGTCTCGGCAACGCGGGCGGCGCGCTGTCGGGCGGCCAGCAGCAGCGCCTCTGCATCGCCCGGGCGCTCGCCGTCCGCCCGAACGTCCTGCTCATGGACGAGCCCTGCTCGGCCCTGGACCCCACCTCGACCCGACGCATCGAGGAGACCATCGCGGAGATCGCCCACGAGGTGACGATCGTCATCGTGACGCACAACATGCAGCAGGCGCACCGGGTCTCGGATCAGGCGGCGTTCTTCCTCGCAAGCGAGGGCAAGCCCGGCCACATCGTGGAGGCCGGCGACACCACGAAGATCTTCGAGGACCCGGACGATCCCCGCACCCTCGACTACGTGAACGGACGCTTCGGATGAATCGCACTCTCCGCACCCGCTCGACCCGCGCCGTGGTCGCTGGCACGCTGGTCGTCGCTGCCCTCCTCGGCACCATGGCGCCGGCGCAGGCCGCGGTCACCGTCGACGGTGCAGGATCGACCTGGTCGTCGATCGCCGTCACCCAGTGGACCGCCGACGTCGCCCGGCAGGGGTTGTCGATCAACTATCAGGCCAACGGCTCAACGGCGGGCCGCACCTTCTACTACTCGTCACAGGTTGACTTCGCCGTCTCGGAGATCCCGTTCCAGGAGGCTCTCCAGGACGCCTCCGGAACCGTCACGACGAACGAGATCCAGTTGGCGTCCAAGCGGCCCTACGCCTACATGCCGATCGTCGCGGGCGGTACATCGTTCATGTACAACCTGCAGATCAACGGGCAGCGGTTCTCGAACCTCCGGCTGTCGCCCGACGCATTGGCCAAGATCTTCACCGGCGTGATCAGGCAGTGGAACGACCCGGCGATCGCGGCGGAGAATCCCGGGGTGCCACTCCCGGCGATCCCGGTCAGGCCGGTGATCCGATCCGACGGTTCGGGCACCTCGGCGCAGTTCACCGCGTACATGGCGAGCGAGGCGCCGGGTGTGTGGCAGGCCTTCTGCCAGCGGGTCGGCCTCGGGGGCTGTCGGCCGACATCGCTGTACCCGGAGTTCGATGGCAGCACCGCCCAGCAGTTCTCGGACGGCGTCGCGGCCTACGTCGCTGCGCCCTACAACAACGGCGCCATCACCTACGTCGAGTACGGCTACGCGAAGCAGCGCGGGTTCCCGGTCGCATCGATCCTCAACGCAGCCGGCTACTACGCGCAACCGACCCCGCAGGCGGTGGCGATCGCGCTCCAGGGTGCGACCCTCAACCCGGATCGCACCCAGGTGCTCTCCGGGGTGTACCGGAACGCGGACCCCCGGGCCTACCCGGTGTCCTCGTACTCGTACATGATCGTGCCGACCACCACGGAGAAGCCGTTCTCAGCCGAGAAGGGCGACGTGCTCGGGAAGTTCATCCTCTACTTCCTGTGCGCCGGGCAACAGAAGTCGGCCCAACTCGGGTACTCGCCCCTGCCGAAGAACCTCGTGCTCGCGGCGTTCGACGCGGTGCGTCTCATCCCAGGCGCCCCGGCGCCTCCTGCGATCGAGGCGTGTGCGAACCCGACCATCACCGGTGACTTCGTCACCGGAGCGGCACCGCTGCCGCCGGCGAGCGCCAAGAAGGTTGCGACCCAGACCGCTGGGCGCCCCGGCGCTGCAGTGGCCGGCGGGACCGGTGTGGCGGGCGCGACCGGGGTCGAGGGTGTGTCCGGTGCGACCGGCGGCGGCACCGTGCTCGACGGTCAGCTCCTCGCTGCGTCGCGTCCACTCGAGGTCAAGACGCCCGCCGAGGTCGCGATCTGGATCTACGTGCTCCTCGTCGGTCTGTTGGCGCTCGTCGTCATCGCACCCCCGGTCGTGGTCATGGTGCTCCGGCGCCGCCGCACGGGGGCCTGACCGCCGCGAGGCGCGAATCCCGCGAATCTCCCGCAACGCGCGCCGCACGGCGGCGATCGGCAATCGAACGTCCGGTTCCCCCGGCCCTGCAGGATCATTCCGGCGGCAACCGGTGACAGCGACATCGACCTTGTGGCACGCTGTGTGGGCCCCCGGTCACGTCGGGTGGCCTGCCGGGTCGCCCGCGAACCGGTGATGCATCGTCTGGGGGGACGAACGGTGGTCGGAGTCGGCGGCTTCATCGTGCTGGGGTACGGGGTCGGGCTCCTCGTCGCGGCCGGCACCCTCTTCGACATGCAGTCGCCCTCGAAGGGCGCGTGGCGCACGACCGGCCGTCGTCGCCGCACCTGGATGACGGTCGTGGCCGCGAGTTGGTTCGTCCTCGGGTGGGGCGCAGTGCTCGCGGCGATCGTGTGGTTCGGGGGCGAGGCACGCGCCCAGATCCGGCAGGCCAGCCTCGACCGGGAGGCCGAGCGCGAGATCGACCTCGCGCTCGAGGATCGCAAGGCGGCGATCGCCGCCGAACGCCGGGAGATCGATCTCACCGAGGCCCCCGCCGAGCGCGACTGACGCCCGGCGTCCCCGACCGGTCCCGGCGCCTAGTGTCGGCCGGCATGGACTCCCTGAAGGATCGGCTCCAGCACGACCTGACCGACGCCATGCGGGCCCACGACGAGGTGGCCCGGGAGACCCTGCGCATGGCGCTCGCCGCGATCCAGCGTGCTGAGGTCGCGGGCAAGGAGCAGGTGCAGCTCGACGACGACGCGATCGTCGGTGTCCTCCAGACCGAGGTGCGCAAGCGGACCGAGGCCGCGGACGCCTACGCCGCGGGCGGCCGGACCGACCGGGCCGACCGTGAACGCGCCGAGGCGGCGGTGCTCGCCGCCTACCTCCCGGCCTCGCTCTCGGATGAGGAGCTCGGCGCGATCGTCGCCGAGGAGGTCGCCCGGGCGGCCGGCGAAGGACTCGACGGCGGCAGGGCGATGGGCGCGGTGGTCAAGGCGGTCCGGGCCCGAGCCGGAGCGGGCACCGAGGGCGGCCGGATCGCGGCGGCCGTGAAGGCGGCGCTCGCCTGAGGGTGGCGCCGGCCCGGTGAACCCCGGGCATCGCGCAGGTGAAGGGCTCGTGCCCCGCCCCGCGCCCTTCCGGGACCGGGCCCTACGCTCGGAGGGTCCGATCGATCCCCGTCGCGCCGAGGACCCGAATGACCCATCACCGTTCCCGCCGTCTCATCGCCGCGATCGGCGGACTCGCCCTGACGCTCTCGGGCCTCGCCGCGGTCGCCGTCGAGGTGCCGTCCGCGGGCGCCGCCACGACCGCCGGCGGTTTCGTCGGACTCACCCCGAAGCGACTCCTCGACACGCGGCCCGACGGTTCGGGCGTGACGCAGCGCACCGGGTGCATCGCGGCCACCGACGGCGGCGGCGCGGGTCGGGCGCTCACCGTCACGGGCACGGTCAACTCCCAGGACACGACGGTCCCGGTCAGCGCGTCGGCCGTGGCGCTCAACGTCACCGTCGTCGCTCCGAGTGCAGCCGGGTTCCTCACGGTGTACCCGACCGGCGCGGCGAAGCCGACCGCGTCCAGCGTGAACTACACCGCCGGTCAGGTC
This sequence comes from Actinomycetes bacterium, assembly GCA_046081705.1. GTDB lineage: Bacteria > Actinomycetota > Acidimicrobiia > IMCC26256 > IMCC26256 > IMCC26256. Next base: position 6,717 of record JBJTWK010000110.1, on the reverse strand, counting down.
GTCCCGAACGGCGTCTTCGTGAAGGTCGGCGCCGGCGGTCAGATCAACCTGTTCGCGAACGCCGGTTGCCCGCAGGTCATCGTCGACGTGGTCGGGTACTTCGAGGGCACGACGCCGACGCTCCCCGGTGGCTTCAACGGCGTGACGCCCAAGCGTCTGCTCGACACGCGTCCCGACGGCACCGGTGTCGTGCAGGCGACCGGATGTGTCGCGGCGAGCGATGGCGGCGGGGCGGGTCGTGCGCTCAAGGTGACCGGCACGGTCAACTCGCAGGACACCACGGTGCCGGACGGCGCCGCCGCGGTCGCACTCAACGTCACGGTCGTGAATCCGTCCGTCGCGGGCTTCGTGACGGTGTACCCGACCGGCGCGGCGAAGCCGAACGCGTCGAGCGTCAACTACACGGCGGGCCAGGTCGTCCCGAACAACGTGCAGGTCGCGGTCGGGACGGGCGGCCAGATCAATCTGTTCGCGAGCGGTGGCTGCCCGCAGGTGATCGTCGATGTCGTGGGCTACACGACCGGCGGTGCACCGGTGGACGAGGGCGGCTTCATCGGCGTGACGCCGAAGCGTCTGCTCGACACGCGACCCGACGGCTCGGCCGTGACCCAGCGCACGGGCTGCGTCGCCGCGACCGACGGGTTCGGCACGGGCCGTGCGCTCAAGGTGACCGGGACGGTGAACTCGCAGAGCACGACGGTCCCGGACAACGCGTCGGCGGTGGCACTCAACATCACGGTCGTGACGCCGGGTGCGGCGGGCTTCCTCACCGCGTACCCGACGGGCGCGACGAAGCCCAACGCCTCCACCCTCAACTTCACCGCGGGGCAGGTCGTCCCGAACGGCACGGTGGTCAAGGTCGGCACCGGCGGACAGATCAACCTCTTCGCGAACGCCGGCTGCCCGCAGGTGATCGTCGACGTCGTCGGTTACTACGTGGGCGCCACGGCGCCGACCGGCGCGCCGACGAACCTCGACTCCTGGGGGTCGAACATCTTCGGCCAACTCGGTGACCCGACCATCCCAGGCGTCGCGCAGGTTCCGCAGCGGGTCGGGACGGCGTCGGACTGGACCGCGGTCAGCACCAACGGTTCGATCAACGTCGAGCAGTCGAGCGCCTGTGGCATCCGGACGGGCCAGCTCTTCTGCTGGGGCGCGAACGACTACGGCCAGCTCGGCATCGGCTCGACCGAGTCCTCCGACGTTCCGGTCCGGGTCGGGACCGCGACCGACTGGCAGTGGGTATCGGTCGGTGGTGCATCGGCGTGCGGTGTCCGCGGGCTCGCACCGAACGGGACCCTCTGGTGCTGGGGCGACAACTCGTACGGACAGGTCGGCGACGGCACCGGGACCCAGCAGGAGTCCCCGGTCCAGATCACCGACGTCATCACCGACGCCCTCGGGTCCATCGCCTCGCGGCCCCTCGGCTGGGCGTCCGTCGACGTGGCCGAGGATCACGCGTGCGCGGTCCGGTCCACCGGAGCCCAGTACTACTGCTGGGGCGACAACAGTTACGGGCAGCTCGGCGACGGCACGTTCGACGCGCAGTACCAGCCGCGGATCATCGGTGGTGCCGCCAGCTGGGTCCAGCCCTCGGCGGGGACGTACTCGTCCTGCTCCCGTCGTGGCCCCAACGGCGTCAACGGCGCCACGGCGCTCTTTTGCGGCGGCGACAACACATACGGGCAGTTGGGGGACGACACCGGCGTCACCCCGGACGTGCCGGCGATGCAACGGGTGGACGGCACGACCGTGAACTGGCACACCGTCACGAGTGGCGACACCCACGTGTGCGCGATCCGGGACTCGTCGGCCGCGTCGCCGATCGCCGGTGGCCTCTGGTGCTGGGGTGGCAACGACTACGGCCAGGTCGGCGACGGCACGTTCAACTCCGCGTTGGCACCCGTGCGGATCGGAGCGCTCTCGACGTGGAGCGCCGTCGATGCGGGCTTCGCCCACTCCTGCGGCGTCCGGGTGGGCTCACTCCTGTGCTGGGGCGCCGGGGCCGACTACCGGACCGGTCTGGCGTCGATCGACGATGTGACCGCACCCGTCCAGGTCGGGGTCGACACCGACTGGGCGAAGGTCAGCGCGGGGTACCGGTCGTCGTGCGGGATCCGCACGAGCGGCACGCTGTGGTGCTGGGGCGCGAACAACCAGGGGCAACTCGGGATCCCCGCGTACCGGTCCACGCCCGGTGCCACCCCGGTGCTCACCGGTGTCGCCCAGGTCAGCACCGGCTTCGGCGCCTCCTGCGCGGTCCGGACCGACGCGACGCTGTGGTGCTGGGGCTCCAATGCGACCGGCCTCCTCAGCGACGGCACCTTCCTCGACTCGCAGGTCCCCGTCCAGGTGGGGATCGCCACGAACTGGGCCTCCGTGACCGTCGGCGGGCAGCTCGACGACTTCGGTACCCCTGCCGTGTACGCGTGCGCAGTGAAGACCGCCGGGACCGCGTGGTGCTGGGGTGACAACACCTTCGGGCAACTCGGGCTCGGTTCGGCGTCACCGACCGACACACCGACGCAGGTGGGATCGCTCACGACCTGGTCGTCGATCTCGGCGGGTGCGGCGACCACGTGTGGTGTCGCAGCAGGTGGGGTCCTGTGCTGGGGTGCGGGCGGCTCGGGGCAGATCGGCAACAACGACGTGCTCAACAAGGTGTCGCCGACCGCGATCTCCGGTGGCGGGACCTGGACCTCGGTGAGTGTCGGTGATCAGCAGGTCTGCGGGATCCGCTCCGACAGGACCCTGTGGTGCTGGGGTGGGAACAACCTCGGGCAGCTCGGCATCGGGTCGACGGTGAGCCAGAAGGTGCCGACGCAGGTCGGGACGGCGACGGACTGGACCCAGGTGTCCGCAGGTGGCGTGGCCTCCTGCGGCATCCGGACCGGCGGGCTGCTCCTCTGCTGGGGCGGCAACCTCGACGGTCAGGTCGGTGACGGGACGACGACCCAGCGCACGTCGCCGGTGCCGGTCGGGGTCGGCACGGTGTGGAAGCAGGTCGCGACGACCGGGTACGCGAACTTCCCCGAGGATGCGCACTCCTGCGCCGTGGCGTCGAGCGGGACGCTCGGCTCGCTGTGGTGCTGGGGCGGGAACGGCGTGGGGCAGCTCGGCAACGGGACCACGGTGCGTGCTCTCGCGCCGACGCAGGTCGGGACGGGGATCGGGTGGGGCAGCGTCGTGGTGGCGGACACCCAGACGCTGGCCCTGCGCGCGAGCTGAGCGCGGGTGGGGGTGTCGGGCCTCAGGCGGGGCGCGACACCCCGATGCCGCCGATGGTGTCACGGCCGAACCGCTCGATGTCGGCGGCGAGCCGCAGCGGCGCGGTGCGCGCGAAGTCGGCGTCGGTGACGAGCGCAGCCGGGACGACCCACACGACCTCGAACTCGAGTCCGTCCGGATCGTGCGCGTAGAGCGATCGGGTCGCCCCGTGGTCCGAGGCGCCGACGAGGGCCCCGGCCTCGCTGAGGCGTCGGCCGTACTCCTCGAGGTCGCCGAGGGTGTCGACCTCCCACGCCACGTGGTACATCCCGACCGATCCTCGGCCGGCGAACGACGGGTGGGCCTCCTCGCCGACGGTGAAGAGGGCGAGGTCGTGGTCGTTCGTCGAGCCGGGGGCCCGGAGGAACACCCCGCCGGGGAACACCTTGTACGCCTCGACCCGGGTGAACCCGAGGAGGTCGGCGTAGAAGGCCGCGGTCGCCTCGGCGTCGCGCACGTAGAGCACGACGTGGTTCAGGCCGGTGATCGCCATGAGGTCCCATCCTGTGCGCCACGTCGGGCCTGGTGGCGGTGCGGTGGTCGGGGTCGGGCGGAGGCCGTAACGTTCCGGCGACCGCCCGGCGAATGTACCCCCACACCGCGAGCGGCGAGGACCGGGAGTTGATGCAGCATGGCTGAACCGAACGTGGATCTCCGGGCTCAGCACCGGGTCGCGGGCCGCGAGCTCCGGAAGGTCGCGAACCGGTCGTCGCACGGATCGTGGGAACCCCTCGTGGACCGCCCCGATCCGGTCGAGGTGCTCCGGGCCCAGGACGCAGCGCGTGTGCCGGAACTCGTACCGATCCGGTACGGGCGGATGGCGGCCTCGCCCTTCGCGTTCTACCGCGGTGCCGCGGCGGTGATGGCGGCCGACCTCGCGACCACGCCGGTCACCGGGATCCAGGTGCAGGCCTGCGGGGACGCCCACCTCGCCAACTTCGGGATGTACGCGACCCCGGAGCGTCGGCTCGTGTTCGACCTCAACGACTTCGACGAGACCCTTCCGGGGCCGTGGGAGTGGGACGTCAAGCGCCTCGCCGCATCGTTCGAGATCGCCGGCCGCTCGAACGCGTACCCGCCCGGGGTCGTGGGCACCGCGGTGCTCGAGGTCGGGCGGGCGTACCGCGAGACGATGGCCGTTCTCACGCGACTCTCGACGCTCGAGGAGTGGTACTTCCACGTCGACATCGACTCCGTGCTCGCGGAGGTCGACGCGGTCCGGCGGGGCGAGGACCGGAGTGCCTCGACGATGCTCTCGCTGCTCGGGCTCGAGGCGTCCCGCGACCGCAAGACCATCGAGCGGGCCCGGCGTCAGATCGAGAAGGCCCGTCGCCGCACGAGCGAGCGCGCGCTCACCCGGCTCACGGAGGTCGGGCCCGACGGCGTGCTCCGGGTCATCGACCAGCCCCCGCTCGTCGAGCCGATCCCGCTCGACGACGCGGCGCGTCGGCGTTACGACCACGCGTTCGCCGACTACCTCCAGACCCTCAACCACGACCGCCGGCACCTCCTCGAGCGGTTCCGGTTCGTCGCCCTCGGTCGCAAGGTCGTCGGCGTGGGGAGCGTCGGCACCCAGGCGCTCTTCGCTGTGTACGTCGACGACGGCGGGGCCCCGTTGCTCCTCCAGTTCAAGCAGGCGCTCGCCTCGGTGCTCGAGCCGTACGCGGGGCCGAGCGAGTACCCGACCCACGGCGAGCGGGTGGTGGCGGGCCAGCGCCTGATGCAGGCGGCCAGCGACGCGTTCCTCGGCTGGGCGCGGGTCGAGGACACCGGCGTCGACTACTACTTCCGACAGCTCCGCGACATGAAGGGCTCGTTCGATCTCGCCTTCATGAGCCCGGCCGGATTCGTGCACTACGCGCGCCTGTGCGGAGTCACCCTCGCTCGAGCGCACGTGCGCAGCGGTGATGGGGACGCGCTCGCCGGTTACCTCGGCGACGGCGGGGTCTTCGATCGGGCGATCGCATCGTTCGCCGTCGCGTACGCGGATCAGGCCGAGCGTGATCACGCCGCGCTGCAGCGCGCGATCGACGACGGGCTCGTGCCGGTCGCCTACGCGTGAACTCGATCGAGGTGGCGGCCGGCGACCCGGCGCCGACCCTGCGCACGTTGCGGACGGTGGGTCTGCGCCGGTCCGCCCGTGACCTCTGGCCCGGCGCGGCGCTCGGCGCGGCGCTGCTCGTCGTGCCGTGGTTGCTCCTCGCACTCACCGACTCCCGCCTCACCGGGGTCGAGGAGTCCGGGTTCCGGTTCGTCAACGACCTGCCGGACGTCATGCGCCCGGTGCTCGGCCCGGTGATGCTGCTCGGCACGCTCGGGGCCTGGGTCGTCGGCGTCATCGCCATCGGGGTCCTCTACCGGCGAGCGGCCCCGGCGGTCGCAGTGGCTGTCGCGTGCTGGACCTCGTACCTCGGGGCCCAGATCGTCAAGGGCATCGTGGCGCGCGGTCGTCCGGCGGATCTCCTCACGTCCTTCGTGGCTCGGTCCCAGGCCGACGGGTTCGGCTTCGCGTCGGGGCACGCTGCGGTCGTCGCCGGCGCGGCCGCGGCCCTGAGCCCGTGGCTCCCCCGACCGTGGCGCGTCGTGGCGTGGAGCCTCGTCGTGCTCGTGGCGATCGCGCGGGTGTACGCCGGCGTGCACCTGCCGCTCGACGTCGTCGCGGGTGTGGGGATCGGCCTGATCTGCGGCACGGTGGCCACGGTGGTCGCCGGCACCCCGGACGTGTGACCCACACCTCCTCGGTGCCGACCGACCCGGGAACCATGTCCGACCCCTGGGGTAGACCGTGTTGGTGCGTGACCGTCCCGCTCGACCCGAGACCATGCGTGCGGCGCTCCTGCGGGGCGCATACGCGGCGCAGCGCGAACTGGAACGGCGAGCGGTCGACCACCGGTTCGGCGGCCCGAGCCTCGAGGAGTGGCTCCGTTTCCTGATCCGTCATGAGGAGACCGTCGGGCGTGCGGCGGCCGACGACGCGCGGGCACTCATCGTCGGGAGGTACGGGGTGCACGTGTGGGATGCACTGCTGGAGGTCGGGGCGGGTGACGCGATCGACACCTGCTACGAGACCGCGATCGACGAACTCCTCGCACTGCAGCGCAACGGCATGTGGAACCCGTGGACTTCTCGCACAATCCGGCGCGTCGCCTTCCGCGTACTGTTCGAACCCACACATCTCGACGAAGGGCAGGGAGAAGCATGAGCGATAAACGGTGGAGAGCCGTGAGCGTCAATCTCGGCGGCGCGTTCCGGACGCATCACGACGGTGCGATCGGCCCGGACGCATGGGCGAAGCGCCACGCGACTGATTACGACCTCGTCTTCGCGCAGGAGGTTCCCGATGAGGACTGGCTGCGCAGGTGGCCCGGACTCACCGTGGTGCGCCACACGGCTGGTGAGACGTATCGCACGAAGTCGGCATTGCTCGTTCGTCTCGGTGAGATCCCGGAC
>JBJTWK010000109.1:0-6355 GCA_046081705.1 Actinomycetes bacterium | reverse complement strand
TTCGCGGCCCGTGCGGGGTCGGTCGCGTCGATGCCCGGCTTCGAGGCGTTCGAACTGCTCAAGCCGAACGACGACCGCGACACGTACCTCGTGTACACGCGCTGGGCGTCGGAGGAGGACTTCCAGGCGTGGCTGGCGAGCCCGGCGTTCGCGCACGGTCACCGGCCGCACGGCGACGACTCGGCCCCGGTGTCATCGCACTCCGAACTGTGGTCGTTCGACGTGGCCCAGCAGGAGGCCCCGCGCCCGGCCTGACGTCCGAGGGTGGCGGGCGCCGTCGCCCGTCGCCGTCAGTCCCGGGCGGTCGGTCGCCGACGGGCGCCGGTGACGAACCAGATACCCAGCGCGCACGCGCCGAGTCCGAGCAGCACGAGCATGAGCGACCCGCCCGTCTGGGCGAGACGGGTGCCGAGGCCCGAGGCGGTGTTCTCGGCCTGCTCGCCGAGCACTGCGGCGGCCAGCGTCGTGCTCGTCGCACCCGGTGCGGTCGTCGACGTCGTGGTCGAGGACGAGCCCGGGACCTCGGCGGGGGCCGTGGTCGTCGTGGTCGGCGGAGCCGTGGTGGTCACCGTCGGTGCGGTCGTCGTGGTCACGGCGGGCGCGGTCGTGGAGGTGGTCGCGGCACGGACCCGTGCTCCGCGCGCCGGCACGGTCTGCGCGCCGGCGAGGTACGACACCGTGCCGTCGAGGCTCGTGACCGACGCGAGGCGGGCCTGGACCGTACCGGTCGCTGCGGTCGGGTCGCTGCAGACGAGTCGCAGATCGACCCGGACGACGACGCTGTCCGAGGCGCCGAGGTTCGTGACGGTGAACCCGACGGTCGAGGTCGCGCCGGCGGAGAGCGGCGAGCCCGTGGTCGAGGTCCTCACGTCCGTGATCGTCGAGTCGGCGATCCCGGAGTGCGCCGGGTCGCTCGCGTCGATGGACACACGTCCCGGGACCGGCACGAGTGCGATGCCGGACCGGCCCGTGGAGTCCGAGGTCATCGAGACGCCGACCCGGGCCGCGGTCGTCGGGATCCCGCCGCGCGCGTCGAGACGCAGCAGGTACGACACGATGTCGTCGCAGGTCCAGGCGAGCGCGAACGGCACGAGCGAGGGACGTCCGTCGGACCAGTGACCGCCGCCCGTGGCGTGGTCGTACGCGCTCGGGGCGACGCCGCGCCAGGTCGACGCCACGGGCGCAGCGGCGGCGCCGGCCGGGATCGGGACGCCGACGGCGAGGGCGGCGGGCAGGAGTGCGACGGCCAGACGTCCGAGGCGACGACGGTGGGGGCGGGGCTCGGTTCGGGGCATGCCCCGATCGTGCGGGTCGGCGCCCCGGACTGCGTCATCACGATTGGTGATCTCGCGGCGCGGACGATGTCGGCGGCGCGCCCGCGTGCGACCAAGTGCCCAGGTTTCGCAGCCACTAGCCTGCGTCGCCGTGACCGAGACCGATCCGATCATCCAGCTCTTCTCGCCCGGCGGCCCCTTCGAGATCGGCATCGAGCCGGTCCTCGGCGTGGACCTGCAGGTCTACAAGCAGCGCATGCGGTCGCTGCGGGAGGTCGTCGACGCGGCCGCGTTGCGCGCGGACACCGACTTCCTCGTCCAGGGGGACCGGCGGTTGTCCTACGGCGGCCACGACGCGTGGATCCGCTCCGCCGTCGCGTGGCTCGGCACCCTGGGCCTCGAGCCGGGGGACCGGGTGGCGATCGTCTCGGCGAACTCGCTCGAGTGGGTGGCGCTGTTCTGGGCCTGCGCCACCGCCGGGTACGTGGCGGTGCCGCTCAACGCGTGGTGGAAGACCGAGGAACTCGAGTTCGCGCTCGAGGACTCCGGTACGAAGGTGCTCGTGTGCGACACGCGGCGCTGGGATCTCGTGCGCGACGTCGCCGACGGTCTGCCCGCCCTCACGACCATCGCGGTGGTCGGGCTCGACGAGCCCGACGGACGGGCCCTGCCGGCCGCGCCGATCTTCGCGACGGCGGGTGCTCCGGCGGTCTCCGGGCCCGCCCCGGCCGAGGACGATCTCGCGGCACTGCTCTACACCTCGGGCACGACCGGGAAGCCGAAGGGTGCGACCATCACGCACCGACAGGTGATCGCCAACCTCCAGAACATCATGGTGGGCGGCATCGTGGGAGCGATGCGAAACGGTGGACTCGAGAGCGAGTACCAGGCGGCGAGCCTCCTCGTGGTGCCGCTCTTCCACGTCACGGGCTGCCTCGCCACCATGGTCACCGCGTACGCGACGGGGGCGAAGCTCGTGCTCATGCCCCCGGGCCGCTTCGACCCCGACCACGCGATGGAGACCATCGAGCGCGAGCGCATCGGTGCGATCGGTGGGGTGCCGACCATCATGTGGCGCATCGTCGAGTCGCCGAACTTCGCCTCGTACGACCTCTCGAGCGTGACCCGCATCTCGTACGGCGGCGCGCCGGCCGCGCCGGAACTCGTGGCCCGGATCGACGAGTGCTTCCCGCAGGCCAAGCGGGCCCTCACCACCGCGTACGGCCTCACCGAGACCGCGTCGGTGGCCACGGTGAACGCCGGTGCCGAGTACTTCAGTCACCCGGGTTCGGTCGGCCGCCCGGTGCCGACCGTGGAGATGCGGGTCGTCACCGAGGACGGCCGCGACGCCGGCGTCGGTGAGACCGGTGAGGTCTGGTTCCGGGGTCCGACCGTGATGGTCCGCGGCTACTGGAACCGGCCCGAGGCCAACGCCGAGGTGCTCACCGAGGACAAGTGGTTCAAGACCGGCGACATCGGGAAGCTGGACGACGAGGGATTCCTCTACCTCGTCGATCGGGCCAAGGACATGATCATCCGGGCGGGCGAGAACATCTACTGCGTCGAGGTCGAGCACGTGCTCTTCGACCACCCGGACGTGCTCGACGCCGCGATCGTCGGCGTGCCGCACAAGGAGATGGGCGAGGAGGTCAAGGCCTTCATCCAGGTGCGCGAGGGCTCCACCGCCACGGTCGAGGACATCCGGGACCACTGCCGGAACCACCTCGCCGACTTCAAGGTGCCGGAGTACGTGGAGTTCGTCGACGCCCCGCTCCCGCGCAATCCGGCGGGCAAGGTGCTCAAGAACATCCTGCGCGGCGGGCAGACCGCGTTCTCGCCGTCGGAATCCGACGATTCGGCGCTGTAGGGGGCGAGGGCGATCTCCGCGCTGTACGACTTCCACACGGTCTGGGGCTACGTCTCGATCGTGCTCAACGCCATCGCCGGGGTCCTCGCGCTCATCGCTTGGCGCGTCGTCGGGTTCCGGGGTCGCCACGTGTGGATCGCCACGATCATCGCCGAGGTGGCCGTGCTGCTGCAGGTGCTCGTGGGCGTGATCCTCGTCGCGAGCGACCAGTACGAGGTGCCCCGGTTCCACATGTTCTACGGCTTCGTGATCTTCATCACGGTCGGGCTCCTCTACCAGTACCGCGGCTCCATGAAGGGCCGCCTCGAGATGCTCTACGGCTTCGGCGGCCTGTTCGTCATGGGGCTCGGCATCCGTGCGGTACTCCAGGTGATCCGGTGACGCGACGCCGGGTCCTGCTCATCTTCGGCGGTCGGTCGGCCGAGCACGACGTCTCGCGCGTCACCGCCACCTCGGTGGCCCGCGCGCTCGACCCGGCCCGGTACGAGGTCGTGCCGGTCGCCATCACCCAGGACGGCCGGTGGCTCGACGCCCCCGGCGCCCGGGCGCTGCTCGCCGACATCGACGCGCCACCGCCCGCCGAGGGGCTCCCGGTCGACGGGGTCGCGCTCGACGCCATCGGGGCCGCGGTGGCCGTGCCCGGCGGTGCGGCGCTCAGCATCGACGTGGTGATCCCCCTCGTCCACGGTCCGTACGGGGAGGACGGCACCCTCCAGGGGCTGCTCGAGCTCGCCGGGCTGCCGTACGTGGGCTCGGGCGTGCTCGGCTCGGCGGTCGGCATGGACAAGTCGATGATGAAGCGAGTGCTCGTCGCGTGCGGGGTCCCGGTCGCCGCCTGGCGGGAGCACCGCGACGGCGACGACCTCGCCGCCTTCTGCGACGCGGTCGTCGCGGACCTCGGACTGCCGTGCTTCGTGAAGCCGGCCAACATGGGGTCCTCGGTCGGCGTGAGCAAGGCGCACGACCGGGCCGAGCTCGAGGCGGCGGTGCGGTACGCGCTGCGGTACGACGAATGGGTGCTCGCCGAGGAGGCGATCACGGGTCGCGAGATCGAGGTGGCGGTGCTCGGCGACCGCCGACCCGAGGCGTCGCGACCCGGCGAGATCGTGCCGGGCGCCGAGTTCTACACCTACGCCGACAAGTACGAGACGGGGTCCGCCGAACTGCTCGCACCGGCCCTCCTCACCGAGGCCCAGGAGGCCGAGGTGCGCCAGCTCGCGCTCGACGCGTTCTCCGCCTGCCGGCTCGAGGGCATGGCCCGGGTCGACTTCTTCCTCGAGGAGCCGGGCCGGGGGTTCCTCGTGAACGAGGTGAACACGATCCCGGGGTTCACGCCGATCTCGATGTACCCGCGGCTCTGGGGGATCAGCGGGGTGCCGTACCCGGAGCTCCTCGATCGCCTCATCGACCTCGCGATCGCACGGCACGCGCGGCGCTCGCTCCGGGCGGGCCGGTCCCGCGACTGACGCCGGTCCGCTCCGGCCCCGGACGCGACCTGCGCCCCGGGCGGACCGGGGCGCAGGTGGGGATCCCCCCGGGGACGGTGGCGTCAGCCGAGCCGGGCCTCGAGCGCGTCGAGCTGGGTGCGCAGGTCCGCGGGCAGGCGCTCGCCCACCGACTCGAAGTGGTCGCGGATGAATCCGACCTCCTGCTGCCACTCCTCGGTGTGCACCGCTACCGCCGCCTCGATCTTCGAGGGTTCGGCGTCGAGGCCGGCCAGGTCGAGGTCCTCGAGGGTCGGCACGGTGCCGATGGGGGTCTCGACGCCCGAGCCCGCCCCCTCGCACCGCTCGAACACCCACTTGAGCACGCGGGAGTTCTCGCCGTACCCGGGCCACAGGAACTTGCCGGACTCGTCCTTGCGGAACCAGTTCACACCGAAGATGCGCGGGAGCTTGGCGCGATCCGTGTGCGACGGCATGGTGAGCCAGTGGGCGAAGTAGTCGCCCATGTTGTACCCGCAGAAGGGGAGCATCGCCATCGGGTCGCGTCGGAGATCGCCCAGGCCGCCGAAGGCCGCCGCGGTCTTCTCGGAGCCCATCGTGGCGCCGACGAACACGCCGTGCTCCCAGTCGCGCGACTCGAACACGAGCGGCACGGTGGAGGCGCGACGCCCGCCGAAGAGGATGGCGTCGATCGGGACGCCGGCCGGGTCCTCCCACTCGTCGGCGACCACCGGGCACTGCGAGGCCGGCACGCAGAAGCGGGAGTTCGGGTGGGCCGCATCGGTGCCGGACTCCGGGGTCCAGTCGTTGCGCTTCCAGTCGACGAGGTGGGCCGGCGGCTCCTCGGTCATGCCCTCCCACCAGACGTCGCCGTCGTCGGTGAGCGCCACGTTCGTGAACACGGTGTTCGCGTCGAGGGTGAGCATGGCGTTCGGGTTGGTCTCCATGTTGGTGCCCGGCGCCACGCCGAAGAAGCCGAACTCCGGGTTGATGGCCCGCAGGCGACCGTCGGGCCCGAACTTCATCCACGCGATGTCGTCGCCGATGGTCTCGGCCTTCCAGCCCGGGATCGACGGGATGAGCATGGCGAGGTTGGTCTTGCCGCACGCCGACGGGAACGCCGCGGCGACGTACCGCACCGCACCCTGCGGGTTCGTGAGCTTGAGGATGAGCATGTGCTCGGCGAGCCAACCCTCGTCACGGGCGATGACCGACGCGATGCGTAGTGCGAAGCACTTCTTGCCCAGCAGGGCGTTGCCGCCGTAGCCGGAGCCGTAGGACCAGATCTCGCGGGTCTCGGGGAAGTGCACGATCCACTTCTCGTCCGGGTTGCACGGCCAAGCCGAGTCGGCCTGACCCTCGGCGAGGGGTGCGCCGAGCGAGTGCATGCACGGCACGAAGTCGCCGTCGTCGCCGAGCACGTCGAGCGCGGCCTGCCCGGCGCGGGTCATCACCCGCATGGAGAGGGCGACGTAGGGGGAGTCGGTGATCTCCACCCCGATGTAGGAGAGGGGCGACCCGAGCGGGCCCATCGAGAAGGGGACCACGTACATCGTACGGCCGCGCATCGAACCCCGGAACAGCGAGTCGAGCTGCGCGCGCATCTCCGCCGGGTCACGCCAGTTGTTGTTCGCACCGGCGTCGATCGCGCGCTCGGAGCAGATGAACGTGCGGTCCTCGACCCGGGCGACGTCCGAGGGGTCGGTCGCGGCCCAGTAGGAGTTCGGGCGCTTGGCCGGGTCGAGCGGCACGAAGGTGCCGGCCTCCAC
>JBJTWK010000108.1:0-7473 GCA_046081705.1 Actinomycetes bacterium | reverse complement strand
CCACGACGGGTGCGCACATCCTCCGGGTGTCGAGCGACAACATCGCCCGCGTCTCACTCGAACTCGGCGGGAAGTCCGCGAGCGTCGTGTTCGCCGACGCCGACTGGGAACGGGCGGCCGACGAGACCACGATGGCAGTGTTCGGGAACACCGGCCAGGACTGCTGCGCCCGCAGCCGCATCCTCGTGCAGGCGTCGATCTACGACGACTTCGTGAACCGTTTCGCCGCTGCCACCCGCTCGATCACGATCGGCACGCCGCTCGACGAGGCCACGGAGATCGGTCCGATGATCTCGGCCCGTCAGCGCGAGATCTCGCGGGAGTACATCGATCTCGGCCTCGATGCCGGCGCCGAACTCGTGACCGGCGGCGAGGTGCCCGGGGGGTGCGACCCGAACGGCTTCTACCTCTCCCCCGCCGTGCTCGCCGGCGTCGACAACTCGATGCGGGTCGCCCGCGAGGAGATCTTCGGGCCCGTTGCGAGCATCATCCCGTTCCGCGACGAGGCTGAGGCGATCGAGATCGCCAACGACACGCCCTACGGCCTCTCCGGTTCGCTCTGGACCCGAGACCTCGGCCGAGGGATCCGGGTCGCACGCGCCATCCGGACCGGCGTCCTGAGCGTGAACTCGAACAAGAGCGTTCGCACCGAGACGCCGTTCGGCGGCTACAAGCACAGCGGCCTGGGCCGCGAACTCGGCCCCCACGCGATGGACCACTACACCGAGATCAAGAACGTCTTCTTCAGCTCCGAGTGACCACCCGACCGCCATCGGACGCCCCACGACCGAAGACGTTCATGATCGACCCGGCATGACCGAGATCAAGAACGTCTTCTTCAGCTCCGAGTGACCACCCGACCGGCGTCCGGCCGCGACGATCAGTCGGCGAACGCGGCGCCGAGGTCGACGAGGAACGGCGCGACGTCGTCGGGACCGGCGAGGAATCGACCGAGCGCGACCGAGACCGTGGTCACGCCGAGCGCTCCGAGTTCGTCGGCCCGCCGTCGGGTCGCACCGAGGTCGACCCGGCCGTCGACGTCGAGTGCGACGGGGACACCCGCGCGCACCCCGATCCCCGCCGGATCCCGGCCGATCTCCTCGCACGCGGTGCGCAGGTTCGCGATGCCCTCGACGAGCACCTCGTCGGGCATGACCCCGACCGGCAACCAGCCGTCGCCGACCGCGGCGATGCGTCGGGCGGTGCGGAGTGAGGCGTCGCCACCGAACCAGATCGGCAGGCGGCGCTGCACGGGCTGCGGCTCGCACCAGAGTTCGGCGAACGAGACGGTGTCCGAGGTGAACGACACCGGCGGCTCCTGCTCCCAGAGCGCCCGGCACGCCCGCACCTGGTCGTCCATCCGCGCGGTGCGCCCGACGAACGGCGCGCCCGGCTCGGTGAACTCCTCCCGTTGCCACCCGCTGCCGATGCCGAGGTCGACCCGACCGTGCGACAGCACGTCGAGGGTGGCGATCGACTTGGCGAGCAGCAGCGCGCCGCGCAGCGGACCCACGAGCACGCCGGTGCCGAGGCGGACCCGCTCGGTCACGGCGGCGATCGCCGACAGCGTCGCGATCGGCTCGAGCCATGGCTCCTCGGGCGGGTACGGGAACGTCGGCGCGAACGGGTAGCGGTCGGTGCGGGTGCCGATGGCGAGGTGATCCGGGAGCACGATCTGGTGCACCCCGGCGCCGTCGGCCACCCGAGCCGCGTCGACGACCCGGGCGAGGTCGGCCCCGAAGAGCCGCGAGAGTCCCGAGATCGTCACCGAGACCTGCACCGGGCCGTCCCCCACCGTCGTCCGCGGGCCCACCCGTGCGGGGCCCGCCCGTCGCCGTCGACCCGCATGGTCGCCTAGCGTGCGGCGGCGATCCTAGGAGGGACAACACGTGAGCGGGACAGGCGGCCGACTCGACGGCAAGGTGGCACTCATCACGGGCGCCGGCAACGGCATGGGACGCGAGGCGGGCATCCTCTTCGCCCACGAGGGCGCGAGGGTCGTCGCCGCCGACTGGAACCTCGAGGGCGCCCGCGAGACCGTCGCCAGCATCGAGGCGGCCGGGGGTGAGGCGCTCGCCGTGAAGGTCGACGTGGCCGACGAGGCGCAGGTCGAAACCATGATCGCCGCGACCGACGAGCGGTTCGGTGCGCTCCACGTGCTCTACAACAACGCCGGCATCTTCCCGGCCGACGACGGCGGCCCGACCGAGACCCCGGTGCCCACCTGGGACCGGGTCATGGAGGTCAACCTCAAGGGGGTCTGGCTCGGCTGCCGCCACGGCATCCCGCTCATGCTCCGCTCCGGCGGTGGGTCGATCGTCAACGTCGCCTCCTTCGTCGCCCTCATGGGTGCGGCCACCTCGCAGATCGCCTACACCGCGAGCAAGGGCGGCGTGCTGTCGATGACCCGGGAGATCGCGGTCGAGTACGCCCGTCAGGGCATCCGGGCCAACTCCCTGTGCCCCGGCCCGATCGACACCCCGCTGCTGGCCGAGCTGCTCTCCGACCCCGAGCGCCGGGCCCGGCGCCTCGTCCACATCCCGATGGGCCGGCTCGGGCAGGCCGCGGAGCTTGCGAAGGCTGCGCTCTTCCTGGCCAGCGACGAGTCGTCGTTCATGACCGGATCGCAGCTGGTGGTGGACGGCGGCATCACCGCGGCGTACGTCACGCCCGAGTGATCCGGACCGTCCCCCGCCGAGCGCACGAGGAGACCCGATGACCAAGGGCATGCTCACCCCCGCCGAGATCCGGGCCGCCGTGGCCGACGGCTCGATCGACACCGTGCTCGTCGTGTTCCCCGACCTCCAGGGCCGGCTCATGGGCAAGCGAGTGGTCGGCGACTACTTCGTGAGCGAGGTGCTCGACGACGGTGCCCTCGAGGCCTGCAACTACCTGCTCGCCCTCGACGTCGACATGACCCCGCTGCCCGGATACCACTACGCGAACTGGGAGCAGGGCTACGGCGACTTCCGGATGGTCCCGGACCTCACGACCCTGCGCCGCATCCCGTGGATCGAGCGCACCGCGCTCGTCATGTGCGACCTCGTCGACGAGGAGACCGGGAAGCCGGTCGAGGTGTCACCGCGGCAGATCCTCAAGCGCCAGATCGCACGCGCCGAGGCGAAGGGCTACTTCGTCAACATCGGCGCCGAACTCGAGTTCTTCCTGTTCCGCGACTCGTACGAGGAGGCCGCCGACAAGGGGTACTCGGACCTCGTGCCGCACTCGAACGTCATCGAGGACTACCACATCCTCCAGACCACCCGCGACGAGTACCTCATCCGCGAGATCCGCAACTCCATGAACGACGCGGGCATCGTGGTCGAGTTCTCGAAGGGCGAGGCCGGCAAGGGCCAGCACGAGATCAACCTGCGGTACGCCGAAGCGCTGAGGATGGCCGACCGCCACGCGATCTACAAGAACGGGGCGAAAGAGATCGCCGCCCTCGCCGGCCGGTCGATCACGTTCATGGCGAAGTACTCGATGGAGGAGGTCGGATCGTCCTGCCACCTCCACTCGAGCGTGTGGAGTGCCGACGGCTCGGAATCGCTGATGTGGGACGCCGACGCCCCCGACCACATGAGCGACACCATGCGGGGCTGGCTCGGCGGCATCATCGCCACCGGCGCCGAGTTCGCGTGGCTGTTCGCCCCGTACGTCAACTCCTACAAGCGGTACCAGCCCGAGTCCTGGGCGCCGACCGCGCTCGCGTGGGGCCGGGACAACCGCACCTGCGGCTACCGCCTCGTCGGCCACGGCTCGGCGTTCCGCATGGAGTCCCGCGTGCCGGGCGCCGACGTGAACCCGTACCTCGCCTACGCGGCGACGATCGCGGCCGGACTCCACGGCATCGAGCAGGGCATCGACCCGGGTGCGGCGTTCTCGGGCAACGCCTACGCCGACGACACCCTCGCCCGCGTGCCCCACACGCTCGTCGACGCGATCACCGCGCTCGAGGCCAGCGAGGCTGCCCGCGCCGCGTTCGGCGACGAGGTGCACCACCATCTGGTGAACACCGCGCGCCAGGAGTGGCACTCGTTCAACCGCGTCGTCACCGACTGGGAGCGGCGTCGCAACTTCGAGCAGATCTGATGGGTGCGACCGCGGTGCGACCACTCATCGCCGTCCCCGCGTACCCGGTGCGCAAGGGCCGGGTCGAGGGCTGGGTCTACCCCGCCGCCGCCGTCCCCACCGCCTACCTCGAGGCCGTCGTGCGCGCCGGCGGCGAACCGGCGATCCTGTTCCCACGGCCGGTCGACGACGCGACCGCCGACGCCGTGCTCGCCGGATGCGCCGCCCTCCTGCTCCTCGGCGGCGGCGATGTGGATCCCGCCCACTACGGCGAGGAGGCGCACCCGCGCACCTACGGCGTCTCGGCAGTGCGCGACGAGTTCGAACTCGCACTCCTCGCCGCGGCCCGTCGCGCCCAGATCCCCGTGCTCGGCATCTGCCGGGGCGCGCAGCTGCTGGCCGTCGCGTCGGGCACCACCCTCGACCAGCACATCTCCGACCGGCCCGACCTCGACCGTCACGGTAGGCCGGGCGTCGAGGACGGCGCGGAGGTCCACGACGTCGAGGTGCTCGCCGGGACCCGCCTCGCCGGGATCCTCGGGGCCGGTACGGTCCGCGCCTCCTGCCACCACCACCAGGCCATCGCGTCGATCCCCGATGGGCTGCGGCTCAGCGCCGTGGCCCCCGACGGCGTCATCGAGGGCATCGAGACCACCGACGACCACTGGTGCGTCGCCGTGCAGTGGCACCCGGAGGACACCGCCGGCACCGATCCGACCCAGCAGGCCCTCTTCGACGCGCTCGTGGCGGCCTGTCGGTGAGCGGCATCCGGCGGGTCCCGGAGCCCGAACTCATGGACTCCGCCGAGCAGGTCGCGGCCTACGTCGCCGCCGACTTCTCGGTACCGCACCAGGCGGTCGTGACCCGCTTCGACGAGCACTTCCCCGCGCTCGTCGGCACGACCGTGCTCGACCTCGGCTGCGGTTCCGGCGACGTCACCGCCCGCTTCGCCCTGGCCCACCCCGAGTGCCGGGTCGTCGGGGTCGACGCGGGACCGACCATGCTCGCCGCAGCACGGGAGCACTTCGCCGCCCTCGGGATCGCCGATCGCATCGAGATCCTCGAGCGCCACCTGCCCGACCCCTCGATCGCGGGCGCGGGCCCGTTCGGCGCGGTCATCAGCAACTCATTGCTCCACCACCTCGACGACCCGATGACGATGTGGCGATCGGTCTCGCTCGGTCGCCCCGGTGCCGCCGTGCTCGTCCAGGACCTCCGCCGCCCCACCGACGAGGCGACGCTCGCCTCACTCGTCGCCGAGCACACCGTGGGCGCGGCGCCCGTGCTCGTCGAGGACTTCAGCCACTCGCTGCGCGCGTCGTACACCGTCGAGGAGATCGAGACCCAGCTCGCCGCTGCGGGGCTCCCGCTCACCGTCGACGCGGTCGGCGACCGCCACGTCGTGGTGTGGGGGTTCCTCCCCGACTGACCTGCGTCACGGGCTCGTGGTGCGGACGCAGCAGCGCGCCCACACACCCGGACGCAGCAGTGCGCCTACACACCCGGACGCAGCAGTGCGTCCGTTCCCCCGTCCACGAACAGCAGGCTCCCGTGGATCCACGAGGCCGCGTCGGAGAGCAGGAACTCGACCGGGGCGGCGACCTCGTCGGTGGCACCCGGGTGGCCGAGCGGGATCGGCACCATGTCGACGAGCGGACCGAGCGTGGGGTCGGCACGCGACGCGTCGAGCAACGCACTGGCGAACGGGCCCGGCGCGACCGCGTTGAGCCGTACCCCGGCCTCGCCCCACGCCGTCACCCGACGGCGCACCGCGCGGGCCACCGCGAGCTTCGAGGACGCGTAGGCCGTGTTGCCGGGGACCTCGCGGGCGATCGATCGCGCCGCGTCCTCGTCGTCGGCGAGGCACGCATCGACGAGATCGGCCCGGACCGTCGGGTCGAGCGTGATCGAGTTCGACGACACCGCGACCGCGGCCGCTCCCGGGCGACCGGCCAGCGCGGGCAGCAGGCCGTCGAGGAACGCCACCGCCCCGAAGTGGTTCACGGAGACGATGAGGTCCGAGGGCACGTGCGGGCCGACCCCGGCGACCGACGCGACACCGTCGAGCGTCCCGTCCGTCGCCGCGAGCACGGCGTCGACCGCCGCACTGCGCCCCTCCGGCGTCGAGAGGTCGGCGACCACGTCCGCGTCCCGGAGGTCGACACCCACGACCCGGTGCCCCGCGGCCTCGAGCCGGGCGCGCACCGCGAGTCCGAGCCCCGACGCCGTGCCGCTCACCGCGTAGGTACGAGCCATGGTCCCCCCTGAGGTCCGAGCGGCTGCGGCCGCGCTACTTGGTGGCGACCGGGGCGACGATCCCACCGCAGCCGTGCGTCACCGGGATCGGCGTCGCCGAGAGCAGGAAGTCGTACTGCCCGTCGGCCGCGCAGTCGGCGGCGAGGTCGTCGAGGTCCCACTGCTGCCCCTGGGGCATGCCGACGTCCCGCAGCATGATGAGGTGCACCGGGAACAGGAACGGGTTCGCCCCCGGACACGGGTAGGGCTCGAACACGTGGGTGTCGTTCGCTACCGCGGCGACGTCGTGCGCCTGGAGCCACTCGACCGCATCGAGTCCGATGCCCGGCGAGATGTCGGCGAAGCGCCGGTTGTCGCCCTGCTTGAACCAGTGGATCTGCCCGGTGCGCACGAGGACGATGTCGCCCGGTTGGACGGCGAGGCCGGCCGCGTCGAGGCAGGCGTCGAGATCGGCACCCGTCACCGCGTACGGCTCCTCGAACCAGTCGACGCCCTTGAGCCGTGCGACGTCGCACAGCAGGCCCCGGGTGACGATCGGACCGAACCGGTCGATGCCGAGTTCGGTCGCGCCGTCCTCCTGCGTGACCACCGAGTTCGGGTGACCGTTGAAGAGCAGGTCGTCGTACCCGGCATGGGCGAGCGCGTCCCAGTGGGTGGTCGTGTGCGTGCCGGTCTCGATCTTGTCGTCGCTGGTCTGGAAGTCGCCGGGGTCACCCGTGAACGCGAACGACACCGCGGTCATGGTGTGCACCGGGTTCGTGCGGCCCGGGATGCGACCGGTCTGCGGCCCGTTCGCACCCACCCCGATCGCGAGCGGGAACGAGCGACCCGAGCGCACCGCGGCCGCACCGCGTCGGGTGGCGGCCTCATCGAGGAGGTTGAGCGTGCCCCGCTGGTCGTCGGCGCCCCAGCGGCCCCAGTTGGAGACGCGGGCGGCGAGCGCCTGCTGCTCGGCGTCGAGGGGCATCGGGGCTCCTACTCCGAGTACTGCTTGCGCAGTTCGTGCTTGAGGACCTTGCCGGTGGGGTTGCGCGGCAGCACGGGGAGGATCTCCACCTGCTCCGGGATCTTCATGGTCATGAGCCCACCGTCCTTGCAGAACCCGAACACGTCCTCGAGGGTCGGGGCGTCGTGCCCCTCCTCCAC
>JBJTWK010000107.1:0-3803 GCA_046081705.1 Actinomycetes bacterium | reverse complement strand
GTGTGCTGCCGGCCGGGCACGCTCGAGGTCCCGGTCGGCTCACCCCGGTCGAGACCTCGCCGCGTTCGGGATCACCGAGACAGAGGGACCCGTCAAAGGCCGGCGGGTACAAGATGGCCGCCGAGCATTTTCGCCGACAGCCTGAGGATGTGAGCGCCGACGTCGCCGGTGATCATGCTCCACACGATGTTCAAATGATGAAGGACAGCTTCTTGCATGGATCCACCTCCGGTAATGGTCTGTTCGACGGGACCGTAGGGCGACTGGCACCGGTCATCCAATAGGCCGTTCGACCCAGACCGGGCTCGGGATTGAGGCTCCGAGATCCGTTGCGATCGCTCGAGCCGAGACCCTCCCCCAGTCGACGCCAGAGGCCGCTCGTCGGATCCCGTGACCATTCCGTGACCACAAGGGACCAGAAGAGCGGGTCCCCGAACCCGGAGACCCGCTCTCTATCTGGTCGGGCTGACAGGATTTGAACCTGCGACCTTCGGTCCCCCAGACCGACGCGCTAACCAAACTGCGCCACAGCCCGTGGTCCGCCTAGGCGGACACGTCCGGGGGACTCTAGCGGTCGTCCGGGACTCGGACCCTCAGCGGGGAACGAGGGTCACGGGCAGGTGACGCACCCCGCGCAGCAGGGGGTTCTCCGTGCGGACGACCGCACCGTCGAGTTCGACCCGATCCACGCGGTCCAGCAGTCGCTCGAGGAACCGGGTGCCCTCGAGGCGGGCGAGGGGTGCACCGAGGCACAGGTGGATCCCGGCGCCGAACGCCACGTGGTCCATCGGGTTGCGATCGACGAGGAACCGGTCCGGCTCCGGGTACTTGCGCTCGTCGCGGTTCGCGGAACCGAACAGCACCATCACCTTCTCGTCGGCCGGGATGGTCTCACCGTGGATCTCCACGTCGACGAGCGTGTTGCGGAAGAAGCCCTGGATCGGCGCGTCGAAGCGCAACGCCTCCTCGACCGCGGCGGGCACGAGCGTTCGATCGCGCTGCAGTCGCGCCCACTGCTCGGGGTTCGTGGCGAGCGCGTGCACGAGGTTGCCGATGAGGTTCGTGGTGGTCTCGTTGCCCGCCACGAGCAGCAGGATCGCGAACGACACGAGGTCGCCGTCGGAGAGGGTCTCGCCGTTGGTCGGGTCGACGAGCAGGCTGAGCAGATCGCGTCCCGGCGCGAGGCGTCGCCGGGCGATCACCCCGGCGAAGTACTGGGCGAACTCGATGATGCTGAGTTCGACCCGCGTGCTCGTCGCCGGGTCGAGGCCGCCGCCGAGCGCATCGATCGTGTCGTCGGACCACCGCTTGAAGTCGGCCCGATGCCCCGACGGCACGTCGAGCAGGTCCGCGATGACCCCGATCGGGATCGGGTACGCGACTTCGGCGGCGAGGTCCCCCCCGCCCCGCTCGATGAAGGCGCCGAGCGTGTCGTCGACGATGCCGGTCACCCGCTCGTCCCAGGCAGCGATGGCGCGGGGGGTGAACTCCCGCTGCACGAGGCGACGGAGCCGGGTGTGGTCGGGCGGGTCGACCGAGATCATCATCGGGACCGGTCGCCACTCCGACCCGACCCCGGCGGTCGAGGAGAACCGCTCGTGGTCCCGCAGGGTGCGCACGACGTCGTCGTACCGGCTGATGACCCAGAACCCGTGCTCCGTGCGGTGCGCGGGGGCCTCGTCGCGGAGACGCCGGTACGGGCCGAAGGGATCGGCGATCGTCGCCGGATCAAAGGGGTCGAACTGCACGGGCGGACCCTACGCACGGCCCCGGTCGGGGCACGAAGCGCGCGACCCGGATCAGCGCAGGAGCCAGCCGATCCCCTGCCAGAGCCGGAAGCCGAGGTACACGACGACGCCGAGGGCGAGCAGCTTGAGGTGCCAGGGCACCGGCAGCGGTTCGTCGCCCGCTCGCTCGGAGAGCTTGGCCGCGACGTCGCCGCGGTCGACCCGGCCGCCGCAGGTCGGGCAGCCACCCCCGGTCGTGACCGAACCGGCCCCGACGTACTCGTCACACTCGTCGCACCACGGCACGGCGACCATCTGACCACATCGGCGGCCGGTCGGGCCCATGTCGTCGGCGCGACGAGTGGGTCAGACCGGGGGCACGCCGTGGCGCCGGGGGAACTCCTCTCGCACCCGGCGCCGGGCGACCGCGAGCCGGGCGATGAGCTCGCGGCGGAGATCCTCGGGTTGCACGATCGCGTCCACCACCAACTCGGAGGCGAGGTGGACGATGTCGACGTCGGCCTCGTACTCGGCCCGCCGCTCCGCCACGAAGGCGGCACGCGCCTCGGGATCCTCGATCGCCTGGATGCGGTTGTAGAAGACGGCGTTCACGGCGGGCTCGGGACCCATCACCGCGATCTGGGCGCTCGGGAGCGCGAGGACCGCATCCGGGTCGAAGGCCGGCCCGCACATCGCGTACAACCCTGCGCCGTACGCCTTGCGCAGGATCACCGAGAACTTCGGGACGGTCGCCTCGGCCACCGCGGTGATCATCTTCGCCCCGTGGCGGATGATCCCCTGTCGCTCGACCGCACTCCCGATCATGAAGCCGGGGACATCGGCGAGGAACAGCAACGGCACACCGAACGCGTCGCACAACCAGATGAAGCGCGCCGCCTTGTCGGCCGAATCGACGAAGAGCACGCCTCCGAGGTGCTGCGGGTTGTTGGCCACGACACCGACGACCTCGCCGTCGAGTCGAGCGAACCCGGTGACGAGTTCCTTCGCGAACAGCGGCTTGGCCTCGAGCCAGGAACCCTCGTCGACGAGGGCGTCGATCACCCGGCGCACGTCGTAGGCCCGTCGATCCTCGTCCGGGATCACCGCCGCGATCGGCTTCGCCTCGGCGCGCGGCGGCCGGGCCGCCGCCACCGGTGGGGCCTCCCGGTACGAGGTCGGCAGGTAGGACAGCCACGCGCGCGCCATATCGATGGCGGTGTCGTCGTCGGGGGCGAGCGCGTCACCGCACCCGCTGACGGTCGCGTGCATGCGTGCGCCGCCCATCTCCTCGAGCGTGACGTGCTCGCCGATGACCTCCTCGGCCATCCGGGGGGAACCGAGGTACATCGAGGCGTTCCCCTCGACCATGAAGACCACGTCGCAGAAGGCCGGGATGTAGGCGCCCCCGGCGGCCGACGGCCCGAAGAGGCAGCACACCTGGGGCACCCGACCCGAGAGCCGCACCTGGTTCGCGAAGATCCGGCCCGCCCCTCGGCGACCCGGGAAGAGCTCCACCTGGTCGGTGATCCGAGCGCCCGCCGAGTCGACGAGGTAGACGACGGGCACCTCGTGCTCGAGCGCGTACTCGGTGAGCCTGACGATCTTCTCGACCGTACGCGCACCCCACGAGCCCGCCTTGACCGTCGGGTCGTTCGCCATGACACACACCGGACGGCCATCGATCGTGCCGGTACCGATGACCACGCCATCGGCCGGGAGATCGGCGGCCGACGCGTTGGCGAGCAGCGCATCCTCCACGAACGAATCGACGTCGAGCAGACGCGCGATCCGCTCGCGCACCGGTCGCTTGCCCTGGGCCGCGAGCTTCTCGGCACCCCGGACCGAGTTGCCCTCGACGGCGCGCCCGGTCGCGGTTCGGATGTCGTCGCCACCCCTCATGACGCTCGCTTCCTGACTCGGAGCTTGATCGGCGTGGGACCGAGGTCGAAGTTCTCCCGGATGCAGCGCTCGAGGTACCGCATGTAGGCCTGCGGCAGCTGCCGGGTGGCGAAGATGGTGAACGTCGGCGGCTCGGCCGCACCCTGGGTCGCGTAGAGGATCCGTGTGCGGTGCTTC
>JBJTWK010000106.1:0-4560 GCA_046081705.1 Actinomycetes bacterium | reverse complement strand
TCGGCGCGTCGGCGTGGATCACGACGTCGCTCACCCGCGACGTGCCGAGGAACAGGATCCCGAACAGCACCGGTGCGATCGCGAGGATCCGCAGCCAGGTCGCGGTGGCCGTCCAGCGGAGTCGGGCCACGATCATCGCAGTGGCGGCGAGCGCACCGACGAGGAGGAGCAGCGCGGGGCCGGCGGTGGTCGCGGCCTTCACGCCCTGGAGCACGACCGCGCCGGCGGCGAGCCCGAGGAGCGCCGCGTGCAGGACCGGCCGAGCCCGGGGCACGGCGAGCCCGACGAGGAACTCGAGGCCCCACGCGGCGAGCGGCACGGCGAGCAGCACGATGGCGGTCAGGAGGACCAACTGCACGGTCGTGGTCCGCCACAGGATGAAGAGCTCGGGGTTGCGGCCGAGGATGTCGAACACCGGCTGGGCGATCGCGAGCCCGGCGAGCGCGAACAACTCGACGAAGGCGGCGACCTCCGTGCGCACCCGGACGGTGCGGCGCGGTCTCCTCGGGGTCGGGATCGCAGCGATGGCAACAACGGTACCGGCTCCATCGCGGGCCAGGGACGCGCCGCATGCTCCAGAATCCGCGCCATGGGGCCGATACTGCGGGGGCGATGGAACCTCCCGTGACCACCCGCCGGACCTGGCGAGGCCGAGCCTCCGCCGTCGTGGCGGCGCTCGCGCTGATCGCGGGCGCGGGCGCGACCGTGGCCCCGAGCCCGGCGGGCGCGTGGGACGCGACGCCGGGACCGACGGTGTCGCCCGACGTCGACTACGCGACGGAGCAGTTCGCCGATCCGTGGGACTTCTCGAACATCGAGGACTTCCGCGGCGACGGCACCGCGCACTTCCTGTCGTCGTGGTCGCTGTCGAACGGCACGCTCAAGGCGACGACCGTCCCGGGTGCGGGGATGATCCTCGCCCACACGTTCCCG
Source organism: Actinomycetes bacterium (assembly GCA_046081705.1). Taxonomy (GTDB): domain Bacteria; phylum Actinomycetota; class Acidimicrobiia; order IMCC26256; family IMCC26256; genus IMCC26256. The sequence goes on along the minus strand of JBJTWK010000106.1, from coordinate 3,627 downwards.
GGCGTGCTGCCCCACGATCGGGACACGAAGCAGCACCCGATCGATGCGACCCGTTACACGCAGATCAGCTTCTCGCTCTACTCGTCCGCCGCCACGACCGGCGGCTTCTTCTGGTACTCGTGCGACGGCATCCTCGCGTCGTGCGAGCAGGGCACGATGATCTCGATCGCGCAGGGTTGGCGGGCGTACACGGTGAACCTCCCGACCGCGCCGCGCACGAACGGCGGCCTCCCGGCGTGGAGCGGCCGACCGGCGGCGATCCGGCTGGTGCCGAGCCTCGGGTCGAGCACCACCGTCGAACTCGACTGGTTCCGGCTGCGGAGCGCGGCGGCATCGTCGACCCCGCCCGCCGCGACACCGCCGCGTCCGGTGCTCGACGCGCCGCACCGAGTCGGCGGCGTCGACTACGCGACCGCGGTCCGGGGTGACGCCTGGGACATGAGCCAGCCGTCCGATGTCGCCGGGGTGGCGAACGCGTCGTGGCGCGTCGAGGGCGGCCAGATGGTCGGACGGTCGACCGGGCCGGTGTGCTTCGACCCCGGCGTGACGCTGCCACTCGCTGCGCCGATCGATACGGCGCGGTGGCACCGGTTGTCGTTCGCCGTCACCTACGACGGCCCGTTCAGTCTCGCCGAGGCCGTCGGTGGCGGCATGGTCGCCCGACTCCTGTGGCACCGCCAGGGCCTCGCGACCTGGCAGGTGAGCGAGGACATCGTCGTGTATCCCGGGCGCAACGACATCACGATCGATCTCGCCACCGCGCCGGCGACCGCGGTGAACGATCCCGACGTGCCGGGTGCGGTGGGCTGGACGGGTCTCGTCGACGCCGTGCGCTTCGACCCGGACGAGGATTCGGGCTGCGACGCGCAGGGTCGCACGTTCATCATCGACGAGGTACGCATCGCCGAGGATCCCGTGGCCTACGCGAACGCGACCGACATCGTCTTCCATGACAACAACCACGCCGCGGGCACGACCGCATCCGTCTACGCCGACACCGACGCGACGGGCTTCGACGGCACGCTCATCGCATCGGGCCTCCCCGTGGCTGCGGGTCGGAACTCGTACCGCTGGGCGCCGATCACGCCGCCGACCGGGGCGCGGTGGGTCTACGTCGAGATGACGCGCGGTGGCGTGACGACGCGCACCTACGCCACGGCGCCGATCACCTTCTCGCCGGTGCCGTCGCCCGCATACGGCGTGATGCCGCGTGGGAGCCTCGACTCACTGTCGGTCGATGGGACGGGGTTGCGGGCGACCGGGTGGGCGCTCGATCCCGAGCGCGCCGGCGCCATCGATGTGCACCTGTACCTCGACGGCGTGGGGAGAGCGGTCTCCGCCGGCGGCGAGCGGCCGGACATCGCCGCGGCGTTCCCCGGCCTCGGATCGGCCCACGGGTTCGATACGTCCTGGACCGACGTGGCCGACGGCGACCACACGCTGTGCGCGTACGCGATCAACGTCGGGCTCGGCAGCAACGTGGGCCTCGGATGTCGCGTCGTCTCCGTGCGACGCAGTCCGTTCGGCTTCCTCGACACGGTGGACCTCCGACTCGCGAACCTGCGCATCGGCGGGTGGGCGATCGATCCCGACGCCACGCAGGCGACGGCGATTCACGTCTACGTCGATGGGGTGGGTCACGTGCTCACCGCGGACGGGTCACGTCCGGACGTCGCTGCGGTGTTCCCGAGTGCGGGAGCGAACCACGGGTTCGCCGAGACGATCCGCCTCACGCCGGGAACGCACTCGCTGTGCGTCTTCGCGATCAACCAGGGTCTCGGGTCGAACACCGCGTACGGGTGCCGCGTGATCGTCGTCGGTGCGTCGCCGGCCGGGTGGCTCGACGTCGTGGGCACGAGCCTCGGGACGCTGCGCGTGCGCGGGTGGGCGATCGACCCCGAGACGACGGCCGCGTTGGACGTGCACCTCTACGTGGACGGCGTCGGTCGAGCCCTGACCGCGGCGACCCCGCGCGCGGACGTCGACGCGTACTTCGGGTACGGCGCGGCGCACGGCTTCGACACGACGCAACAGTTGAGCGGTGGCGCGCACTCGGTCTGTCTGTTTGCGATCAACGTCGGCGCCGGCGCCAACCTGTCGTTCGGGTGCCGGACGGTGCAGGTGCCGGCGGACCCGCTCGGCTTCCTCGAGTCCGTGACCCGCGTGGGGGGTGCGATCCAGATCCGGGGGTGGGCGATCGACGCGGACACGGTCGGCGCGATCGACACCCACGTGTACGTGAACGGGGTGGGGCAGCGCGTCGTGGCCTCGACGCCGCGTGCGGATCTCGCGGCGATCTGGCCCGCGTACGGCGCGGACCACGGGCTCTCGATCGACGTCCCCGCCCCGGCCGGGCCGGCCGATGTGTGCGTGTACGCGATCGACGTGGGCCCGGGCGTCACGCGCCTCCTCGGATGCCGTTCGGCCTGAGCCGTCGGGTCCGTCCGTCCGCGTGGTGTGCCGGGGTGGGCGGGGGTAGTATCCGGTTACTCATCAGTAACTTACGGGCCGCAACGGGGACCTCCCGTCCGGCACCGCCGTTGGAGGAGAACCCCGAATGGCCGAATTCTCGCTCGATCTGAACGAGGACCAGATCCAGCTGCAGCAGTGGGTCCACGACTTCGCGAAGAACGTCGTGCGCCCGGTGGCCCCGAAGTACGACGAGCTCGAGGAGACCCCCTGGGACGTCATCCAGGAGGCCGCCAACATCGGCCTCTACTCGTGGGAGTTCGTGGCGCAGTGCTTCTCCGACCCGACGGGTCTCACCTTCCCGGTGATCAGCGAAGAGCTGTCGTGGGGTGACGCCGGCATCGGGCTCGCCATCTTCGGGACGACCCTCGGCGTGTCGGGCATCGTCGGCAACGGCACGCCCGAGCAGATCGCCGAGTGGGTGCCGCAGTGCTTCGGCACCCCGGACAACATCCAGCTCGCCGCCTTCGCGGTGTCGGAGCCGGACGCCGGTTCGGACGTCTCGTCGCTGCGCACGCGCGCCGTCTACGACGAGAAGACCGACGAGTGGGTGATCAACGGCACCAAGACCTGGATCACCAACGGTGGTATCGACAAGGTCCCGACCGTGCACGTGGTCGTCGCCGCGGTGGAGCCCGAGCTCAAGAGCCGCGGTCACGCCTCCTTCGTCGTGCCCCCGGGCACCAAGGGCGTGTCGATGGGCCAGAAGTTCAAGAAGATGGGCATCCGCGCGAGCCACACCGCCGAGGTCGTATTCGACGACGTGCGCGTGCCGGGCTCCTGCCTCCTCGGCGGCAAGGAGAAGCTCGACGCCCGCATCGCGCGCGCCCGTGAGGGCAAGTCCTCCAAGACGCAGGCCGCCATGGCCACGTTCGAGGCCAGCCGTCCGCTCGTCGGTGCGCAGGCGCTCGGCATCGCCCGGGCCGCGTACGAGTACGCCCTCGACTACGCGAAGGAGCGCAAGGCCTTCGGCCGGGCGATCATCGAGAACCAGTCGATCGCCTTCAAGCTCGCCGATATGAAGATGCAGATCGACGCCGCTCGTCTGCTCGTGTGGCGTGCGTGCTGGATGGGTCGGGCCGGCAAGACCTTCGCCGCAGGTGAGGGCTCGATGTCCAAGCTGTACGCCGGCGAGGTGGCGGTGCGGGCGACCGAGGA
>JBJTWK010000105.1:0-14726 GCA_046081705.1 Actinomycetes bacterium | reverse complement strand
CGGGCGCGCAGATCCAGCAAGGGGTCGCCGTCGCCGCACCCGAGTTCGAGGGCCGGAGTGCCGGTTCGAGCGATGAAGCGCGCGTACGGATCGGGATCCGGCACGACCGACCGGAGCGGCGCGTAGAGGTCCGCCACGAGGCCCGTGTAGAAGTCCGCCGGCTCCGTGCCGCTCACGTGTCGCCCCGCCCGCGGATCACCGCGAGATCCTCGCACGCGACGAGGGGAAGGCACGCGCCTCCCCCTCGCGCACATGCTCGTGTTCGGCGTCAGGACCGCCGAGCGGCGCTCCTAGGAGCAGCCGCTCGTGGCGCCGCACGACGGGCAGGCGTGGCAGGAGCCGGCCCGCTGCATGATGTCGCCGCAGACGTGGCAGAGCACCGTCTCGCGCTGGCGCACCTCGGGAGCCTTCGGTGCGACCGGGGCCGCGGCGGCCGCCGACGGCGCCCGGTCCTCCGGCGGCAGGAGGTCGAGCCCCTGCTGACCGGCCTGGGCCTGGACCTGCTCCTCAACCCCGGGGAGGGTCGGCTGGAGCCGCTCGTTCACCGAGAGGATGCCCATCGCCACGCGCGCGTCGTAGTCGATGTACTCGATGGCGATGCGCCGGAAGATGTAGTCGACGAGGCTCGTGGCGAACCGGATGTCCGGGTCGTCGGTCATGCCCGCCGGCTCGAACCGCATGTTCGTGAACATCTCGCAGAAGGCCTCGATCGGCACGCCGTACTGGAGGCCATGGCTCACCGAGATTGCGAAGGCGTCCATGATGCCGGCGAGGGTCGAACCCTGCTTGGCGACCTTGAGGAAGATCTCCCCGGGCCGCCCGTCCTCGAACTCACCCACCGTCACGTAGCCGTGGCAGTCCGCGACCCGGAACGAGAAGGTGTTCGAGACCCGCTTGCGGGGGAGCTTCTGGCGGACGGGCTGCTGGACGATCACGGTCTCGACGATGCGCTCGACCTGCGACGAGAGGGCGTCGGTCGCGGAGTCGTCCTCGGCCCCGGCCTTCTTCTGCGTGGAGAGCGGCTGGCCCACCTTGCAGTTGTCGCGGTAGATCGCCACGGCCTTGATGCCGAGCTTCCAGGCCTCGATGTGGAGATCCTCCACATCCTCGATCGTCGCCTCCTCCGGCATGTTCACCGTCTTGGAGATGGCGCCCGAGATGAACGGCTGGACCGCACCCATCATCGAGACGTGACCCATGTAGTGGATCGTGTTGTCGCCCATCGAGCAGGCGAACACCGACAGGTGCTCCGGGTTGAACGCCGGGGCGCCGAGGATGGTCTTGTTCTCGTCGATGTACTCGACGATCGCGTCGACCTGCTGCGCCGTGTACCCGAGACGCTTGAGTGCCCGCGGGATGGTCTGGTTCACGATGAACATCGTGCCGCCGCCGACGAGCTTCTTCGCCTTGGTGAGGGCGAGGTCGGGCTCGATGCCGGTGGTGTCGCAGTCCATCATGAGGCCGATGGTGCCGGTCGGCGCGAGGACGGTCGCCTGCGAGTTGCGCACGCCGTAGAGCTCACCGAGCTCGACCGCCTCGTCCCACGACCGCTGCGCGGCGCTGAGCAGTTCGGGGGCGACGAGCTCCTCGTCGATGTCGGCGGCCGCGGCGCGGTGCATGCGCAGGACCTCGAGCATCGGCTCGGCGTTGTCGGCGTACCCGGCGAACGGACCCATGCGCCCCGAGGTGCGGGCCGAGGTCGCGTACGCGTGGCCCGTCATGAGCGCCGTGAGCGCCGCCGCCCAGGCCCGCCCGGCGGGCGAGTCGTAGGCGAGGCCCTGGGCCATGAGGAGGGCGCCGAGGTTCGCGTACCCCAGACCGAGCTGGCGGAACTTGCGGCTGTTCGCGCCGATCGGCTCCGTGGGGTAGTCGGCGTTGCCGACGAGGATCTCCTGGGCCGTGAACATGACCTCGATCGTGTGGCGGTACGCCTCGATGTCGAAGGTGCCGTCGTTCTCGAGGTACTTCAGCAGGTTGATGCTGGCGAGGTTGCACGCCGAGTTGTCGATGTGCATGTACTCCGAGCACGGGTTCGAGCCGTTGATGCGGGCCGTGTTCGGGGCGGTGTGCCACTTGTTGATCGTGGTGTCGAACTGCATGCCCGGGTCGGCGCACTCCCACGTGGCGGTCGAGATCTGGCGCATGAGGTCGCGGGCCCGCACGGTCTTCACCGGCTCGCCGGTCTTGACCTCGCGCAGCGCCCAGTCCTTGTCGTCGACGACGGCCTGCATGAACTCGTCGGTGACGCGCACCGAGTTGTTGGCGTTCTGGTACTGGATCGAGTGGGAGTCCTTGCCGTCGAGGTCCATGTCGAACCCGGCGTCACGCAGGGCCCGGGCCTTGCGCTCCTCGATCGTCTTGCACCAGATGAACTCCTCGATGTCCGGGTGGTCGGCGTTGAGGATGACCATCTTGGCGGCGCGCCGGGTCTTGCCGCCCGACTTGATCGTGCCGGCCGAGGCGTCGGCCCCGCGCATGAACGAGACCGGACCGGAGGCCGTGCCGCCGCCCTTGAGGCCCTCGACCGAGGAACGGATGCCCGAGAGGTTGATCCCGGCGCCGGAGCCGCCCTTGAAGATCACACCCTCCTCCCGGTACCAGTTGAGGATGCCGTCCATGGTGTCCTCGACCGCGAGGATGAAGCAGGCGGACGCCTGCTGGGGCACGCCGGGCACGCCGATGTTGAACCACACCGGAGAGTTGAAGGCCGCACGCTGGTGCAGGAGGATGAACTTCAGCTCGTTGCGGAAGGCCTCGGCCTCCTCGTCGTCGGTGAAGTACCCGTCGCGCACGCCCCAGTCGGTGACCGTGTCGGCGACGCGGTCGATCACCTGACGCAGCGACCACTCACGGCCGTCGGTGCCGAGCGTGCCGCGGAAGTACTTCTGGGCGACGATGTTGGTCGCGTTCACCGACCACGTGGTCGGGAACTCGACGCCGGGCTGGAAGAACGCGTCGGTGCCGTCCTTCCAGTTCTGGATGCGAGCGTCACGACGCTCCCACTCGACCGTGTCGTACGGGTTCGTCCCCGGCTGGGTGAAGAACCGTCGGATCCCGATCCCGACCTGCTCCGGCGCCATCGCCATCTGAGTGCCCTGCTTTCCCCCGCCGCTGCCACGAACGGGATCGTCTCCGCCCGGTGCGCCCTGTGCGACCGGGGTGTTGCGCTGTGTTGCTGTCGTGCTGGTCGTCGCCCGGCGCCGTCGCCGGGTCGACACCCCGACGTCGTCGGCGGGGGCGGTCGTTCCGGTCCGGATCGCTCCGCACCGCTTCCGAACCCAGGATCCTGTGGTGACCACAAGATGTTGTGGTTCGGGCCCCCCCGACCGCGAGATGGAGGGGCATTACACCACTGTCATTCCCCGAGGTCAAGCACCATCGCGCGCGAGATTCCGCGAGCGCGCGATCCGAGCGCCCTCCCCCCGCCCCTCCGCGCGCGATGCGCGCGAACTCAGCGGGGACCGCGCGCCCTGCGCGGTTTCGGCGCCGTGGTCTTCTGGAGCAGGCCCACTTCGCGCTCGAAGTCGGCGAGGTCCTCGAAGCCCTTGTAGACGCTCGCGAACCGAAGGTAGGCGACGGCATCGAGGCCCTTGAGGCGCTCGAGGACGGCGAGCCCGACCATCTCGGTCGTGACCTCGGGGCCCTCGGCCCGCATGCGGTCCTCGATCTCCTCGGCCATGAGGTCCACCGCGTCGGCGTCGATCGGACGACCCGCCACCGCGCTCGCGATCCCGCGGGCGAGCTTGTCCCGGTCGAAGGCCTCCACGCTGCCCGACCGCTTCACCACGAGCAGCGGCAGCGGTTCGGTGCGCTCGAAGGTCGTGTAACGCCGGCCGCAGCCGAGGCACTCGCGCCGACGCCGGATGGCGGCACCCTCGTCGGCGCTGCGCGAGTCGATCACCTTGTCGTCGTCGACCCGGCAGTACGGACAGCGCATGCCGGCCAACGTACCGGAGCGACCCGGCATGCGCTCCGGCGGCGCAGCACCCACGACACGGGAGGTGGACACCCGGCACGGAGGACTAGTCGCCGAGGACGATGCGCTGCCCGGGCTGCAGGACGGTCGAGCCGAGGCGGGCCTGCAGGCGGTCGACGATCGGGCGCGGGTCCTCGCCCGGTGCGACGCGCTCGGCGATCGACCAGAGGGAGTCGCCCGCCTGCACGGTGACGGCGGCGGGACGGCGCTCGGGGGAGGCGAGGGAGTCCCCGCCGAGCGCCGTCGCCGCCTGCGCCACGACCAGGGCCAGCGCGGTCGCCGCGACCACGACGCCGATGCGTCGGCGTCGGTACACGGCGGCCGTGGGCCGGGGTCGCACCACCGGGGCCGGTCGGGGCACGGTGGACACGAGGCGGAGCCGGGGCGGGGTGGACCCGGCACGCCGCGGGGCGATCTCGGTGGGACGGGGGTGCTCCGGGGCCAGCGCCGTGGCGCCGACGACCCGGAAGGAACGGGTGGCCCGCGGGTTCGAGGTGGCGGTGCGGGCGGTGCGAATCGGGGTGCTGCGGACTGCTGCCATGGTGGGGACCTCGCTCGTGGATCCGGTTCGGGGAAGTGGTCGGGATCGGGCCGGGGGCTCGGTGCTCGTCTGCCGGTCACTCCAGCAGCACCCTCGGACACGGTCCCGGTGGTGACCCGTCGGGGCCCTCTCGGGCGCCGATCGGGGGGTGGATGCTGGGCGGGCCTCCCGGGCCTCCCGCAGTCGAGGTGGCGGAGCTCGGGACCACTCGGCCCCGGTGCATCCGACCCCGACGGCGGGCCGCCTCGCCGGTGGGGCCCGCCCTCGCGGGGGTCCTCCTCGGCGTTCGCGGCACCGAACATCCGTTCGGTCGTGGCACCATCCAACACGAACAACTGTTCGGTGTCAAGCATTTTCCCGAACGGGTGTTTGCCCCGAACACCTGATCGTGTTACGGTCCCGCCCCATGACCGAGCAGACGGACTCCCCCACCCACGCCCCCCTCACGGCCCGCCAGCAACAGGTCCTCGCCTACATCGACGAGGTCGTGCGCCACCGCGGGTACCCGCCCAGCGTCCGGGAGATCGGCGAGGCCGTCGGCCTGTCGTCGAGCTCCACCGTCCACGCCCACCTCGCCGCCCTCCAGGACAAGGGGTACCTCCGGCGGGACCCCTCCAAGCCCCGGGCCATGGAGGTCACCTTCGATCCGGGATCCGGCAGCACCGCCGACCGCCGACCCGTCCGGCACGTGCCGCTCATCGGCGACGTCGCCGCCGGCACCGGCGTGCTCGCGGCCGAGCACTTCGAGGAGTCGCTGCCGCTACCCGAGGACTTCACCGGCGACGGCACCCTCTTCATGCTGCGCGTGCGCGGCGAGTCGATGATCGAGGCCGGCATCCTCGACGGCGACTACGTGGTCGTCCGCCAGCAGGCGACCGCCGACGCGGGCGACACCGTCGTGGCCGGCATCCCGGGCGACGAAGCGACCGTGAAGACCTTCCTCCCCCGCAAGGGCAAGGTGGTGCTCCGCCCGGAGAACCCCACGATGGAGGAGATGGTGTTCGAGCCGGGCGAGGTCACGATCTACGGCAAGGTCGTGACCGTCCTGCGCCGGCTCTGACCGAGCCGGCGCGACGCGCGCCTAGGCCGGCGCGTCGATGAGCCCGAGGAAGCGCGCGAGCACCGCGTAGCAGGCGTCGAGTTCGATCCGATCGACGAACTCGTCGCGCGTGTGCGCGACCTGCGGATCGCCGGGACCGAAGTTGAGCGCCGGGATGCCGCGGCTCGCGAAGCGGGCCACGTCGGTCCAGCCGAGCTTGGGCCGGGTGGCGAGGTCGTTCGTGCCGATGAACTCCGCGATGAGCGGGTTCCACAGGTTCGGCGGGGCCGGCGGCGACAGGTTGACGACCTCGATCGCGTCCGCACCCTCGAGCAGCGCCGACACCTGGGCGAGGGCCTCCTCCCCCGTCCACTTCGGTGCGATGCGCCGGTTGACGCGCAGGCGCGCCTCGTCGGGCACGACGTTGTTGGCCACGCCCCCGGAGATGTGCACCGCCTCGAGGCTCTCGCGGTACTCGAGCCCGTCGACGAGCACCGTCTCGGACTCGTGCGCGGCGATCCGGTCGAGGACGGGGCCGAGCGCGTGGATCGCGTTGGCCCCCATCCACGGTCGGGCCGAGTGGGCCCGACGGCCGTGGAAGACGGCCTCGACGACGAGCGCGCCCTGGCAGCCCGCCTCGACCCACGCGCCGGTCGGCTCCATGAGGATCGCGAGGTCCGCCTCGAGGAGGTCGGGGGCCGCGTCGAACACCTGCCGCAGACCGTTGTGCTCGTCGGCCACCTCCTCGGCCACGTAGCAGGCGACCGTGAGGTCGAAACGCAGCCGGTCGCCGAGGGCGTGGGCCGCCTCGGCGATCGCGAGCATGACCGCCAGCCCACCCTTCATGTCGGCCGCGCCGAGCCCGTGGAGGCGGTCGCCCTCGATCCGGGGCGTCGCGTTCTCGTTCACCGGGACGGTGTCGAGGTGGCCGCCGAGCAGCACGCGGGACGCGAGCCCACGGGTGGTGCGGGCGATGACGTTGTCACCGATCCGATCGATGGCCAGCGACGGCGCCCGCTCCCGCAGCCGGGCCTCGACGAGGTCGGCGAGGGCCCGCTCGTCGAGCGAGACCGACGGGACCGCGATGAGCTCCGCGGTGAGGGCGAGCAGGTCGACGGCCATCAGGTCGCGACGCCGCCCTCGCGCAGGATGTCGTTGAGCTTGGCCTTGTCGTGGCGTTCCCCCTCGGTGAGGCGCTTCACGACGAGCACGCACGGCAGGCCGAACTCGCCCCCCGCGAAGGTCCGGGGTCGGGTCGCGTAGACCGCCACGCACCAGTCGGGCACCACGCCGCGCGAGATCTCCTCGCCGGTCTCCGCGTCGATCACCGGGATCGAGGAGGTGAGCACGCACCCGGCACCGAGCACGACCCCCGATCCGACCCGGGCCCCGTCGGCGACGATGCAGCGCGACCCGATCATGGTGTCGTCGCCGATCATGACCGGCGCGGCCTGCGGCGGCTCGAGGACCCCACCGATCCCGACCCCGCCCGAGAGGTGGACCCGCTCGCCGATCTGGGCGCAGGACCCGACGGTGGTCCAGGTGTCGACCATGGTGTCGGCGCCGACGTTGGCCCCGATGTTCACGTACGACGGCATCATGACGACGCCCGGTGCGAGGTGGGCGCCCCAGCGGGCCGAGGCCCCCGGCACGACGCGCACGCCGGCCCCGGCGTAGTCGTGCTTGAGCGGGATCTTGTCCCGGTACTCGTACGGGCCGAGTTCGGTGGTGGCCATGTCCGAGAGCGGGAAGAGCAGGAGGATCGCCTGCTTGAGCCACTGGTGGACGACCACCTCGCCGTCGACGATCTCGGCGACCCGCACCTCCCCGGCGTCGAGGAGGTCGATGGCCTCGTGGACCGTGGTCCGGGCCTCGTCCACCGGCATGACCGCGGCGAGGTCGGTCCGGGAAGCCCAGAGGGATTCGATGCGCTGCTGGAGGGTCATGGGGCCAACCCTACGACGGGCACCGCCCGTCGGGCCGCCTCGTACCGCCCGGGCCGCGGCTCAGGATCGGGCGAGGGCGTCGAGTCGCTCGAGCGCCAGTTCGAGGCGCGCGTCGGGCTGGGTGAGGGCGAGGCGGGCGTGGCGGTCCCCGGCCGCGCCGTAGAGGTCGCCGGGCGCGACCACCGTGCCGGCCGCCTGTGCGAGGTGGGCGGCGATGCTCCAGCCGTCGAGGTCGTCGGTGCTGCGCAACCACAGGTAGAAGAGCCCCGGACCGCCGTCGTGGACCAGCCCGTGGCGGGCGAGGCCGTCGAGCATGAGGGCCCGGCGCTTCGCGTAGCGGGCCCGCTGGGCCACCACGTGCTCGTCGTCACCGAGGACCGCGGCGGCGGCGGCCTGCACCGGACCGGGCACCATGAGCCCGGCGTGCTTGCGCACCTCGCCGAGGTAGCCGACGAGCGCCGGGTCGCCGGCGATGAAGCCGGCGCGGAACCCGGCGAGGTTCGAACGCTTCGAGACCGAGTGCACGGCGAGCACGCCCTCGGTGCCCCCGGCCACCGCGGTGCCCTGCACCTCGCCGTCGCCCGGGAACTCGAGGTAGCACTCGTCGGAGGCGACGATCACGCCCCGCTCCCGACCCCAGGCGACCGTCCGGGCCATCTCGGCGGGTCCGGCGACGGTCGAGGTCGGGTTGCCCGGGTAGTTGAGCCAGAGCACCAGCGCCCGGGCCGCGTCGACCGGGTCGATCGCGTCGAGGTCGAGGTGCCAGTTCGCGTGGACCGGCACGGGCACGGCCCGCAGGCCCGCGAGGGTCGCGCCCATCTCGTAGGTCGGGTAGGCGACCGCCGGGTACAGGATCGTGTCGCGCGACGGGTCCCGGAGCGCCAGGTGGCGGGGCAGCGAGGCCACGAGCTCCTTCGTGCCGATGCAGGCGATGATCTCGCGGCCCGGGTCGACGACCGCACCGGTGCGCCGCTCCATCCACGCGGCCGCCGCCTCGCGCAGGTCGGGGGTGCCGATCGTGGGCGGGTAGGTGTTGCCGCCCCCGCTCGCCCCGAGGAGCGCGGTGCGGGCGATCTCGGGGATCGGGTCGACCGGGTTGCCGACCGAGCAGTCGATCACCCCGCCCGGGAGGGCGTCGGCCGTGCGCTTGAGCGCGTCGAGCCGGTCCTGCGGGTACGGCGGGGGCACGAAGCCGGACGGCGGCACGGCGCCCACGTTACGCGCCGGACCGACCGGACCGGCGCGAAGCGCTCAGGGGGCCGTGAACGCCGCGTACCGCCCGGCGGTGGACTCGGGGAGCCGGGCCCGGACCCGCACCACGGTCGCCTCGTGCACCTCGACGAGCACCTCGCCGTCGCGGTGCAGCGCCGCGAGCACGTCGCCGCGGTCGTAGGGCACCGCGAGTTCGACGATGTGGGCGAGGGCGCGCAGGCGGCGCGCCACGAGGGCGACGAGATCGTCGATCCCCTCGCCCGTGCGGGCCGACACCTCGATCGACCCGGGCAGCTCGGCGAGCACCTCGGACCGCGTGTCGTCGTCGACGGCGTCGACCTTGTTGACCACGATCTGCTCGGGCAGCTCCGCCGCACCGACCTCGGCGAGCACCGCGCGCACCGCCCGCAGGTTGCCCTCGATGTCGGCCGCACCGGCATCGACGACGTGGAGGAGCAGGTCCGCATCGGCGACCTCCTCGAGCGTCGAGCGGAACGCCTCGACGAGTTGGTGCGGCAGGCGCCGCACGAACCCGACGGTGTCCGAGACGAGGACGACCTCGCCCCCGGGCATGCGCAGGCGTCGGGTCGTCGGATCGAGCGTGGAGAACAGGCGGTCCTCGACGAGCACGTCGGCCTCGGTGATCCGGTTGAGCAACGTCGACTTGCCCGCGTTCGTGTACCCGACGAGCGCGACCGTCGGCATCGACCGGCGACGACGCGCCTTGCGCTGGGTCTGGCGGACCCGGCCGACCTCGACGAGTTGGCGTTCGAGCCGGGTCACCCGGCGTTGGATGCGGCGCCGATCGACCTCGAGTTGGGTCTCGCCGGGTCCCCGGGTGCCGATGCCTCCGCCCTGCTGGGACAACGACGTGCCGCGCCCGCGCAGTCGCGGGAGGCGGTAGCGGAGCTGTGCGAGCTCCACCTGGAGCATGCCCTCCTGGCTGCCGGCGTGCTGGGCGAAGATGTCGAGGATGAGCGCGACCCGGTCGACGACGTCGACGTTGAAGATGCGCTCGAGGTTGCGCTGCTGGGCCGGGCTCAGCTCGTCGTCGAAGATGACCACGTCGACGTCGAGCGCCACGGCGAGCTCCCGGAGCTCCTCGGCCTTCCCCTTGCCGATGTAGGTCGCGGGATCGGGCGTGTCCCGACGCTGCAGCACGATCTCGACCGCGTCGGCCCCGGCGGTGTCGGCGAGCAGGGCCAGCTCCGCGAGGGACTCCTCGGCCTCCTCGGCGTCACGGGTCCCGAAGCCGGTCCCGATGAGCAGCGCCCGCTGGCGGACGACCTCGAGGTCGACCTCGGTCGCGGTGAGCCGCCGACCGGTGCGCCCCTCGTGCCGTCGGGTCACGGGACCTCGAGCGGGTGGACGCCCGTCTCGACGACCGGGCCGGTGAGCCGGATGCGCTCGCCGATCTCGACCGTGAGATCGCCCCCGGGCACGTGCACGGTGACCCGGTCGCCGACGAGACCCCGACGGTGCACCGCGGTCGCGGCCGCGCAGGCCCCCGTGCCGCAGGACCGGGTCTCGCCGACCCCACGCTCCCAGACCCGCATCGTGATCGCGTCGGACTCCCCCGGGGTGACCGTGACGAACTCGACGTTCGTACGGTTCGGGAACCGGGGATCGTGCTCGAGCACCGGACCGTGCTCGCGGACCGCGCTCGTCCCGGGATCGTCGACGAGGAGCACCCAGTGCGGGTTGCCCATCCCGATCGCGTCGCCCTCGTAGGTGACGCCGTCGATCTCCGCCGCGATGCCGGTGACGGGATCCGCGGTGGTCGGGATGCTCGCGGCGTCGAACACCGCCCCACCCATGTCGACCGTCGCGGCGACGAGCGTGTCGGCGGCGTCGACGACGAGGTCGAGGGTGCGCCGCCCCGCCGCGGTGTCGACCGCGAGGCGGCGGCCGTCCCCGAGCCCGAGCCCGTGCGCGACGTGGGCCAGCGTGCGGATGCCGTTGCCGCTCATCTCGGCGTCGGTGCCATCGGCGTTGATGAGGCGCATCGTGCAGTCGGCGTCCGAGGCGGCGTCGGGCGCGCCGAGGAGGATGAGGCCGTCGGCGCCGCCGAAGCGACCGGGCGCGCACAGGGCCGACGCGTCGGCCGCGAGGCGGGCGGCGAGGGCGTCGTCCCCCCGCACGTCGGCGACGAGGAAGGTGTTCTCGGTGGCGTGCAGGTGGTGGATCGACACGGTCATGACGCCCCCCACCATGCCAGCAACGTGGGCGCCACGTCACCGATTTCGCGGGCCGCCCCGAACCAGGTGATGCGGGGGTCCCGCCGGAACCACATGCGCTGACGACGGGCGAAGGACCGGGTGCGGCGCACCGCCGTCTCGAAGGCGGCGTCGAGCGCCGCCTCGCGCTCGGGCGCCGGTGCGTCGAGCGCGTCCTCGAGCTCCTTGTACCCGATGGCCTGCCGGGCGGTCCGGGACCAGCCCCGGGGGTCGGCCCGCAACCGCTCGACCTCCGCGACGAGGCCGCCGGCGCGCATCCCCGCGAACCGTTCGGCGATCCGGACGTTGGCCACCTCGCGGGGCAGCCAGAGGCCGGCGATCCGCACCGGGAACGCGGTCGGTCCGTACCGGTCGAGACCGGGGCCGAAGGAGGAGAACCGTTCGCCCGTGCGCTCGATCACCTCGAGGGCCCGGACGATCCGGCGCACGTTGTGCGGGTCGACGCGCGCCGCGGCCGGCGGGTCGAGCGCCTCGAGACGCGCGTACGCGGCCGCCACCCCGCCGGGTTCGGCGGTGCGGGCCTCGATCTCGGCCCGCAGCGCCAGATCCTCACCCGGGAACCGCAGGTCGTCGATGACCGCCTGCACGTAGAGGCCCGTGCCGCCGACGAGCAGCGCCCGTCGGCCGCGGGCCTCGATGTCGGCCACCGCCGCCCGCGCCTCGCCCTGGAACCGCTGCACCGACCATGCGTCCCACGGGTCCACGACGTCGATGAGGTGGTGCGGGATCTCGTCACGCGTCGATCGGTCGACCTTGGCCGTCCCGATGTCCATGCCCCGGTACACCTGCATCGAGTCGACCGACACGATCTCGAGATCCGGGAGGGTGCGGGCTGCGAGGATCGCGAGATCGGTCTTGCCCGAGGCGGTCGGCGCGACGAGCGCGAGGTGCTCCACGGCACCGCTCGGGGTCGGGCTCACCCCGCGGCGACCGGGATCCGCACCCGCCGGCGCCGGACCGGTTCGGTGACCCGCACGAACTCGCCCTGGAGCCAGTGCGGCGCGGCGCGCGTGATGCGGGCCTCGGCGTAGGTGCCGGGCGGCAGTGCGACGCCGTCGGGCGCGGCGAAGTGCACGAGCTTCGACTGCCGGGTGCGGGCTGCGACCACGGCCGGGTCCTTCTTCGACGGGCCCTCGACGAGGACCTCCTCCACCAGGCCGGCTCGGGCCTCGTGGCGTCGCAGCGCTGAGGCCTCGACCACCTCGGTGAGGCGGGCCATGCGCTCGGCCGCCACCTCGGGGGCCACGAAGTCATCGACCATCCCGGCCGCCTCGGTGCCGGGGCGGGGCGAGAAGATGAACGTGTAGGCCGCGTCGTAATCGGCCTCGGCGACCACCTCGAGGGTGCGCTCGAAGTCGTCGTCGGTCTCGCCGGGGAAGCCCACGATGATGTCGGTGGTGACGGCGAGATCCGGGATGCCGGCGCGGGCCGCCGCCAGGCGTTCGAGGTACCGCTCGGCCGTGTAGCCGCGGTGCATCCGGGCGAGCGTGCGATCGGAGCCCGCCTGCAGCGGCAGGTGGAGATGCTCGCACACCGACGCGCACTCGGCCATCGCCGCGATCGTCTCGGGCCGGAGGTCCTTCGGGTGCGGCGAGGTGTACCGCACGCGTCGGATGCCCTCGACCGCGTCGACCGCACGGAGGAGGTCGGCGAACTGTGGCGAGTACTGCGCCGCCCCGAGGTCGCGGCCGTACGAGTTCACGTTCTGGCCGAGGAGCGTGATCTCGCTCACCCCGTCGTCCACGAGGGACTCGACCTCGTGGACGATGTCGCCCATGCGTCGGCTGACCTCGGCACCGCGCACGCTCGGCACGATGCAGAACGCGCACGAGTTGTCGCAGCCGATCTGGATCGTGACCCAGGCCGCGTGGTCGACCTCGCGCCGGGCCGGCAGCGCCGACGGGTAGGCCTCGTGCTCCTCGAGGATCTCCACCAGCGGTTCGCCGGTGCGGCGGGACTCGGCCAGCAGGGCCGGCGCGTGCGCGAGGTTGTGGGTGCCGAACACGACATCGACGTGCCCGGCCCGCTCGACCACGAGGTCCCGGTCCTTCTGGGCGAGGCAGCCCCCGACCGCGATCTGGAGGTCGGGGCGACGGTCCTTGAGCGACTTGAGGTGCCCGAGGGTGCCGTAGAGCCGGTTGTCGGCGTTCTCGCGGATGCAGCAGGTGTTGAGGACCACGACGTCGGCCGCCTCGAGGTCGTCGGTCGGCTCCATGCCGTCGGCCGCGAGCAGTCCGGCGATGCGCTCGGAGTCGTGCTCGTTCATCTGGCACCCGAAGGTGCGCACGAGGAAGCGCCGGGGCGCCGGATCGGTCACGGAGCGGGAGTCTACGGCTCCCCTACGATCGCCCCTCGGGCCGACCCGGAGGGACACACCGTGCACCTGAGCATGTGGGAGTGGGCGGCCTGCCTCGCGCTCGTGGCGTTCGGCGCCACCGCGCAGGGCGTCGTCGGCCTCGGCCTCAACCTCCTCGCCGTCCCGCTCGTGGCGATCATCGACCCCGGTGCGGTGCCGGGCGCGTTCGTCCTCATGGGCATCCCGCTCTCGGCGGCGATCGCCGTGCGCGAACGGCACGAGATCGACCACGCGGGCCTCCGGTGGGTCATCGCCATGCGGATCCCCGGCACCGTGCTCGGCGTCGTGATCGTGAGCCTCGTCTCGCAATCGACGCTGCTCGTCGCAGTGGGGATCGCGATCGTGCTCGGCGTGGCCCTGCTGCGGTTCCGGGCGCCGGCCGAGATCACCGCGGGCGAGGCGGGTGCGGCCGGGTTCGCCGCCGGAGTCATGGGCACGACGGCCGCGGTCGACGGACCACCCCTCGCCCTGCTGTACCAGCACCACGCCGGGCCGCGGCTGCGGGCGACGCTCGCGGTGGCGTTCATCGTCGGGAGCGTCATGTCGGCGAGCGCGCTCGCGATCGGCGGCCAGCTCACGTGGCACCAGGTCGCGTTCGCCGCCGCGATGCTGCCGGCGGTCGGGCTCGGCTCCTTCGTCTCGCACCACCTCGCACCCCGGGTGCACGCCGCCCACCTGCGCCGCGCGGTGCTGGCCCTCGCGTTCGCCGCCGGCATCGCGGCGATCCTCCGCGGGCTGCTCTAGGACGCCGTTCCCCGACCGGCGAACGGGAACGGCCCGGACTCCCGGCGCCTCGAGGGCGTCCGGGGACCGGGCCGTGCACGTTGGATCCGGGCGGCGGGCTGACGCCCACGCCATACCGACTGACGCTGGGCGTCAGCCGCCAGCACACCCGACGACTGACGCTGGGCGTCAGCCGTCGATGTCGACCTCGATCGGCTCGTCGTCCGTGATGTCGAAGCCGGGCTCCTCGTCGATGCCGGAGGCCACGCGGACCTTCTCGGAGATCTCGACCATCATGTCGAGGTTCTCGGAGAGGAAGTTCTTCGCGTTCTCCCGGCCCTGACCGAGCTGCTCGCCCTCGTAGGTGAACCAGGCGCCCGACTTCTTGATCACGCCGAGCTCGACACCCACGTCGAGGAGCGACCCCTCGCGGCTGATGCCCTTGCCGTACATGATGTCGAACTCGGCCTGCCGGAACGGCGGGGCGACCTTGTTCTTGACGACCTTCACCCGGGTGCGGTTGCCCACGACCTCGGTGCCGTCCTTGATCGCCTCGATGCGGCGGATGTCGAGCCGGACCGAGGAGTAGAACTTCAGCGCCCGGCCACCCGGCGTGGTCTCCGGCGAACCGAACATCACGCCGATCTTCTCGCGCAGCTGGTTGATGAAGACGCAGATCGTGCGGGACTTGTTGAG
>JBJTWK010000104.1:0-4561 GCA_046081705.1 Actinomycetes bacterium | reverse complement strand
CGCCGCGCGATGGCGGACGTCTGGGAGCGGCTGACCGGCGACGTCTGACCGACGACGGTCGGCGACGGGATCAGATCGTGAGGCCGAGTCGCCCTGCGACCACCGCGAGGCAGTCCTCCGGCGCGTCGAACTGCACGAAGTGGCCCGCACCCGGGATCCGGTCGAGGGTGGCCCCCGGGATCCGGACGACCCAGGCCTCGGCCTGCTCGAACGGGAACACCGGATCGGCGTCGCCGAAGGCGAGGTGGATCGGGGCGCCGGTCCAGGCCGCGAGCGCGGCGTCGCAGCGCGCCTGCTCGATCGCACCGCCCACCTCGGGCTCCCCGAACGGGATCATCGCCGGGAACGCCCGTGCCCCGGCCTTCGACGCGTACCCGTCGAACGGCGCGTCGAAGGCCGCCGCGACCCACTCCGCATCGGCGTGCTCGCGCCGCATCGTGCCGGCGACGATCCGTCCCGTCGGCATGTCACCGCCGAGCGCATCGGGGTCCATCGCCATCCGCCGCCACAGGCGCACACCGTCGGAGTAGCAGAAGTCGTCGCGGTGGAGCCAGGTGTTGAAGATGAACGCCCGCGCGAAGCGGACCGGATCGTCGACGAGTTGGCGCAGGCCGATCGGGCCGGCCCAGTCCTGGACCACGAGGTGGATCCGTCGGAGGTCGAGCGTCCGGATGACGTGGCGCACCGATGCGCAGTGACGCTCGTACGAGTACCAGGCGTCGGACGTCGGCTTGTCGGAGCGTCCGAACCCGGCGAGATCGGGGGCGACGCAGCGGAACCCGGCGGCGGTCAACCGCGGGATCCACCGCTCGTAGAGCAGCGACCAGGACGGCTCACCGTGCAGGAGCAGGAACGCGCCCTGTTCCGTGCCCACGGCCGGCGCGTCGGTCACGTGGAGCTCGAGCGGGGCGTCGACCTCGGGTGCGTCCCACTCGATGATCCGTTCGGGCCACGCGCCGACGAAGTCGATCGCGGCGAAGTTCGTGGGGGCGGTGCGGTGCACGTCGGTCACGACGCGGAACCTAGCCGTGCCCCGGCCGCACCTCGGTCAGGTCCACTCGTTCCGGAGGAGGTCGACGAAGGTCGGGTTCGTGCGGTCGATGCGGTCCCAGCGGGCCTCGAGCCAGGCGTGCGCCTCCTCCTCGGTCCACCCGTGGCGCCGCATCGCCCACGCCTTGAGCACGAGGGCGGTACGGCTGCGACCCCCGTGGCAGTGCACGAGCACCGGGCGCTCCGGGTCCTCGGTCAGGAACGCGTCGATGGTCGCCACCACGTCCTCGAGCACCGCGAGCGGGTCGGCGTTGTGCTCCGGACCGGGACGGTCGACGAGGTAGACCTCGCGCCGCACCGGGAACTCCGTGAACGCACCGTTCGTGCGGCACAGCGAGATGACCGCGAAGTCCGGCGTCGCCCGCATCGCCCCACCGAGGTCGGCGGCGAAGAGCGGGACGTCGTCGTGCACGCGGGTCGGGCCGCCCGGGCGGTCGGCGACCTGGTCCGGCGCCGGCCCCTTCCCGACGAGCGCTCGGGCGATGGCCTGCAGGGCCGCGTAGTCGTACTCGTCTGCGAGCAGCTCGCCGGCGTCGTCGCGACCGCGACCCACCCGACCGTTGAGGTAGGTGGTCCAACGACTCGGGATCGCCTGGATGCCCCAGCGGGCACCGGCGATGCCGCCGGCGACGGCGGCGACCGTGTCGGTGTCGAGGCCGAGGGAGATGGCACGGACCATCGCGTCCTCGAACGAGGTCGCCCCGCGCACGGCCCACACGGCCTGGGCGAGGCAGGTGAACACGTTGCCGTTCGGGTCGTCCGGCACCGCCTCGTAGTCCGCGCCCAGCAGCGGGCCCCAGGTCTCGCGGGCGTCGCTCGGAAGTCGGTCGAGCACGTCGTCAATGGCGGCGAACACGTCCTGGCCGAGCACCCCGGCCCGGATCATGCCGGCGTGGATGGCGGCGGCGTAGCCGTTGTGCGGGTCGTGGTGGGTGAGCGTGGCCTGGGCGATGGCGAGCGCGATGACCTGGTCGAGGGTGAGCCGCGCGCCCAGGATCCCGATGGGAGCGTTGCGCATCACCGAGCCGTTGCCGGCCGAGCGGCCGGTGCGGTGGTGGTGGGCGGCGGCGGCGCCGACGTGGTCGTCGGACCGCAGGACCGAACCGGTCTGGACCCCGACGTCCGGCGCCTGCGCGGCCCAGTGGCGCCAGCGCATCCAGAGGTCGGCGAGGTCGAGACCACCCTGCTCGAGCAGGGAGGCGGCGAGGGCGAGGGCCATCTGGGTGTCGTCGGTGAACTCGGCCGGACGCCACGAGTAGGTGCCGCCGCCCCGCATCTCGCCGATGCCACCGAGCCGGGGCCCGGGGTTGGTCTCGGCGAAGACGCCGGCGGGCAGGAACTCGAAGGGCGCCCCGAGCGCGTCCCCCACCGCCGCACCGACGAACGCGCCGATGGCGCACTGGACGCAGGTCCCCGGGAGTTCGAGGTGGTCGGTCGAGTGGTCCGTTGAGCCGTCGGTCGTGTTCTCGGTCGTGTTCTCGGTCGTGGCCATGGTGTCTCCGTCCTCGGGCCCCTCGGCCCGTTCCTCCGCGAGCGGTCGTCCGCTGCTGATCGTCCGCTGCTGGTCATCCGCAGCCGTTCGTCGTCGCCCTCCATTATGGGGAGGGGGTCGGACATCCACCGTCGGGACGAGCGGTGTCCGACCCCCTGCGTAGGTTCCGCGCCACTCACCCATCACGAGCGCCCCGAGAGACCCGGCTCGACGACGGGACGGCGACCGAGCCATCCGGCCACGGTGCCACCGCCGGGATCGATGAGGAGGAACCATGCCGCGCCCACCCCGCGACACCACCACGCCCGACGCGGCCCGGCCGCCCTGCCACCTGGGTACGCACTCGATCTACTGGCGGGCCGTCATCCACCGCATCTCGACGTACGAGCACGTCCCCTGCCGCGTGGTCGGCATCGACGACGCCGGTTGGGTCACCTACGAGGTCGACGGCGAACGTCGCACCGGGTGGAACCACGACCCCGCCGCCCTGCGCGCCGAGCGCGCGGTCGATCGTCGTTGCGCCCACCTGCTCGGCGATGACCTCATCACCGTCGGCTCGCACGCCTACCGGATCCTCGACGAGCCGTCACCGTGCTCCGCCGTGGCACCGCCCACCTACCGCGAACTGTGCGCGGCACGCGGCATCGAACTCCCCGACCTCGATGAGGACGACTGGGACGACGAGCCGGACGGCGACGGACGCACCTGAGCGACCGGGCCGCGTCGGGTTCGGCAATACTGCGCCGATGACGGCCCTGCCCGCTCCGCCCGCGCGTTCATTCGCGAGCGACAACTCCGCCGGGGTGCACCCGCGCGTCCTCGAGGCGATGATCTCCGCCAACGAGGGCCACGCCGTCGCCTACGGCGCCGATCCGTGGACCCAAGGGGCCGAGGCCCGCTTCCGCGAACTCTTCGGCGCGAGCACCGTGACGCGACTCGTGTGGAGCGGCACCGGGGCGAACGTGCTCGCGCTCGCCTCCACGCTGCGGCCCGCCGAGTGCGTCGTCTGCGCCGAGGGGGCCCACATCGCGGTCGACGAGACCGGCGCGCCGGAACGGGTGCTCGGCGCCAAGATCCTCACCCTGCCCACCGCGGACGGGAAGTTGCGCCCCGAGCAGCTCGAGCCGCTGCACCACCTCATCGGCGCAGAGCACCACGCGCAGCCGGGCGTGCTCTCGATCACCCAGAGCACCGAGTCCGGCACCCTGTACTCGGCCGACGAGATCGGGGGCCTCAGCGAGGTCGCACACCGCATGGGGATGCGGGTCCACCTCGACGGCGCCCGGATCGCGAACGCGACGGCCGCACTCGGCGGCTCCATCGCGGCGCTGCGATCCTTCACCGTCGACGCCGGTGTCGACGTCGTGTCGTTCGGCGGCACGAAGGCCGGCATGGCCCACGGCGAGGCGGTCGTCTACCTCGACCCTGCGCTCGCGGCCCGCAGCCGGTACCTCCGCAAGAACGTCACCCAACTGCCGTCGAAGATGCGGTTCATCGCGGCGCAGTTCACGGCGCTGCTCGACGACGGGCTCTGGATCGATCTCGCCACCCACGCGAACGCGATGGCGCGCACGCTGTACGACGCGACCCGCGACATCCCCGGCGTCGAGTTCGCCCGCGCGCCGGCAGTGAACAGCGTGTTCCCGGTGCTCCCGCCCGACGTCATCGAGCCGCTCATGGCCTGGTCGTTCTTCTGGCCGTGGGACATGAGCCGCAACGAGGTCCGGTGGATGACCGCGTGGGACACCACCGAGGCCGACGTCGCGCGCTTCGCCGCAGGCGTGCGCGCCGCGCTCGCCTGATCCCTCAGAGCCCGCAGGCCGTCGCGCCCCCGCGCTCGAAGGTGGTTCGGTCGCAGTACGCCGCACGCGGCGCGTCGGCCCCCATGACGACGACCGCGGGCTGACCCGGCGCGAGGTGAGCCGCCGCGTTCGTGTACCCGGGCGACGGCAGCATCTGCCGCAGCAGGACGAGCGACGGCACCCGGGTGGTCCCCCACGGCAGCCAGGTGACGCCCGG